>NZ_JANQOP010000124.1 GCF_028285745.1 Acaryochloris sp. IP29b_bin.137 | reverse complement strand
TGAAAGGAAGTTGACGGCGAAGTCTGCCCGAGGGCGGACAAGCTTCTGCTGCCCATTATCAGTCAATTTGCAGCCTTTTCTGGTTGCTGTCAACGCATTGATGTACTCGCAGGAGATAGACATGCTATCGAACCCCCGTCAAAATCAGGCCACCCGCCGATTCTCTGCTAAATCTTTGTTGAAATTGAGCGGCGTGGTTTTAGGACTTGGCCTCTCGTTGGGCAGCATTGCCCCCGCTACCTTGGCTTCGGATCATGATGATGGTGAAACCAATACCAAGAGCCGTAATCTCAACCTGACGGACTTATATGTGTTCCGCGAAGGCGATCAAAATCCCAACGCCTCCACCGATGACTTGGTGTTGATTATGAATACCAACCCTCGGTCGGTGGCCCGGCAGCAATACTATTTCAATAACAAGGCCCGCTACGAATTTCATATTGCTCGCACCCCCGATAACGATGCCACCCCCACGGGTAAGCCAGATGTGACGTTACGGTTTGAATTTAGTCAACCCAAGCCAAATCAGACTCAGACTGTCAAAATTACTACGATTCGCGACGGCAGCAGCCATGTAGGCAAAGCGATCACCACCCCCCTTAATAGCGACCCCAAGACCACCCAAGTGCCCATGGGCGGCCAGACCCTCTCCGTTTTTGCCGGACTCCGAGAAGATCCCTTTTTCTTTGATGTGGAGCAGTTTTTCCGGGTCCGAGCGGGGGCGTTAGGCAAAGGACCTGCCGTGGGCTTCCGGGACCCTGATAAAGCGGTCGATTTTACGACGGGCTATAACGTCAATGCGATCGCAGTTCGCGTTCCCATCAAGTTCCTCCAGAATGAGTCGGGTGCCACGACCTTTGACGTTTGGCAAACCATTTCCGTCCGGGGCAAAGGTGGCAAATACCGACAAGTGGAACGCTTGGCCCGTCCAGCAGTCAATGAAGGGCTGATTGTTTCCAATGATTTCCTCAACGCCCTCAACAGCGTCGGTCCTGACTTTGAAGCCGCTGCCCTAGCCGGTCAAAAACCTGCCGCCAAAGTTGCCGGTCCCATTGTTAATGAAGCTGCTCAAACCCTCAAAGCCATTGGCAACGATGACCAGCGCACCAATACCTTGCTGCAAGCTTTCTTACCGGACGTGATGCGGATTGATACCACGGATACTAGCGGTTATGGCAATGCCCTGAATAGCAAAGGCAGCCCTATTCGTGGTCGCTTGCTGAAAGACGATGTGGTGGATATCACCCTGAGCGTCCTCACCAATGGGGCCATCACCACGGATAACGTCTCCTACGAGGGCACTCCCGGCAATCCCTCTCAGGGTCACAGTCCACTCCAAACCCAGTTTCCTTACCTGGCGCTACCCAACTAAGTCTCCCTGTTCTAAAGCCATTTGTTTTCATCCTTTGCGATTTCCCTGCCCTGGCTTGCAGAGGATGAAAGCTTTACTAATCCACCATGAGGTTTTGCAATGATTTTGAATATCTGGAAATGGTCCCGCACCTCTTTGCTCTCAGGCGTGACGCTTACCCTAGTGCTGGGAATTAGCGTTGACCTGGGGCAGCCAGCCCGAGCCCATTCCCATGGGGGGGAAACTCATGCCCATACGAGAGAATCCCATTCCCATGCAGTCGAACATTCGGTAACAGATGCCCTGCAGCGCGAGATTGCCTTCTACCAAAATCGAATTCAGGCCAATCCCACAGATGGTTTAGATCGTGCCTCTCTCGCGACTCTATATCTGCAACTGGCCTCCTCGACTGGCAACACCCACTGGTATCACGAGGCGGAAGAAACCGCCCGCCAGTCTTTGACTAACTTACCCTTCAATAACCCCGAAGCCCAGCTGGCCCTGGCAAAAGTGGCTCAAGCGGAACATCAGTTTACGGAAGCGCTACAGTTTGCCGAGGAAGTCCTGCAGGAGAATCCCATAAATCAGCAAGCCCTCTCGATTGTTGTGACCAGCAAGCTAGCTCAGGGGCAGCTTGCGCAAGCACAACCAGTGGCCGATCAGTTGGTTGAACAAGCTCCGACCTTGGTCAGCTATACCCTTCGAGCCTTGGTCCTTGTGGCCCAAGGTGAAGATCAAGCCGCTCTCCAAGATTTCCAGCAAGCCTTGGCTCTAGAACAACCCGATCAACTGTCTCAATCTGCCTGGGCGCGAACATTGCTAGGCCGCTATTATGCCCGTCGGGGCCAACTGCCTCTAGCGAAACAGTACTATCAAGAAGCCCTACATCTACAACCCCAGTCTTCTTTTGCCCAAGTCAAACTGGCGGAACTGGAAACCCGTCAAGGCAATTACGGCACTGCCGAAACCCTCTATCAACAACTACTTCAGCATCCAGAAGCCTCTCATGGACTAGACCATGCGGCCTTGCAGGGACTCGCTCAACTGAAGGTTCTCGAAGGGAAGCTGACGGAAGCCAAGCAGCTCTGGGATGAAGCCGAACATGAGTTTCGCGATCACCAGGATCTGGATCATTTTGGTCATCGTCGGGATTTAGCAAAGTTACTGTTAGCAAGAGGCCACCAAGCAGATTTACCGGAAGCGTTGACTCTGATGCAGACAGAAGCCAGCCTTCGTCGAGATCCTGAAACTCTGAAGACGTTGGCTTGGGTGCTGTCGCGGCTGAACCGATATCGGGAGGCTCAGAGTGTGTTGCAGGATGCGATCGCACTCGGCATACAAGATGCCAGTTTGTTCTATCGAGCCAGTTTAGTAGAAGCTGCCCTAGGCAATAAAGCTCAAGCCAAGATCTATTCTCAAAAGGCATTAGCGATAGATCCCAATTTCGATACCCGAACAAGAGCCCTATTAGCTTTAGGAGGATAGTGTTTTGGCTGAATTCTCAGTCTGATGGCTTAGAAACAGTAGCGATCTCTGGGTACAAAAAATAACCAGATTAATAGTTTGCACCTGTTAGTATGTACAAGTGTGCATACCACGCTTGAGATGGTCTACCAATGGAATAGAGATAAAGCAGCAACCAATCTTCGTAAGCATGGTGTTGACTTTGCTGATGCAGTATCAGTGTTCTCAGATGACTTGGCAATTACCATCCCTGACGAGCGGTTTGATGAAGAGCGGTCACCATTGGACTTGATGCATTTGGCCGAGTTTTGGTGGTTGTCTACACCCTAAGGGGTAACGAGATTAGAATCATCTCTGCGCGCAAAGCCACTCGGCCAGAACAACAGCAGTATGAAGAGGGATAGTCATGGAAGCAGAATATGATTTCAGCAAAGGTCAGCGTGGAGCAATCGATCCGAAACCATCTGGTAAAACTCGCATCACGATTCGGCTGGATGATGAAGTTCTGGCATGGTTTCGTGAGCAAGTTCATAGGGCTGGTGGTGGAAATTATCAAACTTTGATCAATGAAGTCTTGCACCAGCATATTCAGACCAGTCGCGAATCTCTAGAAGCAACCCTACGCAAGGTTGTTCGTGAAGAACTTGAACGTATAGAAAAATAAGGTGGTTGCCTAGCCCTTACAACCTTGTAGGAGTGAACCCTATCCAATATATTTTGGCTCACGCTGATGACGATCAGAACCTCTAGAAATATGCTCCCTACTTTTTAATTTTGGGACCTACAGCCAGTTGCTGGCAGAGTATCGTCCCAAGGTCATTGCTTCTGAGCAGGATAATGAGTCTACTATTGCACTTGCACAAAAGTTAGAACATCTCCCAAATCAAACCTCAGAACAGGAAGCGCTTCTCGAACTACTTTTTATCCAAACGACCCATACGGTTAAACGGGAAAAATCTTTTGGTTGCTTGGCCAATAATTTCACTTCGTTTCACTAGTCCCCAGCACCGACTATCGAGACTATTCTCCCGATGGTCGCCTAATACTAAATAATGATCGGGAGGGATCGTTTGAGGTTGAGATAAATAGATGGGAATAGGTGGATCAATGGGCTTGCTCTCGACGTCCATCGTTACATAATTGGAACGGCATATGTCGGGGCTTGGACTCTCAGTAGTTCCCGACATTGTGTAGGGTTCTTGCAAGGGTTGATTATTAATCCATATAACATTCTGTTTAATCTCGACCTCATCACCGGGGATGCCAATAATCCGCTTTAAAAAAGCATTCTCAAAGCCACCTCGTTTTAACGCCTGGGTGGGTTCAAAAAGAACAATATCTCCTCGTTTTGGGGTTCGAAAGAGATAACTCACTTTATCCACAACGATACGATCATTAATCTGTAGAGTTGGTTCCATTCCTCCAGATGGAATATACCGAGCTTCTACAATCAATGAGCGAATAGCGAGACCCAACGGAATAGATAGCCCGATCGGGGCAATAAACAGCAGCAGAAATAATTTTAATATGATATTTTTGCTGTTTTTTCGTTGATCTGAGGCAGCTTGATAAGCATGGTTAGCGACAAAGGGTAAAACAAACCATAGCCCCAGGAAGACTAGCCACGGCGCATAAATCCAAGTTAATATTTCGGCGACGATTAGAATCGAGCCCAGAATCCATTTCCCCATATAAAGATGGCCAGCTCCTAATATGAAACGGCTTAGGAACACAGCAAGCCAAGGATCTTTATGCTTTTTTCGATGATTTTCAAATGCTGAATCGTTGGTGCGAATTACAGCTCGATAGGCACCGACCCAACTGCCAAATCCCAATAATAAGAATAGGACTATTGCAACAAAGCCGATCAGCCCAGTCTCCTGAGCCGTAATGACTGAGAAAAGTGATAGTAAAAATAAGGCTAAGTACGTAACAATGATGCCCCACCCTTGCAAGGGTTTGCCAGCATAAAGATGCCCTAATCCCGGTAAAATCATCGACCAATTAACTGCCAGCCAAGGCTCTTTGGAGGATGGCTTACCGCTAGTCTCTGGTTCTTTATCAAGCATGCTTTCCTCCAAATACTGACTAACTTAGGTCAAAGTATAGGATTCATGGGCATGATGCCGAATAAAGAAAACGCTGAAGCGAGATTAGCAAGGCTATCAACCTTATTTGATTAAAGTAAATACTGCCAGATTAACCCTATCAACATAGGTTCCACTCAAAGAAGTATTGGTCAACATTCCAAATCTAAGGCAAAAGTCAGACGATAGTACTATAAAACTAATGCCAGCCCTATCCTGGTGTGATTGGATGGGTATTCAGTCTTTACCAGAAACTATAGCTCCCAGTACTTTAAGAAAAACATGAGATAGTTCTGACTGATCACAGCGTAGGCAGAATATTGCTCATTCTCGTTGTAATCACCTTCGTTTAATAGACAAATGACAACTTCCTGACCCACTAAAGTGGCTAATTCTGTTGCCGCTGATGTAATCCGGGCTGTATTTGGGGGAATTTCTGCCGATGCGCCATCCCCATCTTCCCTCAGAATTAATCCGGAGGTTTTGATAATCCATTGGGCAAATTCTTCAGATGATTGCCGTATTAGGGGACGCTTAATTGTCTTAGCATAGTCAGATTCAAGATCATTGAAAAAGACTTTGATTGGGGCAAAAATCTTTGCTCCAAGCTTCATTAGCTCTCTTTTTTCATCTGTGGTGGGTTCAAGGTCTCCCAATAAACTACTAGGCTTAGAGAAAATGTTGAAAAAGAAAGGTGAACTGTAGTACATTTCTGATGCATTCCCTCTCCAAGTTTCCTGTGTGATTGGGGAGAGGCTAAAGAGTGTATCGAGTAAGGATCGAGGAACTTGATAACTGGGTAGCAAAGGAACTTGATCAAACCAAACAGCATAATTGTTGTATTGACTTGCATCTGGGCCATACTGGTCGTTACAGATTTGAAGTTGTTGTTCTGAAATCGTTGTGAATCGATGCAGTGGTCGAATACCTAAGGAATGACTGATTTCTATGTAGTTCAGCAGTTTTTCTGGGACATTAACCGCTTGTGAGAAATCAACATCGAAGATAATCGCGTTTGTGAGCGTACAATCGTCTAGATTGGCTTTGGACAAGTCGCTACCGATTAAATTGGCATTACTGAGATTTGCCCCTTGCAAATGGGCCGTTGCCAACGTGGCCCCTACGAAACAAGCATCCGTTAAGTCTGCCTGAATAAGGTTAGCTGAGGCCAGAGAGCTACCGCTAAAATTAGCCCCAATGGCTCGTATTCCCTGTAAATTACTGTTAGCTAACTGTGCTTCTGTTAGGTTGGCTCGATAAAGATTGGCACGCTGAAGTTGGGCATCTTGGAGATTGGCACTGGCAAGATTAGTTTGCTCCAGATTGGCCTCAGTTAAATTGCTTCTACTAAGGTCGCATTCCTTCAAATTAAGGCAAGTCAGGTCAACGGCACCGAAATCGCGCCCCATACCCTGCTGATTTTGAATTGCCCAAGCATAGAAGTTTTTACCGTGTGCTTCGAAAGTGTCATCAAACTGGGCATTTAGCAGGTTGGCCTGATCCAAAATTGTCCCTTCTAAAATTGCCCCCCGTAGATCAGCGCCTGTTAAGTTAGCATGGGCCAGATTGGTATTAGTCAGGTTTGTATCACTTAGATTTGCTTCGCTTAAGTCGAGCCCTGATAAATCGTGGTTTTTGAGATCAACACCATGGAAATTTGTTCTAATCAAAGTAGCGCGATACCAGTAACTACTCTTGTCTTTGAAGATTGCGTTTGTGAGTTGAGCACCGCGAAAATCTGCGCCCGAGAAGTTAGAAGTGAGTTGTGCACCTGTTAAGTTCGCGTAGCGTAGGTCAATGTTTTCGTAATCGGCCTGTTTCGTTGCGCGCGAATGGTTCCCACCAAAGTCTGCATTGGTTAAGTTGGCATAAGCAAAAACGGCATCGCGCCGATCTCCGGGGCCAATTTTGGTATTACTGAGATTTGCTTCAGTAAAATCGACTTCTGGCATTGGTCCCGTAAATGAACAACCGTTTAGATTGGCCCTACGGAAGTTTGCACCTGTCAAATCGACATGAGAGAAAATTCCATTCTCTATATCAGCTTTTTCCAGAATGATGTGGGCCAATAGTATGGGGTGGTGGAGAGAGCCATAAAATTTGGCTGAATTAAGGTTGATATCTGTGAAATCACGAGTGCCAGCGTCGTACTGGCTAATTAAGATGTTGGCGTTGGTTGTATTGGACATGGAGATTGAAGCTTGGGGTTGGAAGATGTATCACTAAGTTTCGATAAGCTATCAGCAATCGCAAACTTTAGAGCGTAATCTCCATTTTGGAGTAGCAAAATTATTATTCCCATGCCCGCCGGATATCTTAATTGTTAATTTGCTGGACTCTTTGATTTGAGTAGGGGGGAGTTAGCTTTGAATATCTGTACGGATGGAACCGTCCGGCATAGTAGTGTTGCAAAAAATCGCAGTCTCCAAATAGGCAAACCCCGCCTCTGCATCTCCAACCAACGCTTCAAACAATTTGGCGTCCGTCAAATTAGCCTTATCTAGATAAGTTCCTGCTAAATCGGCTCTAGTTAAGTCAGCACCAGTCAAATTAGCACCAATCATACTGGCACCACCCAGGTTAGCCTCAATTAACTTGGCATAGGATAGGTCAGCTCCATCCAAGTCTGCAAAAAAGAGACTGGCTTTAGTCAAATCGGCTTCTCTGAAAATAGCTTCATCCAATCCCGATTCGAAGAAGTTGGTCTCTCGCAAAATAGCCTTAGTAAAATTAATTTGATCCAGAGGGAGTTCTTCCAGTACGAGTCCACTCAAATTAATGCCGCTGAGGTTCATTTGACATAGAGCTTGGCGACAGATCTCGAACTTGATCTCTTGAATATTGCTGAAATCTCTCTCTCCAGCAGCATAACGCTCCAATAATTCTTCGGCAGTTATTGTTTTTCGAGTCATCACAACAATCTCAAGACAACAGCTCTTACTCAGATAGTATTCTTTGAGCAATTCACTCCATATCATCTCAGCATTGAGACTCCTGCGCACAAGTTCAGACTATAGCAACAAGCCTTTAGTCTGAGGGCGGTAGCTGACCGTCTTCCATTTGCAGGATTCGATCGGCCATATCTAGAATGCGGTTGTCGTGAGTCACCAACATCACCGTATAACCTTCGTCTTGAGCTAGTTATTGTTTAGTTGTGGATATCAACTACGTTAAGCAGCAAGTCTACACCAAATATATTCTGACCCACACTGATCACGATAAAAATCTCTGGGAAAATGCCCCTTACTTTTAATGCGGATATCTACAGTCAATTATTAGCGGAGTATCGTCCCAAAGTGATCACTTCTGAACAGGAAAACGAGGCTGCGATGATCATCGACCGGCCTTCGGCCATCGCACTTGCACAAAAGTTAGAACATCTCCCGAATCAAACCTCAGAACAAGAAGCGCTTCTCGATCTACTGGTGATGCTGATTGAAAAGTATGAAGATACCGCTTATCCGATTCCTGTCAGTAGCCCCCGTGAAGTATTGCTGCACTAGATGGAGACCAGAGAATGTATTCAAGAGGATTTGGTCGGTGTTATTGGATCGCGAGGGGTTGTGTCTGAAGTGGTGAACGGTAAGCGAGGTATTAGTATCACTCAAGCTAAATCTTTGGCTGATTACTTTGGCGTTGATGCAGGACTTTTTATTTAAGGGTGATAGCGATCACACTCAGAATTCAAGATGGCCTGTATTAAGCTCTATTCTCGTGTGCTCATCTCACACTGAGGTTATCAAGCCCCAGCGATTAGCCATGCTTTTGTGACTAGGTTCAATTCCCGGATGTGATACGCCTCACTGAGTGGACCTGATAAAGCTGCCATTGTCAAGACATAAATGTTCTGGGGGCCACACACCATGGCGAACGCTAGTATCACACCGACACCTACTTTACTCAATCATCGCTACCAGATTGTCCGTATTCTCGAAGACGGACCTTGGAGTATCGCCTGGCTAGCAGAAGATACGCAGCTTCCGTCTCGTCGGCCATGCATTATTCGCCAGGTTAAACCCCTAACCACAGATGCTTATATCCAAAAACAGCTTTGCGATCGCCTTCAATCCGAAATCGATACCTGGCAAAAACTAGGTGGAATTCATGACCAAATTCCTTGGCTATCTAGCTTTGTCGATACGACTGGTCAAATGTACCTGGTTGAGGAATGGGTTCCAGGGCTCACCCTCACCCAAACCGTTCAAGAACAGGGAGCCTTAGATGAGGACACCGTTCAACATATTTTGACCAAGATACTGACTCTCGTGGACTATCTACACAAAAATCAGGTGGTCCACTGTGCATTAGAACCCAACAACATTGTGCTACGGGAAGAAGACCAAAAACCCGTGCTCCAATACGGAGGTCTACTGAATCAGGTGATTGCCAATACGTTGTTAGAGAACGACATCCGGCCCATCCCCTGGATTCCCATCTCTGGTTTCCTACCCCACGAGCAAGTCATTCTCGATCAACATTATTACTCCAGCAATCTTTACAGCCTGGGTCTGATCGGTATTTATTTGATAACCGGACAAACCCCCTACGACTTGTTCAATCTGGATACGGGGATCGGCGATTGGCACGAAGCGGCATTCGCAGAAGATTCGGCCTTTGTCGCTATCTTAAATAAGGCGATTGCTCGGTTCCCGGGAGAGCGATTTCTCACGGCTCGACAAATGCTGAAAGCTCTGGCTGCACCCGGTCAATTTGTCCAAGAGTCCCTCTTAGCCCACTCCACGCTAATGGCACAGATGGGAGCCTATTTGAATTCTTGCTTGCTCAGCTTAAATCCTTCCGAGCCGTCTCTCCATTCCTATTCGGGATAGCCAGTCCGTTCCCACCGCCAAGCATCTTGAATTCGCTTTAAGTGATAACAATCACGTCATCGTCGTGATAGCTCTCAGCCGTGGTCAGTGATGATTCTCATCGCTGACCCTTTTTAGATCTGAGATGCTTAGCATATCCCTCCAATAGGACGGCTCAAGGATTCAATACAGGGTTTGCAACTTGGGTCTCTGTGGAAGGGGGAATGATGACTGGGAGAAGTATAAATGGTTAGCAATTTCTTAGATAAAGGAACTCAAGGATCTAAGTCCGATTGGAATCCACACAAAAGGGATGAGGCCATCCAGGCGACATGGGCCAACTCAACCCCATCCCTATATGCCATCTCGCTAAACCGAGATCACGCCAAAGTGACCTGTTCAACGGATGCCCAAACCTCGTTGTTCCAGGCCGTGGAAACATCCGCAACGCTCCCTTCTCTAGGAGAGCTAATTGCACTCTCCTGCCACCGCCTAATCTCATATATCCAGCTATCTCGCTTTCTGCCGATCTATGTCAAACAGGCTTGGATTCGCCAAATTAGGGTGTTGGATTTACAACGCTGGCAAGCCAGTTTAACGATTCTGGAAGAACTCTATTTTGATCATCGCTGTGCTCAGGAAGACTATCGGCCGGGCCATGATATCTTTGATGCTCAGACCAACCTGCATCAAGATTTCAATACCGAGATGTCCTGCATTGAGCATGAACTCAATACCATTCAAATGATTCTCAAGTATGCGGAAGTCTCTACTGACGTTATCTAGAGTTTCAGGGACGAATGAGGCTAGATCCGCGATCCATCCCTAAATCCGCTCCATCTGACGAAAGCGTCATCCAACAATCGAGAAAAACCATGGACTATGCGCATCCACCTAACTGAACTCTGATCGTTAACCCGATATCCGGTATATCCTGTTAAGTTGTCGGTATCGCGCAGCGGAACAGTTGAAACGTGATTGATTTAAAGCAGCTACGGGATCACCCGGGAGCCTTTGCAGATCGTCTCAGTCGGCGGGGAGAGTATGATCTGCAGGCTATTTTGGACCTAGATCAAAAGCAGCGCGAATTGGAGACCCAGCGATCGCAACTCCAAGCCCGCAGTAATCAAATTGGTAAAACGATCGGCGAACGGATGAAATCCGGCTCCAATCCTCAAGATCCAGAAATTCAGGAACTGCGACAGGAAGGCGGCACCGTCAAAGCCACTCTGAGTGAGTTAGAACCACAAGAACGCGATCTAAAAGCCGAAATTGGCGAGCTGTTGCTGACGATACCGAATTTACCCAGTGATGATACCCCAGTGGGTAAAAATGAAACAGACAATATCGAAGTGCGGCAATGGGGAGCAGAATACATTCCTAACAATGCCAAACTGGCCCATTGGGAAATTGGTGAAAATCTCGGTATTTTAAACTTTGAGCGCTCTGTCAAAATTGCTCAAAGTCGCTTTGCTACATTGGTTGGAGCTGGGGCTGCCTTAGAACGTGCCCTGATTCAATTGATGCTCGATCAACAGGTAGCAGCCGGCTATGTCGAAGTTCTACCACCCGTTCTGGTCAACAGCGATTCTTTAACGGCGACCGGACAACTCCCCAAGTTCGCCGAAGAAAGCTTTAAATGTGATCAAGATGACTTGTGGCTGAGTCCCACCGCCGAAGTCCCTGTCACCAACCTCTACCGGGATGAGATTATCAACGCTGAAGATCTACCCATCTATCACTGTGCCTATACCCCTTGTTTTCGACGAGAAGCAGGGAGCTATGGGCGCGATACCCGGGGCCTGATCCGGCTTCATCAATTTAATAAAGTTGAACTGGTCAAATTGGTGCATCCCAGTACCTCAGCCGCCGAACATGAGACCCTTGTTAACCATGCGGCTGCTATTTTAGAGGCGCTGAAACTGCCTTATCGCGTGGTCGAGCTTTGTACGGGGGACCTCGGATTTTCAGCTGCAAAATGCTACGACCTCGAAGTATGGCTCCCCTCGGCAGACGGTTACCGGGAAATTTCCAGCTGCTCTAATTTCCTCGACTTCCAAGCGAGACGAGGCAATATCCGCTTTAAAGAATCGGGTCAGAAAGGGACCCAGTTTGTCCATACCCTGAATGGATCGGGCTTGGCCGTCGGACGAACCATGGCGGCCGTCTTAGAAAATTATCAGCAACCGGATGGGACGGTTCACGTCCCTGACGTCTTGCAGCCCTATTTAAACCGCACAGTCCTGTAAAGGCCCGAACCTTCTACAATAGGTGGGACACTGATAAGGTAGGCGGTTGCCGTCTAAGGGAATAGGTTAAGCCCAATCTTTGGGGTCCTATCGGTTGCCCGTCCAACCAATGTTCAATTAAAGGAGCATGTCTTGCTATGCGTTTGAATCGCATCCTGGCTTTAGCATTAGTGACTCTCTGTTTTATTGCTGCTTTGGGAAACTGGTTGGGCGGATCGGTTAGCAAAAGCAAGTCGCCAGGGTCTGCTAATGTCGCCTTGATCAATGTTTATGGTGTGATCAGCGATGAATCCTCGGGGGGAGCCTTCAGCTCCGGGGATGGAGCTAACGCCAATAAACTGATTCAGAGCATTAAAAATGCTCGAGAAGATGAGGGCATTAAAGCGATTTTGCTACGGATCAATAGCCCGGGTGGGACCGCTGCTGCCTCTCAAGCTGTCTATGAGGAACTGATGCGCACCCGCAATGACTCAGATATTAAGATTATTGCCAGTTTAGGAGATGTGGCTGCTTCGGGGGGCTACTACATTGCCAGTGCAGCTGACCATATTGTGGCCAATCCGTCCTCCATCACTGGCTCAATTGGGGTGATTGTCCGCACCCAAAATGTCTCATCCCTAATGGATAAGATTGGCGTCCAAACCAACACGATTCAAAGTGGACCGTTGAAAGATATTCTGTCTCCCTTCCGAGAGACCAAACCCGAAGAGCGAAAAATCCTGCAAGGCGTCGTAGATGAATCGTATCAGCAGTTCTTGGATGCCATCGTGGCTGGACGAGAGATGTCTTTAGACAAACTTAAGCCGTTAGCCGATGGCCGGATCTTTACAGGAACTCAAGCCAAAGAGAAAAATCTAGTAGATTCTCTCGGTAATTATTATGATGCCCTCAAGACGACCGCCGAATTAGCCAATATTTCGGGTGAACCCAGCGTCCGGGATTTTGGTAAAAGCAGTTTTTTTGGGGATTTAGGTCCATTTTTATCGCAGTCTTACCCACCCCTGCCCACGGAATGGATTTCGTCTGAATCCCAATGGCCCCGCTGGTATAAGATTCCCCTGACGATTATGGAGTAAGCAATGCTGGATGCTCTATTTACGACTTTCTTTGGTCCTCAACCGTCACGAAGTCACTCATCGATCACCGTCCTCATTGGCTTTGTCCTCCTCAGTATTTTGGCCTTGAATGCCGCTGGCAAAACGGGAGCAGGCATTGCGGGTGTTATTATTTTCTTCCTCCTCTTTTTGGTCGCAGGCCTGTTGGGCTGGCTATGGGTATCCGCAGCACTGCACTTTATTGCCCAGCTATTCGGGGGACAAGGGAGTGCGCAAGCAAGTTTGCAGGCGGTGATGCAGGGATTATGGCCTTTGATGATCTCGGGGCCTGCGATCGCAGCGTCGCGATGGCCTAGTCTCTTGGGCCAGTTTTTAGGTCTATTGTTAGGGTTTGTCGTTTTAATCGGCACGGTGATTACCCTGACCCGTGCCTTGGGCCAGGTCCATCAACTTCACTGGCAAAAAGCCCTGTTAAGCGTCGTTTTGACCTTAGTTTCCTCACTTCTTGCTTGGTTGGGGCTGATTTTGTGGCCTCTAATGGTGTTATTTGGTTTGTAGCGACCTTCATCAATATTTATTCATGGGTCGCAATATTTTATAACGTTATTTGCCTGTTTTTTAATAAAAAGATACTGATCCCAAGGGGATTTCAGTGCATCTACCCAAGCGATTTTGATAGCATCAGGGAAATACTAGAGTTAAGCAACTAATTCTATTGAACAGTCACAACCTTATAGGGCCTCATCATGATTCAAGACCCAACCCATACAATGTTTTGGACCATCATGGTCTGTGAATTCTTGGTCGCTTTTGGTTTAATTACCTACCTCGCTCAAGGGGAAAAGCGTCGCAATAAACCTCAGTAATCATTGCTTTTATTTGCAGTTAGCAACTTTCAACATACCTCCTAAAATAACCAACAGCAGCTCAGCAACGACTGTGCTGCTTTTTTCATTATCGTCAGCGCTGAAGGCTGGGTTAGCGAAGCCTTTGAAATCATGGCGTACGAAAGCACGAAACGGTTTGATGCGATTGATTTAAGACTCGACTCTCTTGCTGCCAAGCTAAATGGGCTAGACCATCATTGATCCACTCTTAGCAACACTATGCGCCAGGAGGTTGAGGGGAGTGTAGGAAATGAGCAGCAATCAGTTCTGGGTTTTGAGAGTAACGGGGTGGAGGGAGATCATCTACTTCATCTTTGGAAGACTCAGTTGCTCTATCCGAAGATTTGGTTTATCTCTATGGGAACATCAGGGAATGCTTGAAAGCTAAGCATTTCTCCCAGATTAAAGATTTGCAGTTGTTGATAAGTAGTCGTTATGGGCTGGCAATAGCGTTTAACCTGGGTATCGTTTAGGTTAACCAGCCAAACCTCAGGAATGTGTTCCTGAGCGTACATAGGAATTTTCACGTCCCGGTCAAACTCAATGGTGCTATCGGACACCTCTACCAAGGCAAAAATATCGTCAGGTTTAGGGTGTCCTGCATCGTAAAAATCTTCTCGTCGTTGCAGGATAGAGACATCCGGCTGTGGTTCGGAGTGATCACTCAGGAGAATGGGACTTTGCACTCGAATCAATGCTTTTTGGAATAGCTTTAAGACTAATAGCTCATTGAGTCGATCTACACAGGCGGCATGGTGTCTGCCAACGGGCGACATTTCAATAATTTCTCCCTGAATAAGTTCCACATGGTCCCGGTCAGTCAAAATGCCAGATTCAATCATCTGGTGATACTGTCCTACCGTGAATTTTTTTCGCAGAATTTGGACGGTCATTTTAAGCGATATTCCTAAACATGGAATTTTAGCTGAGAACTATACGGGCAGAAGTCTTGGGGGTATTTAATTGCAGTATAGTTCGCAAAAGATCAGAGATAACTTACCGAAGTCCTGGAATGAGTTCACGGATTGCTTTTGCACAGCTACTATTGCAGACCTAGCCTTACCCCACGATACCTTCTTTCATTGCTTGAAGATGTTGCACGATTGAAGTGTCTGAGGATTGGTGTGAGTTTAGGGTTTGGCATTGCGCTGATATCGCAAATGTTACTCTCTGCCAACGCAATTCCTCTAGCCCATTTGGATTATTCAGGATTTTGCTGTGATGGAAAGTTGATTGGCTGATCGTCTGGATCATAGCCAAGATCTCCCACAAAGCAAAATGACAGCATCAGAGAAAAAGTTCTACGATCTAAGTTGAGAACAGGGTCTGTGGCTTGAGTAGTAGAATCGGTCACCATGTGTTTAATGTCAGAGGTGAAACGAGCCCATTCTCTCTTGGTGTGAGAATCTTGATAATTGCTTAAATTGCTTTTGGGGCCTAGCTTTTTCAAGAAGTCTGATAGAGGCAATTCGATGGAAGGATTTTCTGTTATCTTTCCATTGTTGGAGGCAAAGGTTGCTTGCTCCAGCCGCATATCGATTTCGTCGAAGAGACTGCGCATAAAGTCAGGGTATCTGCCTGATAATGCCAGAAATGACATCACGATTCGCTTTTTTGGATCGTCGGGAAGGTCGTGGCCTTTTTCTTTGTGCCTAGTTTTCCAAATAATTTGCAGGATTTTATAGATATTGATGAGCCTTTTCCCGGTACGAGGGGTGATATCCACATATTTACAGCAATCAACTAACAGCTTTAGTTCTTCTTCATCAAATGCATCGACGGTTGCAATTGTTGAGATATAGGTGACTTCTTCTGGAGTCGGAGGTTGGTCTGATAGTGCTTCATTACGCTTGGCAGGGCTAGGATTGCTTTTCTGTTCTGTTTCAGAGGCTTTTGGAAGTTCTGTTGGTTCTGTGCTTGGATTGACTGCAGCTTTGGCATATGGCTCAGATGGTTTTGGACTGGGTAAGCTTTCCTCTGGGGATTTAGCAGAGGAGGTGAGGTTCTGAGCTATCGTTTCATCCTCTGCACTGGATAGGTGATCTACTTCATCGATTACTAGCCGTAGCTTTTCAGATTCTAAGTTGGCTGTATCTTGAATAGATTGGCTTTTTGGTTGCCCTGACTCTGAATTGGAGTGACTTGAAGGCTTAGTACTTGGATCATGGACAGCCTGATACACATTGCCTGCTTTACGTGACTGATCCTCTGGGTCTGAATTTGGTTCTTTGATGGTGAGCTGTGAACGAAAGTACTTTTCAACGGTGTCCGGTGAAATGGGACGCATGCGATAGGGGATTTGGATGATTTTTTCCAGGTAGTCGATACCGGAGGGTTTGCCTCGGCGCTTGAGAACGCCTGCATAGACTTGTTCTAGCGCACGGGCAATGTAGCGATCGTCAATGGCTAAAATGACAACAAATAGTTTGGTATTAAGGAGAAGCTGGACCGCTTCCAGCACTTCAACGACGCGGTCGGGGGGACAACGATCGAGATCATCAATGTAGAGAAATACTCTGGCAGGACCACGGGGAAAAAGTTGTTGAATTTCTTCCTCATTGCCTTGATTTAGGGTCAGACGCGAGGATAGGGCCGCAAGGTCTTGTTTGATCTGCTGCATTAGACCCAGATGTTTGCCATAGTCATCGCCTGATATGCGAGCGTTGACGAAGTCGAGTAATGAAGGATATTGCGCATTGGGTCCCAACTGTAGACGTTCTTCTTCAACCCTTAAACGTAGTTGAGCAACTGCTTGGGCTTCTGATGCGACTCTGTCCTGGGACTGTTGGATTAAGGTATCTTTCTCGCCTTGAATGCGAGCTTGCTCCTTTTGGACTGAGCCAATGTAGGTTGTGAGGGCTTTGATGATAGGTAGTAGGCTAATCAACGTGGCAGATCCAAGCTGCAACCAGGTCGGAAATTCTTTGATTGCCTCAGAAAGCCAAGAGACTAGTGAATTGAGACGGTTCTTAATCCATTCAGGTATGAGGTCACGAAGAGTTTGAGAATTGAGGATGGTTTGTAACAGTTGGATAATTACTTCTCGACTGTCAGAGCTGACGGTAAGTGCAATCAACAAACCCATACAGAATAGGGCAAGTAAGCCTTGCCAGCTTTTAATAGTGTCACGAAACCTTTGGAAAGATTTGCCAGCAGCAGAAAAGGCTTCGATATCCTCTTTAGAAAATTTGAGTCGGGCAATACCGTTAAAGAATGGTGTCCATAGTGCTCCTATTCTTCGTCGATTGAGTTTCTGATTGATACTAATTTCGTTGCTTTTTTGCTTTCGTTCTAAGGTTTTTTCAGCTTCTTTAAGCTTTTGCTCCAATGCCTGAAAGTTCTGAGTTTTCTGTCGTTGAATTTTATCTAGTGTTGACCAAAGGACATTGGATATTTCTTGATCGGATTTTAAGCTGCTCCACTTTGCTCTGTCTTCTTTGCTCAGCCGTTGTTCCAGTAGGGCATCGGCATCTGCTTCGTTGATTTCATACAGTACCTCCCATAAATTCCCACCTTGTCGTAAAGCTTGATTGACCCGAGCAATTTCACCGAATTGGAGGTTCTCATCTATACCAAGTGGTGTTTGCTGGGAATGGCTTTCTGTTTTTGTTGGCTCTAATGCCCCTTGCTGGCGCTGCCAATAAGTTATTCGATTCCGTATTCTTTTTGGAAAACCTTCGAAAAAGAAAAATAAACTCCGTTCAATAACTTGCAAAAAATAGTCAAATTTGCTTGCACTTGGCAAGTGGTTTAGCTGGGGAAAGTAATATGCTGTAAGCTGTCTTTCAAGCCAATCTATAAAGGGTCGGCCTTCAATATAAGAATCAAGTTTATTAACCCAATTAATATCTGTAGATTTGAAGTGGGTTTTTTCTATGCGCCATTGCAAAAAGACAGTGATTAAATACAAGATGATCAATAAAATGGCGAAAAGAATAGTGAAAAATATTAATCCTAGATGAACAATGAGTTGCCCAATCGCTAAATCAAGGAGAGAACAAATTAATAAGAAAATTGTATAGATTTTGTTTTTTATCGATCGATAGAAAGATTGGATCAGTCGATAGTGGCGGAGAATATAATAATTCAGGAATTTATAGGGAGTGTAATGCTGGCTCCGATCAGCAGGACTGATTGGTGATGCTTTTTCAATGAGTGGGATATCCTTTTCGCTTAAAAAGCGGCCCAGTTTTTGTTCTAAGGTAATTTGTCGATTTAATTCATAGAAGATTTCCTGCATCAAACTTGCCCAAAGATTAGACTTGGCATAGGTCCAGGCGTTGAATTGAATCTGATAAACATGACCCACAGATGGAGACATACGTTCTATTTGTGCTTCTTGCCTAGGATTCCACTTTCCCCAGGCTTCTTCTGAAGTCACTGATTGGCGTCGTCGAGCCTTGATCTGGGATTGAATAAGATGCATGCCAAACGATTTGCCACTGCCCCAATTGCCTAATAGTCCGACGGCAACTGGAGGGGTCAAGCTCCTGAGTAGCAGCACTTCAGTTAATGCATTAATTTCATCTTCAACATCTAGAGCATCATTCCCAAAGGCTCGATCGTTTTTAATTCCTTGAGAAATGAGGATATTGCCGATCAGCTCAGATAAATTTTTAATGGGTTTGGCAATGATGGGAGGATACATCCACAGGAGCCTAAAGTCTTGCTCAAGGGTGCGTTTACACAGACATATTGTTCTGTCAGAACTGCCACTGACGATGGTTTTTCCATCTGGGGAGAAGGCGACGGACCTGACAGGGGCAGTATGTCCCGAGAAGGGTTGGCCGATGGGCTGGCCCTCAAGATTCCACAAGCGCAGGGTGTTGTCATAACTGCCACTGACTGACGATGGTCTGGCCATCGGGGGAGAAGGCGACGGACAAGACAGAGGAAGTATGTCCCGAGAAGGGTTGGCCAATGGGCTGGCCCTCCACCAGATCGAAAAGATGAAGAGAACCGTCTTTTAACCCTGCAACGACTTGTTGCCCGTTAGGAGAAATTGTGGTTGATAAAACCGGGCTTTTTAGTGCTGCAAAAATATCAGGCGGTAATGATTTATCCATCGCAGGTGGAATCCTAGAATAGGCAAATCCTTTTCAGGTTGCTCAATCTTATTAACAAGGCTGATCATTTCAATACAACAAGGACATGCGATCCTAAGGGCAAACCTTGCCGAAGATTTACTGTGGCTTGTTGTTTAAGTTTCATCCCTGACAGACCTCCCACTGAATCTTCTCCAAACCAGAATGAGAAGACCTCTAACAGTGAAGATATCTGCTATTTAGGCCTAAATTATGCGTGTTTGGATATGTCAGCAGGTAACGACGCTGTCAACCTAGCCTCGCCCTGCAATCACGTCCTTCATTTCCCGCACGGCCCGCTCCAAACCCACCAACACCGACCGACTCATAATCGTATGGCCAATATTCAGTTCTTCCATCCCCGGTAAACAGGCCACGGGATAGGTATTCCAATAGGTCAAACCATGACCTGCATTGACTCGCAGACCTAAAGCAAGGGCGCGATCACATCCCTGCTTCAGCACTTCCAACTCTTGGGCCTGCTGGGCCTCGCCCTTGGCTTCCGCGTAAGTCCCCGTATGCAGTTCAATAAACTTGGCCTGCACCTGAGCGGCTGCTTCAATTTGGGCAGCATCGGCATCGATAAACAGGCTGACGGGAATATTAGCAGCTTGTAAGGTCTGGACTACATCCGCCATATGAGTTTGCTGGCCGACCACATCTAGCCCCCCTTCTGTGGTTACTTCCTCTCGCTTTTCCGGCACCAGGGTGACATAATCCGGTTGGATACGCAGTGCGATCTCAACCATTTCCGCCGTTGCCGCCATTTCCAAATTTAAATGAGTACGAACCGTTTTTCGCAATACCTCAACATCCCGATCCTGAATATGACGTCGATCTTCCCGTAGATGAACCGTAATGCCATCGGCACCCGCTAATTCCGCTAACACCGCTGCAGCTACTGGATCGGGTTCTACAGTGCGACGGGCTTGGCGAATCGTCGCCACATGATCGATATTGACACCAAGGGTAGGCACGATAACACTCCTGGCTAGGGGGAAGATCAATTATAAAGTTTATTGCGGGTGGCGGAGCATGGGATAGAGTATGGGTGAATTCCCCACCTGCACTGTGCCCAACATTTCAAAGCCATGCTTTTGGTAAAGGGCAACATTGCGAGCATTCGTTGCTTCTAAATACACGAGTTCTTGCTGCTGATCACAGATCCTGAGGGTGTGGGCGAGTAATGCTGATCCATAGCCTTGCCCCTGACAGATTGGATCCGTGCCGATCAGGGCTAAATGCCAATGGGGGACTTGGGGATGGTAACCATCAAGCTGCTCCAGAATAGAGTCTAGGGCCAATTGTTGACTCTCCTCAACCCCCTGCTGAATGAATGCCATCAAGGCTGATTCATTGGGCTGAGTGTTAGGAGGTAGCCAAAGCGCCACCGCACCAAACTCCTCAGTATAAAATGCAGTGGCCTGGTGAAAAGCTTCTCCTCCAAAGGCTTGAGCGAACAGCGGTAAACCTTGAGCATATTGAGATGGCTGTGGAAACATCCACCGAAACGCTGGATCGCTACAGAAGGCTAAGGTGAGAATAGCCAGACAATCCTCTACTTCTGCTGGAGTGGCTATGTTGATCTTGAGAGGTTCCAAGAGCCTGCTCCTAACGCTAGGGGTTTATTTCCAAGTGTGGCTAGCTTGTTCTAGAACAAACTGGGCCACAGTCTCCACTTGCGTATTGTTGAGCTGATCTGCAAACCCCGGCATATTGTTTTGTCCCTGGTCAATAAGATTGATAAGTGGCTCCAGAGCGCCGTAGCCATCCCGTTCTAAAGATTTCTGCTTTAAAGTTTTACGACGACGGATAATATTGCCGCCTTTGGGGTGACAGCCTGCACAGTAGTTCTCAAACAGCACTACTCCGTCTTCAGGCGAGGCCGCCCAGGCAGAGGAGAGATTCAACCCTAACCCCATCACCATTAGGCAGGCGAATAAGCTAGCTTTTCGGCTCAAAGCAATCAAGACATGGAGTAACTTCACCAAAACATCGCCTAATGTAGCGTTCAACTCTATTGTTGTTGACGATTGAGTGGCAAGCAACCTGCTTCGCTAATCTTTATGTCGTCTGAATTCCTGATTCTCTGGTAACCGCTGCTGCAGTCTCGGCAGGATGGCTTTATATTTTCTCAATCTGGCCCAGTCTTTATCGGTTGGATTCGCAATCCGGCTGATATCCATGTTGTCTGTCATATCAGCAATTTTGACCTGCAGTGCGATCGCATTATCCATCACTCTTTCCAAATACCCTTCATAGGGTTCCTGCTCACGTTTGGTAATCGCATCAATGGCGGCCAAAATCTCGTCAGGGAATCCTGCCTCAGCCAGTTCCTCCAGGGTTAAAGCTGAGTCTTCCACGGCATCATGGAGCACGCCCACGATTTTCTCAGGCAGAGTATTGCCCGCTGCCATGACTCGCAGGGGGTGGTTAATGTAGGGCTGGCCTGCTTTATCGATTTGATCGGTATGGCATTGGGTTGCGATTGCGATCGCGGTAACCAGCAAGTCTTCTAAAGAACGGAGTTGGACAAGGGAAGACATAACCTAAGATGACAAAGATTAAGAAAATCCCTCCAGACTTGAAGGGAGTCTCAACTCTATCCTAGCGGCAGAGCCAGGTCTTTCAAGATCTGAAGGGGAAGTGTAGTGAGCGACTTTGGGGCTGAATCCATGCCCACAGCTTTACTGAACCGGGGACTCAACGGTTGAGGCCACCACATCCACCGTCACGCTCCCATGGGGAACTGCTTGAGGCTGAGTGGACGAATCAGCAGGGTCGGCAGCATCCGTGGCTTTGACGTACCAGTTTTTAAGAGACTGGAGTCCGCGCTTCATGGATGTGTAGGAGTCACCATACTGATCCGTGAATTTGGTATCGACGCGAGTGGCTTGCTTCCGTAACGGAGGCGTGAGGGTCTTTTTAAGAGCGGTTGCCATCATCTGGAAGACCCGTTGTAAACGCTCCCAGGTTGAACTGGAGTCTGTTTCATTGCCCCAGGCTTCTTTGAAATTACTGGACGCTTGATGGCGCTTTTCTTTCAGGTCTGCAGCGGCTGTGGCCGACATTTCTGCAGCTAGAGGGCGAACAATGGTATACCCTTCTTTCAGTTCTGCAGAAGTTTGATTAAAGGCATCCTTGAGGATCTTGCCAATCCGCTGGCTACGAGTCCCACCTTCAGTTTTGATTTGGTTAAAGGTCTGCATCATTGGAGTTGTATTGTTCATATCCATCCGTAAAATCTCCTGCACTGTATGTCTGAAATTGTGGAGCTACTAAACAACAGGGTTTGCTTCAATATCAATTGTGTTCGCGGTTGCAAACGTTTCTTCAGAAGTGCGGTTTTTCTTGTTTTCCAACATCAGCTGACAGACTTCAGAAATGAGGAAAGTCGCTAGTACACCGTCATCAATCCAACCCACTACCGGCAAAACATCAGGGGCGATATCTAACGGGCTAACCAGATAAAACAGCGCCCCAACGATGAGAGCCCAGCGATATTTGGGATGGCGAATACCTTTACGAAAGGCAGTTTGAAACAGGTTAAACAGAGAGGTTTGCTTCATCAAAGGTTCTGTGCTTCAGTAACCCTATTCTCACAGACCCACCCCAAAAAATCTGGTGTAGATTACCCGCAAAGATGGGGTAAAACTACACCGAATCGACCGTATACGGTTTGCCACCCCTGCAGAATTCAGGCCAGAGTTATTTTCAGTTACCCAATTGCGAGGATTCTTTTTCCTTTGTTTTCGAACGCGCACGCGAAAACAAAATGGATGTTAGCCCTGACATATAACCAATTTTCCATAAAGCATTACATTTCTGTTTAAAACGTTCTGGTTTATCTGTTGGCATCCATAAATATAAAACTTCCATTGGAGACTTTATTAATTCTAATAGCCTGCCCATAACTGACTTAATTAATCTAAATTTAGATGATGAAACTTGAATATCAAAAAGATTGGCCCTAGAAACACCTTGCCAATAGAGTCTTTGAGTAAACCAAGATTGAGTTAGCCTAGAACTAGGGATAAAATGCTTAACGAAAATATCAGGATCATAATAAATTCCATAGCCTTTATCTCTAATTTGATCCCGCAGCAAAATTTCTTCACATGATAATAGACTCTTCCCTTTTCGGCCTAGATCTAAGGTAAAGCCACCTAGTTCAACAAGTAGCGATCGCAGGATAGCCATATTAGCACCTGCAATAAACTGATTATTCTCGAGGAAAATGGGTTTATCCGACCAATCCACTATGGTGAGATATGAAAGAAACTCATCTGGCAACCACAGCGGCTTGGTCGACTCCCAAATGGGTTCCGTCTTGCCTCCAACACAGCCAGGCTGGGGCTGGATCTCTTCAAAAGCCTTACAGACATCTTCCAACCATTGAGGATTTGCAATGGCATCATCATCAAGATAGGCAATGTACTTTCCCTTAGCATGCTGCCAGCCAGTATTCCGAGCCTGAGACAGCCCTAACTTTGGCTCATAAATGTAGTGTAAGTTAGGTATGTTAACCAGTTCAGCAGTTACAACCTTTTTGGTCTCATCAGTCGAGCAGTTATCTATGACCAATATCTCATAAAGCTCTGTAACGAGGGTTTGCTCAGCTAAACTTTTGAGTGACTTACGAAGATGGTCAGCACGGTTAAAAGTGCAAATAATAGCAGATATTTGTATGGACATTTTAATAGATTAATGACACATTTGTTTTGCGTTTAAATAAGCATAATTAGCAAATAGTGAGCTCCCCCACTTAGACAGTCTTAGACAAATAAATTGACCATAGTCTCAACATTAGCAGCAGCTTTAGTCAAGCCTTCAAGAGCATACTTATCTGTGACATAGAGGCGTAAATCAGCAGGAGCGAGTTGGGAGGCGTAGATTGACGATATTACAACACTCCAGCCGCTATATTTCGCCAGCAGGTCTAAAAATGTTGCCATGGGGACGCTAACTCACGATACATTGTCTTGAAAAGCCTGGTCTCAAAACTTTATTTATTTATCCGATTGGACTTGGTATTTGCACATGGGAATTGAGCATTAGGAACTGGCATATTTAGAAAAGAACAAAGTTCAGGCCATCCTTGCCCCTTTTCCCAACAGACCTCAAGCAATTTGTCAGGTCGATTACGAAAGTAGTCTCGTACTTGTCGGTGATGCTCTCTGTAGCGATTAATATACTGTCGCTCATGCTTCTGAGGCATAGCATGGCCAAAGAATTTCTCACGCCCAGACGATGGTCCGCACCACTCTGAATGCTGCAGAACACTTCTGAGCCAGATCTCTTCATTTAACCGGGTAGTGAGAATAAAACGAGAATCAGGATAATGACTATCAAGCTCACGATAAATGAAGGGCCAAGGCCAATCGTCAAAGCTATCATACTGATCGACCCAAGCAAATATCTGCTGCAGATTGCCGTTTACAACATCCTCTAATAGCACGTTCCGATTTGAAGTCGTATGATTATAACCAAGCATTTTTAAGGCATAGCCAAGACTGGTTGTACCAGTCTTAATCAGGCCAATACAAAATACTTTGGGCAACTTATCACTAGATTTCAACACACTGACTCAATCTCTTTCTGAATGCTTTCGCAACGTACATTATTTTGGTTGGTATCTTTAACTTAAAATCCTAGAGAGATAGTTCTGTTAAAAGACATTTCAAAAAGGCTGCATCACTCCTCTGTTGGTCCTCCCGAACTCACTCTTTGACAAAAAGAAGCGAAATCTTGGGTGTTTCTCTAGAAGTTTCAGATTTATCCTAGAGTATTCCTTCGACAAACATTTCCTAACAGAAAATGAGGCAATATAGAGTTTTTCTGTGATAAACAATAAGAGAAGCATAATTACTCAAAAAAATTCCTCAGAAATAAATTTTCCCTCCAGTTAAGTGCCACTTTTTTGAAGTACTGGTTGTACTAAAGACTGACCATCAAAGTAATCAGGAATTGGTGCATCCATTAAATCTAAGATGGTTGGCGCTAAGTCAACCCCATGACCTATGGGTAATGTTGTCCCTGAAGCAATATCTGGACCTTTCATGATCAAAAAGCCCTGCGAACGGTGGCTACCTGTGCGACGATAGGGCACTGGGCCGATGCGACCGAATTGAGAATGATCAATGACATCTGCTGGCATGTCAGTCCATTCCACAACCAAGTCTGCATCTGGCAGTTTTGGATCGTTGTCATGGGCCGATTGTCTGGTTCGTCTTACTTTTTTGACAACTGATTCCCCCGTTCGGGGATTAACGATCAAATTTAGTTGTTGGATCAACTCATCGCACAAAGAGTCGTATTCTTCCGGAGGAACAAGCCCATTGGGTTCTCGGCCTTGGAGATTGACGCGAATATAGCCTTCCGAGAAGCTAGGCAGAGCGAAAGCCTTCATATGTGGCCACAGCAGCTTGTACCACAACGTGGGCTGCCAAAAGAGTGGAACCCCTCGCTTTTGTAATTGTCCGGGAGAAATCAATCTATGGGCTCTAAAACTCCCAAGCCTGTCTATATATCTATGATATCGAGTGGGTAAACGCTTTCGCAGAAAGCGCTCAAATGGATTGGCTATATGTTTCCGCTGCCAAATGTCACTTGTCCAGCTCTTAGTATTAGGAGAGGTGATCACGGGTGGAACTGTGGCGCTCTTGTGCCCAGGGGCAAGCATCGTCTTACCTGGAAAGCTGAAGCGATACAAAAATTCAGGTAAAAACAGCATACTGGCAACATCAGTTATGTTACTGCCACTACCGTGGGCAGCAAATACCACGACAGTGGCATCTTCAGGAGCAGCATCAAGGATTTCTCCAATGGCTTGATCTGCCGCATCAAAAACATCGAGCATTGGGTCTTCGGTACCTAGTTGCCCTTTTCCATACTCGTATAGGGGGTGGTCAGATTGGCTCATAAACCAAAGATCGTGACCTGCTGAATGGGTTTCACCAAAGATGGTCAAAAATAAATCCCATTGGTCCTGTTGTAGCAAGTCACGACAAATATTTACTCGCTGCTTAAGTCCCGAAATTAACGACTGACGTAGACGATGGAGATAAGCTTGATCCCACCAATCACCATGATCTTTATGAAGGGCTGGGTGCTTCCCATGGCGTTCATTCAAAGCCTCTAATAGTTCGTTGGGCTTTGAGCAACTTGGTGTTTGAGGAGAGTGCGCTCCCCAAGCAAGTACCTGCACCCCATTAACATCACGGGCAAGCGTAGATTGCGGTAGGTCAAAAGTCGCCACTCGATATTGGTCACCCAAGTCATAGAAAGGGGCATACTCATCAAAACTATAGGCTTCAATCTGCTCAACATTGTAGGTTCCCTCCCAAAATTTAAGCGGGGACCAATATCCAGTCTTATCAGGTAAGCAACCCGTTAAAAAAGTAGTCCATGGGGTTTCCGCCTTGTAATAGTCAATGTTGCTCAGGCGACCGTAGGCACCTTGCTCACGAAGGCGTTTAAGATTCTGAAGATATCCCTGAGACATCCAAGTTTCAAGCAGATTTGGATCTGCTGCATCTAAACCAATTGCAATAACAGGCTGCTTCATAGGTTTGTTTCTCTAATCAAAAAAAATGGGAGGGAGGACGATTACAAATCTCTAATCGATAGACAAAATAAGAGGTCAATTACATTCAGAAGCGAGTGACAAGATTCTTGTATCGAAGTATCCAAATTGAAGTGTATAAATGATTTGAACTAACTTGATGGACTTAGGTCATACTGCATCTGGTGATATTTCCATAGCAGTCCACGCCTTTCAAGAAGATTTTGATAACGCCCTTGCTCAACTATGCAACCTTGCTCTAGCACCACAACCTTATCCGCTTGAGCGATAGTTGATAATCGATGGGCAATAGCAATGACAGTCCGGCCAATGGCTAATTTTGCCAGAGATTCTTGTATTACTCGTTCTGTTTCTGAGTCTAAAGCACTTGTTGCCTCATCTAATATCAGAATTTCTGGATTACGCAATAGTGCACGAGCTATTGCGATCCGCTGACGTTGACCACCAGATAAACGAGTACCGCGATCGCCCAGGTTGGTATCAAATCCATGGGGAAGCTCAAGAATAAAATCTAATGCTCCAGCTTGGCGAGCCACTTCCAAAATCAAATCTTCATCTATATGGTCAAGACCGTAAGCGATGTTGTCTCTTACAGAAGTATTGAATATAAAGGTATCTTGACTAACAATCGCCATCCGACTTCGGAAAGAATTTATATCTAGATCACGTAGATCGACTCCATCAATCAGAATCGAACCCTGGCTAGGGTCAAAAAATCGAGGAATCAACTCAGCTAATGTTGATTTACCAGCCCCCGAAGAACCAACTAGCGCCGTAGTCTGTCCTTTTTTAATAGATAGAGTAATATCTTTGAGAACAACTTCGTCAGAATGATAGCTAAAATCAACAGCAATAAAGTCAATCGAATGTGTTAGCTGTGAAAAAATTTGACTTCCATTCATTAGGTACTGCTTATTATCTCGTCTCAGAAGCTCACTGACACTGTTAAACGAACCTTGAAAGCTACTCATTCTTGCCAAGGATCCGTTGATTTGAGTCAACAGCGGCATTGTGCGCGATAAGGTCACCAGAAAAGTTAGCAATGTGGCTGTCCGCATATGCCCAGGACGAACCAAAGAATTAAAAGCGAAAGCAACCATCACAATAAGCATCGTACCTGCCATACCGCGAGTCAGGGGTTGAACGGCAACAGCTAGTCGACCCACTTTGGCACGAGCATTTAAGACATTCTGACTAGCTCTATAAAATCGTTGACGCTCATACTCCTGAGTAACACAGGAATGAACAGTACGAATACCATCAATAAATTCTAGACCAATAGAGGTTAATTGCTTATTCGCAGCTGGAACATCAAAACTAGCTTCGCGAACTCTTGAGGTAATCTTTGAAATAACAACCGATAAAAGACTAAATCCTACCAATGCACCGAGGAATAATTGCCAAGAAAGTGTTAGCATCAAAGCCACATATACAAGCATTGTAAAGCCTTGAGTCACTAACATTGACATTGAGATAAGCACATGCTGGATCTGATCAGTCTCACCTCGCAAAATATTGATCAACTCACCGGAAGACTTCTTGAAAAAAAAGCTGAGACTAAGACTCTGCAATTGTTCAAATATCGACTTATGTATACGGTCAACCAGGCTAAAGGCAGTTAGCTTAGAATAAAGCAAGCTAAAATACTGAAAAGCAGACTGAATCCAAGTCATCAACAATATTAAAAAAGCAATGCGATAAATACGCTGATCCACGGGAGCCCGAGTTGCAAGAACATGAACATCGAACCAATCGAAACCAGTGCGGATAGGGAATTCATCAGGCTTAGCCAAGCTTTGAAGGAATACCCCAATTGAACCAATAGTAAGTCCAGCAGACAAAGCTGCTATCAATGAAAAAAGCAGGGATAAAAATACTAGCCAGCGAATATGTTTTAACTCTCGAAGAATAAGATGATTTTCTCTCCAAAAGCGAACATTTTTTATTAACTCTTTTATTTGAAAAATGAACTTAGAAAGCATGATTTTATAGAGAAAAGAAAGGGCTATGTTGCTAATGAAGGAAATAATAGAGTAAAAATAGAGAGATGAAATTAGTTGGTTAATACCTAAGCATTTCTGAAACTACTTCTTCTTGGTGAGGCGATGCATGAACATTAAACTTTCCTCTGTTGCTACTATAGGAATGAATAGAATAGGACCAGCCATACTCAGAAAAAATATTCATGATATCCTTGAACCAAATATCACCTCCATTAGTTGGATTCGAACACTTCAAAGTCATCTATGAAATTAATCTAGAGTTGATACCAACCGGTAAGATCTGTGTTTAAAAAACGCTGTAGTTCCATGATGTCATCAAAATAAATATCAATGAGTTGTTTGCGAAGATGCAATGGAAGCTGAGGGACTCTATTAACTGACATCAAAAAACGGCTTCTAGTCTCAACATAAAGCTTTCTAAGTGTTTCATATGTACTTTCCGGGAAATACCTTGATAGGCCAGGACCATACGTGCGTCTAAAGTGTTCAAGCAAGCTATAGATAGTTTTATTCTTCGGTATGCCTGCCTGATTAAAGGTAGGGCTATAGTTTCCTAAAAAATATGTGTCATCGACAGACAAAAAGCGACAAATATCTTGTAGCACTCTAGGGGTATCATGTTTAAGATTCTCAAAAAGAAAGATCTTGAGATTATTCGGCTCAACTATATTTGTGTATCTTGACAAACTTTTCCAGTAAAAACCATATTGTAATAGTGAGCTTTTACTATCCTCACTAATCAGATGCGAAAAATAAGGGAAAAGATCTTTTTCAGAGATATTGTCAGGCAATCTGTTATTTCGGTATTGCATTAAATACTCAGAGTAAGCTCGATCAATTGGATTTCTGAGAACGGCTATTAATTTAGCATTAGGTATAAAGCGCTGAATGCTTCCAGGTGCATTGATACTATATAGATATGTTGTTGTTGCCTCCCCAATAGCAGATTCTTTATTTACATTTTTAAAATAGTTTTGATATTTAGATAGATCTTCGTGGTCAATATAATCCTTATGCTTGTGAAAAAAGTGGATCTCCTTTAGTGGACTCATATAAATTTGAGGGTGTTTTTTAAGATTATAATATAGTGATGTTGTTCCAGATTTCGGAGCACCAATAATCAAAAAATTAGGAAGTACCATAACTCTAAAGATTAGATTTAATATATATAGATTTGGTCAGGTTAAAGACATAAAAAATTAAACTGAAGCATAGTAGGTATCAACCGTTTTTTGTGCTACAGATTTCCAATCCATATTAGTAGCTACGCCGAGGCTATGATTACCCATCGTATGGATGCTTGATTGATCCTTCCTAGCTTGAATCATTGCGCTGAGTAAACCCTGATTACTGTCAGGTTTATATAGAAAGGCTTGTGATTCATCTAATAATTCAGGAATACAGCTAATTTTAGGCGCAATACATACTTTGCCAAATGACATTGCCAGAATCAAAGCACCTGAAGTTAAAATACTGTGATAGGGAAACACAATTACGTCACAGGCATTCATATATATCTGAATCTCTTCATCCAAAATATGTTTTAGATGCAGGATGATTTTTGGATTGTTATTTGCTTCCTTTAAAATTTTATCAGAAATATTGATGGTTATTGGACTGCCAGCTATAACAAGAGTTGAATCCTGTCGTTCTAATTCATTAAATGCTTTGACTAGTTGAACAACACCTTTATAGGGTCGAATATTTCCGAGGAATAAGTAGCAAAAATCAGAACTAGGAATCCCTAATAACCTGCGAGCATCTGACTTTGAAATTGAGTTTTCGTAATAATCTATATAGTTGCCGTGGTCAATAACGACTATTTTCTTATGGTCAACCCCAAATCTAGATTCAACCTCTTCTTTTGCAAAATAACTATGGACAATCATTGAATCTGAAACTTTTGCCACAGACCAATTCAAGATATAATCAAGCAGTTGCAACAGTGGGTTTGAATAGGTTTCATGACATTTTAAATTATGAACAGTCCATACTATTTTGTTTTTTTTAAACTTTAAAATTAATAATCCTAAAACAAACCCTATTACTTTGATCAGAGATCTATAAGTACTCTTTGCTTTAAGGTAAGGTTCAAGCCAGTGTATGTGAATGACATTTGGCTTGTACTTTTTAGTCGCTGTAGGCAAAAAGAATTTATACGGATCAATCCCATGAACTTGAACATCTAGGTTGCTCAATGATTGCTCTAATAAGCTTTGATAAGGGTTTGTCGACGGTAGTTTAGGAACGAAACAAACAGTTAGATTGGGATCGTCTATGCGATTCTTTTCAAGAATGCTATTGATATTTAGATCATCTTTTCCTTTATTAATATTTAAAGTATTCATGATTTTCTCAATATTTATATCTACTATTGTTTCCTGAATCCTGTTTCATAAATACCTTCAGTCAATCTAGGACTATTTAATATTACTAATCAGTTCAGCGCAATACGTCGGCGTAAAACATACAGCATATTCATAAGCTTTTCATATTTTTCAGGGCCAAACCAATGCATCAATGCAATTGCAGTACTCAGTCTGAAGTACTCTTTTGTTAGAACTTTTAATGGATAGCTCTTAAATGCTAGATGTTTGTATTTAGAGGCCTGGGTAACATTCTTGTCTTTGCTTTGTAATGCTTTCCAGGCTATAACCATATTTGCATGACTGCAGCTCCGTTTTTTTAAAGGCAATAAGTCTGTATCAACTGACTGAAAAACTTTGTTGATTACTTGGTGGAAAGACGTTTCCATTAAGTGATAGTTTTTAGAGAGGCTGTTAGATACCATTCTAAATTTAACAAGTGGCTCATGTATGGCTGCAAATCTATATCTTTTTGCAATTCGAATCCACATTTCCCAATCTTCAACACAGCGAAAATTTATATCAAACAGACCCACTTGGTCAAAGCATTCACGTCGTACCATCACTGAGGAAGGACAATCTACAAAATTACCTTGAATGAGCAATTCCCAAACGTTGCCTTCTTTAAATGCTTTAAACATTCGACCTGTGGTCTGGCCTTCTTCATTTATGATTGCTGCAGAAGTGTAAATTAGACCAATATGAGTATCTCGATTGAGTACTTGAATCTGTTTAGATAATTTAGTTGGCTCCCAAACATCATCTGCATCTAGAAAAGCAATGTAATCTCCTTTGGCTCTATTAATACCCATATTGCGTGTCGTGGCTAGACCTTGATTTTGATCGTGCTGAATTAGACTTACTCTACGGTCTTCAAGCTGGGATGCCCACTCTACTGTTTCATCTGTACTGGCATCGTCTATGATTAATACCTCAAAGTTGTTGAAAGTTTGTTGTAAAACACTTTCTACCGTTTGAGGTAAATAAGGCATTGCGTTATATGCGGGGATAATCACTGAAACTTTTGTCATCAAATATATCTCATTGAAGTAATTAGCTTTTAGGTATGCAGCGTTTTAAGATTTTTTTACTGAGCAGAGACTTTTTTATTAATTCCTAGCCTCAACAGGCGAAGATTATGTGTGAGTTTTCTTAATCCTTCATAGCCGCCAGGACCAAAAATCAATACCATTGAGATCGCAACGACCAAGCGGGTGCAGTATTCAGAAAATAAAATTGGGAAATGATATGAGAGAGCCTCACGTAGATACCGAAGTGCTTCCCTCGCATCGCCTTGATCAATTTGCATCCATCCCTGCGATAGATAGACACAACTGTAGCTCTTTCGCTTTAAGTGCTGAAAACCATCGGGAACAGATTTGAATGATTTTTCTATCACTTCTATAGAAGTTTTTTTTGTCCCTTCCATGGATCGACTTCTAGACATACTTTGGCTTCTATGTCGATAGAACGTTAGAACTTCTTTGACTACACCAAATTGGTACTTGTAAGCTAAACGAATTCCCATGTCCCAGTCTTGGAATCCTTCTAAATCTGGATCAAAATAGCCTACTGCATCAAAGCACTTAGAACGAATAAGTGCGACGCTATTGCTACATAAGATGTCATCCCTAACTATAATTTTTTCCCAGACATTTCCGCACGCTTGAGACGCTACCACTCTGCCAAGAGAATTGCCTCGCTCATCAATCAATCCAGTCCAGGTATAGACCACTCCAATATCAGAATGTCTCTCTAAATATGACACCTGCTTTTCTAGTTTGGTGGGTTCCCACAAATCATCTGCATCTAGAAGGGCAATATATTCACCTACTGCGTTTTCTATCCCGACATTCCTAGCAATTTGGGCTCCTTTATTTTCTTGAGAAATAAACTTAATTCTTGGATCTACCAGTTCTGCAGACCATTGAACAATATGATCTGAACTACCATCATCAATAATAATCAACTCAAAGTTTTTGAACGTCTGTTCAAGGACACTATTTACCGTAGAAGGCAAAAAGCGCATTACATTATAGGCAGGAATAATTACAGATACTTTAGGCATAATCTAACGTTTCTCACTTACCAGTAAGTTCTTGTGAACTTCAAGCTGCTCATTGAGCTAATGCAATAAACTTTTGAATTTGGATCCTTTCAACACCTGAAGCACCTCCTCATAGTTTGATATTTTCTGTCTGTGGACTCCAAGATTGACTTTTTGGAATTCGCTATTGTAAGTAATATCTAACCGAGGAACACCGAGAAAGTCGATTACCCCATCCATAACTGAGTTCTTATCAGAGCATATTGATTCATAGCTTATCTCGATCACCCTATTGGGCAATAAATGTAGGATATTTCTTATAAGTGTAGCTATGGCCTCGCGAACCCTCAGATCCCTAAGCAGTTGTGAAGAGTTTAAAGATATCTCTGAAGCATTTGATTGATGGCTTCCTTTGAAGTGAACTGCATTATTTTGCTGAAGACTAGCTTTTGAAATTAAGATATCTAGATAATTCGCCCGGACTAAGTGAATAATTTTATACTCATTATTAATTAGATCAATGAGAATCTCAGGTCGAGGGAGTAGTTGGTTATACATCAACTTAAACCCTAAGGTTTGATGGCTTCCCTGGTAGGAATGAAGCTGATCTAAGTATTGAAAGATAATCTGAGGCCGTGAGCCAAAATTAGAGTTTGCAAACCTGTAGTAACTTGGGTGGGGTAATGAGTTGCCTTCAGTCCATAATGACTTGTAGGTTCCCCGTTGTGTTTTCACCCTTTCCCATTCCCGTCGCCAAAGAAACAATTCACCAAACACCTTGATTTCAGGGTGGCAACTGAGAAGATCTTGGAACCAAGTTGACCCACTCCTTTGAGTCGTAATGATACAGAATTTATCTTTTTTAATTCGGTTTTTTGAGTCCATATTATTTACTTAACTGCAGGCAATTCTCTTGTCATTCAATATAGTATTTCTGTTATTTCTTCTAGTTGTATCGACTATAATGTTCTAAGATTTGGTTGCATTATTTTGGTTTATGGAATAGACCTTGTTGTACTACTGTCTTCCGTTGGGGATTTATCCCACTGCCAACCTGCAGTTGCAAACAAAGCCCACCAATATGTGTAAGTTACTGTACTCCGCCATACATTATCAGTAAGCATTCCTAATGTAGAGACTATCAAAAGCCCTAGAAGAACTGTACAAAATCTTCGCTGTTCTGAGCCTTTTGGCAAGTTTATGATTAGTTTAAAAAGACGAATAAACTGAACAACTATAAATGTTATAAACGAGGCTAGTCCTACAATTCCTGTTTCAACTAATGCTCGAACATAGTCATTGTGTGCAATATTATCATATTGACTCAAATGCACCGTTGTATCCAACCCATATCCCAGCCAAGGAGATTTTTGCCATTCGTTTAGTAAGCCATACCATTGGGTTACCCGCCAGTGAAAACTATTGGTAGAACCTCCTGTACTTTGCAGTAATATTGAACGTGAGAAACTGATATCCGGATTGAATAATGGCGTACTTAGAAGTTCTTCAAGTCGAACCTGCCCATATTCGGTAAATAGGAAAAAATTGCTGACCATTAGAAGTACTACAATGCCCCCTAGAATGGTGCGAATATTTAATCGACTAGCTGACATAAATGCTACAAATACGACTAGCATAAATAAAGTTGTTACTGATCTAGTCAAAATAAGGACAAAGACTAGTATGCTGAGTAACACCATCCAACGTAATTGTTGTCGTTTCAGACTAACTTTCCACCAAACCACACCGATAAATACTAATAAATATTTTGTAAAGGCAGATGACTTAACGAATGTTCCTTTAATTCGTTGTGAATCTTCTAAAATGCCGACCGCGGGTTTTAGCAAAGGAGGGAGTATGTCAGGGATTAACAATTGTATAAATGAGACAAACAAGGGAATCGCCAGAGACCAGATTAGAAGAGTAATCGCTTTCTCTGCGATGATTTTGTCTTTAAGCTGCATGAATAGCAAATAAATCATGAGCCATGAGAACAAGCGGACCCATTCCCGAATAGCGCCACTGAAATATATGCTTTCACTAAATCCCAATCCACCAAGCGGGATTAGGATAACCCATATGCCCTGGAATAGTACCCACCCTGCAAAGAACCACCAAAAGCGATCAGTCTGTATGACTTTTCCAGTCAACAACTGAACGACAACATAAGTCAACGTCAAAAGAAATAGGCCCATTCCCGCTAGAGCCGGGACACCTGGGTAGAAATCAATGGCAGTACGCAGAATTAATATACCGAGAACAACTTTCTCAATACTGGAAAATGCATAGACAAGCACTGCCAAGCAAAGAATAAACCCCATACATAGAACTAGAAGTTGGGGTTGAGCAACTGCGATTACACCTGCAAACAATCCCAGAATGACCGCCCCAAGACCAATCCATGTACTTAGATTTGAGAATTTAGCCAATGTTTGGTTGTGAATGGGGTTCTTTCTTGCAGACATTTCAAGGGTTTAATTTATTCTTCTGAGCATATCGTCTAAGAATATTGAGTGAAGCGTTATTCTTTTAACGCACTCACTGTTGACGAGTAATTCTGTAGCTTATATCGATAGTATTTGTCTCTTTCTGCAGTCATACCATTGACTGCAACACCTAAGATACCGATACCGTTATCTGTCAACTCTGCAACAGATTGCTGCAGCAAATCTTTGTCAGTGAAATTGGGTTGAGCCACCAGCATTAATTGGTTGCTATCGCGGCTTAACGCTAAAGCATCTACACACCCTGTGATGGGAGGCGTATCGACAATCACTAAATCATAATCATTGGCAGCTTGTTTCAGAAGCATATGTATTGCCTCTGATTCGAAAAAACGGGAGGGATAGATATGAGAACTCCCAGCTGTTATAACCGACAGATTATTTATCTCTGTTGGCTTTGCCGCTTCAGATAGGTTCATATCCCCAACAACAATATCAGTCAGGCCAGCTTGTTTTTTGAGATTAAACAGACTATGTTGAGTTGGCCGACGTAGGTCTGCATCAATGATTAATGTTCGGCGAGATAGCATGGCTGCTACTGCAGCTAGGTGAGAGGCGGTAACTGATTTTCCTTCTCCCGAAATCGTGCTGCTAATGACGAGAACCGGAAGCTTGCCCAAAAAACGAAACTCAATTGACTTGAGTAGCGCTCGATACGCTTCAACTAAAGCAGGGCTATTGAAAAAATACTCCGGGGACTGGAGATTAAGCGCCGCTTCAGGCAATGTGGGCAACACACTGAGGACTGGGAGTTGGATCAGTTTCTCAATTTCAGCAGCGTTATGAAGTTTACGGTCAAGTAATTCGAGTAATAAGACCGTTGAGATTGTCCAAACGGCCCCCGCAGCAATGCTTAAGACCAGGACAACTGGCAATTTCGGCCAACTCGCCCTTCCAGATGGTTCTGCAACCATAATGACCCTAAGATTGCTAACCAGCTGTGCTTCTGCTATGCGGGCTTCATTCAACTTACCTTCTAACAGCTTCACCTCGTCCGCCAACGTTTGGCGTTTCCGTTCCATCGCTGTGAAGGTCTTCTCGAGGATAGGATACTGTTTGCGGCGATCCTCCAGATTAGTAATACTATTACGAACAGCGATGAGCTTTTCCTGCAAAGATCGCTGCTCAAGTTCACCCTGTACCATTTGGACGGATAAGTCTTGGCTCACTTTATCAGCAAAAACTGTGTTAGGCGTAGATGCGTCTAATCCACTGCCCGTCAACTGTGATATTTGCTGAGCATAGAGGCTGCGAATTTGATCTCGCTCTTGCACAAGTTGAAGCATCTCTGGGTGCGTCTCAGTTAGGTCACCGCGCCGGGACGCAATTTTTGAATCCAGGGCAGCTAACTGAGCCCGTACCTTCTGTAATTCAGGATCTTGACCACTGCGCACGGATTGATAGGTGCCTTCAATTCCCTTGGCATTGGTGACGGCGCGAAGCGAACGATTTCGAGCCTTGACCTCTCGAAGTTGAGACGTTATCTCTCGAGCTTGATCCTCTAAATTTGCTAGGCTTTGTACTAATAGTCGATTAGATTCGCTGGTGGTTTTACCATCGCCTGAGTCACCCGAAAACGATAAAAATCCATAGGATCGCTTAAACTGGCTGATTTGCGACTCAACTTGAGCGAGTTGTACCCGCCTTTGCGGAACATGACGTTCTAAGAATTGTCGTACATTTTTCGCTTCTAAACGAATGGTTTCAGTATTGTCCTTGATAACGGTGCGGGCCAGTATATTTAGAAAATCTGCTGAAAGTTGTGGGTCTTTACTTGCAAGACTAATTTGAATGATTTGGGTGCCTGCGATTATTTCAACCTCCAAACCCTGCTTGATATAACCAATTGAAAGTGGAGGTTCAAACTGTTTCCCTCCTTCATGTTCGTAGGTTAACAAGGCCGCTTCTAAAATATTCTTAGAACCAACTAGCTCCTCTTGCGTGGCCAGGGGAATGCCACCTCTACCCGGCTGTTGGGCAATATCACGACCAAATTCAGAGACACTTTCTGGAGGTCTCTCATTGAGCATAAGTCGAACCTTAGACTCATACTGACGAGGGGCGAGAAAAAAGTAACTGATTCCCCCGACGATCACCGAGGAAAAGACTGCTATTGCAGGCAACCTGTGTCGCTTGAGAATGCTGAGTGTCTGGACTAATTTTTTTGATTCCATATTAATCCCCTGATTCGGGTATCCAACAAGCTATCTAGTAAGAAGTCTATTAAATGATTGAGTGCGAAGTTTGATCTCAAAAAAAGATCAGGGTTGTTTTAACCATAAATTGCAAATCTAATACAAGCGACCCATCCTTTAAATAAATCGTAGCTAGATAAAAACCGAATAATATCACGGAGGCATACCCAAAAGAGGCTCCCTATGGACATTAAAAAGCCTGTAAATATCCAAATCCAAGGCTCCTGAATAAAACCAATAGGCTTGAATAAGGGCAGCATAAACACGAGAGTTGTCGCCGTTAATTGTGAATGAGAACTGCAAAAATGAGCACCTTAGAGCTGGGTCAAAACCACGAGGCAGAATTGCGACGTCCGAGACTAACAATCGTCGCAACAACGAAACTGCGGATACATTTTTTTGATGGATGTTAGAGTTGCCCTGAATGTTCATACCGCCCCCACTATTACTTCTGGTTTTGACTCACGAGAGATTTCGGAGTGCCAGACGTTTCTGCCTGTGCTAAGACTGGATGGAGCAGATGGTTGTATAGGTTGATGGTTTTTGTCGCAATAATATCCCAATCGTAATGAACCCGAACATGGTGTTGTGCACGTTTAGCCCTATCAGCCAAGTCTTGAGGATTTCGAACAGCCCACTCTAGGCAACGAATCAAAGCGTTTAAATCGCCTGCCTTAAACAGCACTCCGCGTTCTTGACCTAGCAGTTGCTGATGGGCAGGAATATTGCTGGCCAGGATGGGGCGTCCCTCTCGCATCGCTTCTAGCATCACCAAGGGCAATCCTTCTAGATCAGACGGCAATGTAAATAAACCTGCCCCTCTGACAATCTCTGCTAAACGACGGCCTCTGAGCTCTCCAGTGAAGACAATATCTTCTCTCTCTGCTGCCATCGACCATAGCTGGGACATAAATGCATTAGTATCGCTCGTCCCACCCACCAAAACAAGCTTCCACCCCTTCAGATTGAGGGATGTAAACGCTCGGAGCAAGAGATCAGGCCGCTTCTCAGGCACTAGTCTGCCTAAGAACAGTACATATTTGTTTGGCGTCAAACCTAAGGATGCTCCGTAGGAAAAGCTGGTATCTGAATCGGCATATTTTGCAGGAGCATTAGGGATATAAACAGTGGGCCTGCCATATTTTTTAACGAAGTAATACTCAAGATCTTGCGAGACCACAATGATACTATGGGCAAAACGGACTGCGGCGCTTTCGCCTAAGCGAATCAAGGTACTAGAAAGCCTGCCCCATTTCGCTCGCCGCCAGTCTAAGCCATGGCAGGTGACAACGACTTTTGCGTTCGTGAAATAAGATAAAAGTCTGGGTATCCAGCTAAACAGTGAGGGCCCGAGGGCATGGAAATGTACAATGTCGTATCGAGAGCGACAAGCTGCAATTGCACCCAGAGCCGAACTGAAAAAAGCATCTATCCCTCTTAATCGGAGAGTTGGCAAAGCAATCACTTGGACTCCCTCCCACTCATAACGGTCGAACCAATTGCTATTGATATAGGAAGATCGGGCAAATAAGTCGACGGAATGGCCTTGAGAAACCATACGGGAATAAATCTCGGCTCCATTATGTTCAATGCCTCCCTGCTTAGCAGGTAGACCCTTCGGGCCAATAACAGCAATCTTCAAGAGACCCACCTAATTAAATGAATGTGTACCTGGGAGTGAGCAAGCAGCTTCAGATTGGCGTCGGAACTGCTTGACTCAATTTTGGTGAAAGAACACTACCAGTTTGGAGGAGGTCTAACTTTAGAGGGGCTATTTAGCGTATCAAAACAAGATTTTGTGGGTACCATGAGCATAGACTCCTATTTACGATGATATGTGCCTGGGAGTTATGAGCGGCTTCAGATTGGCGTCGGGGCCGCTCCGTATTGAGCGTTACATTTTGATTTTCGGACGCGGCGTTCTTTGCAATCTTTTATCTTGTTCTTTTTCCCATCGCTGCCACATCTGTTGATAGACATCGGCAATGACGGTCTCGGCTAAATAGGGTTGAACGGTCTGCGTACAGGCTGCTATTGGAAACTCTTCTGGATGCATTAAAATCTTGCTCAGCGCGTTTGCGATCGCAGAAGGGGTTGATTCGTTACAAAGAACGCCGTTATGGCGCGTGATGATGCTGGGCATTTCACCACATCGAGTGGTTACAACTGGAGTGCCACAAGCAAGGGCCTCCAGTGCAACAATCGGCACCGCTTCAAAGACGCTGGTGATAACAAAAGCATCACAAAGACGATACAAATCTGCCAATTCACGGAAATTCAGCTGGCCCAAAAGAGTCACCTGCTTAGACAGGCCCATACGATCAATTTCCAATTGAGTAGCAGTTAGCAACTCACCATCGCCAGCGATTAAAAGGTGAGGTTTGAGTCGACTCGTGTGAGAATTCAGCGCAGCCAGGGCATGGATCGCCAAAATAGGATTTTTCTGAGGATGCAGTCGCCCTGCAAACAGCAATAAGTGCGTATCTGGAGATAGCCCTATTGACTGACAGTGATCACATTTCTTTTTTTTGCGCTCATCAGAGGATAATGAATAAAAAATCTGAGAATCAACTGAATTTTTGACGTGGCTTGTACGGCTGGCGAGGCGTGGATATTGCTGTTGGTAAAATTTAACCGAATCAGTATGGGGAGAGAGAACTTGGTCAAATTGCCTCATCAAAAAACGTTCTAGGGAAAAATATAAAAACGGAAACTGGCCCCAAAGTATCGCATTTCCAGTTCCCTCGCAGATTTGCTTTTGGATATCATTATGGATAAAGTAGGTCTTCTCCCCGGACCAATTCATTGTTGCTAGCGTCGGCTCTAATCTATGGAAATGCATGAAATCCGAGGCAAGGGAGCGGCCCATCAAAGCCAATGTGTATCTAAGAGAAGTAGGAATATGTTTCCGAACATTATCATTTTGTACACTGATCAATGGTAAAAACTCTAACTTTCTCCCCGCTAATTCAGTGTTTATCCATTGACCTATCGGCCAACTAGAATCAACTGAAGTCCCAACGAGTCTTAATTTGAATTCATCTGGCGCGTACTTAATAAAGTTAAAAATTACAGTTTGAATTCCCCCAAGGCTAGAGTGCCACGGATTAAACTGATAAAAAATTGTCAGCACCGGTCTGTTCAAACAACTCATAATTCCAGACTCTGAATTGAGGTCATCCACATACCACCCTTGCATTCAGAATTTTGCAGACCACAAACCCCATTGGCACGATTTTTGCCAATGATCGGGAAGTCTGTCAGCGTCAACTTTCTGGATGTAAGCATGTATCTACGGAGGATCGATACCAAATTGAATGAGTTGTTTGACAGAAACTTTAGTTAAATCTATTTAGCTCCATCCTCTCCCTTTTCACTTAAATTGCTTGAAGCAATTTAAGTGAAAAGGGAGATGCATTAACCATCAATAAAAACTTAGCTTCGTGATAATTATTAAGATCTATTATAAACGATGTTGTGATTATTATACAAACGAAACCATTTTCATATAAGAGACTACGTTCCTACGTACACCTATCGGGAATAGTTTCTTCTTTTACGCAAAAATTTCGTAAAATACCAAGTTAATATAGAAGCAAGCCTCATGACACTTTTAAACTTAAAACCATAAATAAAAGTAAGCCTAAGAAATGGTACTTATTATGGTAGTAACAGCATAAATGCTTGCAGATATAAACAATATCTAGATCTTGTCTTTACAAGCAGATGATGATGAATATATCTATCCTCTTACTAACTTGCCTGCCTATATGTAGCCTAGACAACATTAAATTTAACCTTTGAATATTCAATTTCTGATTATTATTGGGGATTAGGTCAACTTTGAACAGATAGATAAAGTAATTGAATAGATAGATAAAGTAATTGAATAGATAGATAAAGTAATATTCTGTCAGTAAAAAGTCCGGTGTTGCATGCTCAGTCTGGCTACCTCAGCGCAATTCTCTAGTGCAGGTACTATGAGCAATGCCCGGCTACATCAACACAATCCTCTAGTTGGTTCTCAATAAACACCAATAGCCTTGATAGACAACCGAAAGTCACCAGGGCTAAACCGTGGATTGAGAGCCCCATCATATTCAAACTTACTCAGCATCACCTGCATAGCCCGAATCTGTTGAGATTGAACCGGAGGTGCATCACTAACGGTCTTGGCCCGAAACACAGGTGTCAGGTGATTAAAGGGAATTCGAACGGTAATCCATTCCCGAGCCACCGTATCAAACGAAAACGCATAAGCAATACTATCCCATTTATCCTCGTCGCGGAGCAAAAATTTATAGCGTTGACCATCTCCCTTGACCTGTAATTCAATTCCTTGATGGGCCGAAAGATCTAAAGGCGGCTCGAAGTTGCGCGTGCGGACAGAGGCAAATCCACCAGAATTTGCGGTTGAGACAGTTCCAGTAAAGGTTGCTACGCCAACCTCATAGCGTAAACCACTATTACTGACGCCGCCCATGACTACATCATCGACAGCTCCCCACAGCTGATCAAGCTGGTCGGATTGACTAAAGTCAAAGATCAGATTTGCTTGGACCGGGGGTGGGGCTGGGGGAGTAAATCCAGGCATCATTTTTTGGAACCAGTTCAGAACAGGAATTTCTTCGAAATAGGATAAGGTCTGGAAAAATCGACCGACATCCCAAGATTGCCGAGTTCGGTCAGCCATAATGTCGCTAGCAGTAGAGCACCATGCCTTTATTGTAAGCATGGGTCACCCTTCATCGGTTGTCGCTAGCTGTGCCCCAACCTTTTCTGAAAGGATTGGCCCCACTAGGCAGGTGATCACGATGTAGGCAATCACAGCATTGAAAATGTTGTCATCCACTAAATTGGCCTCTTTCCCAAATAGGGTGATAACCAACACCAATGCGGCCCGAGGAATAGTGAGGCTAAAGAGGGTTAACACCTCAGTCCAGGTGTAGTGGAAGAATCGGCCCGCTAGCCAGGCTGAGATGAATTTAGCGAATAGGGCTCCACCGACGATTACACCCGCGATCCCGAGGCTGCCTGGCGCTGAGACAAACACGGCCGGATTTGCCAGTACGCCCACGGACACCATAAAGGCGGGAATAAATAGACTATTGCCCACAAAATCAACTCGGTTCATTAAGTCACTATCTAGGGGAATAGAGCGATTGAGTGCCAACCCAGCGATAAAAGCGCCCACAATGGAATCTACTCCAAGTCCTTGGGTGGCAGAAGCCACTCCAAACAGTGTGGCAACCACAAAAATAAACTGCAGCCCCAACGCAGCATCTGGGTTGAGAAAGGATTGTGCCAGAATCGGGATACCACCAAAGCACAGTGCTATTAGGAGAGGTAACCCTACCAAGAGCTTCAGCCATAGAGCGAGTCCAATTTGGCCTTGAGCCGTCGCCTGAATCAAGGCAAATCCAACCAAGGTCAATAGGGATGTTAAGACAGTGCCGCCGACAGCGACGCCAATAGATTCTCGTTGTGCTAAACCAAGACGGGTCATACTGGGATAGGCCAACAGGGTATGGGGCGAGAACAGAATGCCCAATAGCGCTGAGGCCAAAACCGTCGACCCTGATATGGCAATCATGCCAGTGGCAAACATCATCTGTCCCAGCCCCATGCCAACCAGGAGAGGAATGCCAAAGGTCAGGAGGCCAAAGATCAGCGATCGCAATCCCAATTGCTGTAGATTGCCCAGGTCCATTTGCAGACCCGCCAACAACATAATGTAAAGGAGGCCCACTTTTTCTAGAAAGATAAGCTGAGTATCCCGCGCGAGAATGCCTAGACCATGACTGCCCAATAAACACCCCAACAGAATCAGAACCACTAAGGTCGGAAGTTTTAAAGGTTTGGCAATTAGGGGAGCGACTAGAAGTATGGCCAACACAACGCTGAAGGCATAGACGGGATCTTGCAGGGGCAGCGCCAGCATAGGGATAGGCTTAACAGAAAAAATCATGAGCGGAATTTAAATTATTCTGAACTTCTGAATTTGTCCCAATCACCTTGGGCTGAAAAGGCCAGTTTGGTCTGCTTTGTCGCCAATTTTACCGACTTTTGGTAGCGCGGGAGTTTGAGCGCGATCATAAGAAACCCATTTCAGGTTTTCGATTGTGATCGATGACATCCTATCGATTGATGGTGAGGTGTATCTTGGATGAAGTGATGACAAGGTTTGGAGATCTATGATTACCTGCACCAACTGCGGCCACTCTAACCCAGAGGGAGCAATTACCTGTGAAGCTTGCTACGTAGAGTTACCCAAGATGTCGTCTTGTCCCAGTTGCCATGCTCAGGTACCGGAAGACGCCGTCTTTTGTTCTCAATGTGGGACCTCGCTGCAGGGGGCTGCCCCTCCCAGCTTAGATATGGCCACTGCCCCAACACAAGTGAATGCAGGTAAAGGGATTCCAGCGACGGACGTTGTGAGTTTTGATACGCCTTCCGGGATTCCAGCGACCGATGTGGTCGTGCCGCTGCCTGATCCCCCCGCCATGACACCCCCAGATCAAATCGAAATGACAGAATTTCCAGAGATGGATTTGGGATTTGCCCCGACGGAAGTGACCCCTCCTGGGTCCCCAACTCCCTCCATGTCAGTGGAAATGAGTGAGCAGCCGACGGAAAATATGGCACCATCGCCGCCGCTCCCCAGCTCACCCCTGCCGATGCCCCCAGACTTACCCGAGATGCCTGAGCCATCGCCGCCCATGCCGCCAGCCCTGTCGGAGCCCCCGATGCCGCCAGTCATGTCTGAACCCCCAATGCCGCCGGTATCCTCTGAGCCCCCATCCATGTCTGCCGGGATATCCCAGTCGCCCATGCCATCTGCCGAGGTGCCCTCAACCCCTGAGCCACCTCTGTCTATTCCCGAGCCTGTTATCTCTGAAACGCCACAACCCACGACGACCCCCATCCCAGAGCAGCCGACTCCGCCTCCGGTAGGGGCAACACAGCTACAGCTCCCGGTTGCCAGTCTTCTGCATGAGCGGAGTAATATGACGGTTGACTTACCTACGAATCTGAATCTTGTCCATATTGGCAAGCCGAACGATCGAATTCCGCCAGATGTCGATGTGTCTGGATTCCCGGATAGTGATGTCGTCTCTCGGGTCCATGCCGATATCCGCATTGATCCAGATGGGTATTACCTCGAAGATACTGGGAGTGCCAACGGCACCTATGTAAATAATCAGCCGTTGCGTCCAGGAGATCGCTATCGGTTACGGGCGGGCGATCGCATCTCCTTAGGTAAAGAGGACAAAGTCAGCTTTATCTTCCATCCAGGTTAATCGCTCAATATCTTAGCTACTGACTTTCTATTTTCTGCCCTCAAGGTTACTGGGGGCATATTTTTTGCGGGTTTTGATGGCTAGGAGCATCACCAACAGCGTACATACACCCGCCAGATATAGGGGGTAACCGTAGGTCACTGGGGCAGACTGTTGAATCATGAGTCCTGCAATGACGGGGCCAATACCATTGGAGATGCTGAGATAGGAGGCATTTAAACCCATAACCATACCTTGCTGCTGAGCATTGGCGTTCAGAGAAATCAGCGTATTGATAATCGGTTGGACAAGGGAGTTAAAGACAGAAAAGAAAATGGTGATCGAGACAAAATAGATTAAATTCGGCCAGATGGGCATGGCGAGAAAGGCCAGACTGCGAATCAGCAAGGCTGAGAATAAGATCAACAGCAAATTCACTCTTTTGGTTAGACGAGGCACCCCAAAGGTCTGCATCAACACCCCGAGTAGGCCGTAAACGATAAACATCAGGGCCAAAGACTGAGGGGTTTGGTTGAGCACGTTGAGGAAATACGGCTGGAAAGAATAGGTGAAAATCGTAAAGGTCGTGCCAATCAAGAAGTTGATCAATAACAGAATTCCAACTTTGGGAAGGGTTAATCCTGTGATTAATTTAGCCAATCCCAACTCAAACCGATGCCGTTGCGGTCGCTGCTCTGCTAACGTTTCGGGCAAGAGAAAGTAGGTTACGCCTAAAGCGATGCCTGCGATCCAAGCTGACACTAAAAAACTAGCTCCGAGGGAAATCGCCTGCGCTCCTATACTGATAATGGGGCCGAGAACAAAGCCGACGCCAAAGGCCGCCCCAAACAGACTAAATCCACGCGCCCGATTCTCCGCATCGGTGACATCCGCAATCACTGCCTGAATCACGGAATTGTTGCCTCCGGTTATCCCATCTAGAAAACGGGCCAAGAATAACACCCAAGCAGCAGTAGCCATGCCGGCCATCAGATTGGCCAACATCGTCCCAGCTAAACTCACAATTAAGAGGGGCCGTCTCCCCCAGCGGTCTGAGAGCTGGCCAATCACAGGGGTGGCGATAAATTGAGCAAGGGAAAAGATGGAGAAGAGAAAGCTGGTCTCAAAATCATTGAGTCCAAACTGCCGACCGTAGGGATACAGGGTTGGCAGCAAAATGGTAAAGCTGAGGGAATTAACGAGGGCAATGGCGGAGACGATCCAAACTTCGCGCTTCATGCCTAGCGTCGTCGCTCTTGTAGCTTGCGATAAACGTCTTTGATGTCTACATCATGATGAGCTAAGGCCACCAGACTATGATAAATCAGGTCTGCGACTTCTCCGGCGATTTCATCGGCATTATTATCCTTACAGGCCATCACCACTTCTGCAGATTCCTCGCCAATTTTTTTGAGGATTTTGTTATCGCCAGCGGCAAATAGCTGGCAGGTGTAAGACTCTGGAGAGGGATGCTGTTTGCGATCGCAAATGACCGCAAACACCTGAGACAGGGTATCCGCAGGGGGAGCCACAATTTCCCCTCCCACCTGATGAAAACAGCTTCGCTCCCCCGTATGACAAGCAATGTCACCGATTTGCTCGACGCCAATTAGGAGGGCATCGCTGTCACAGTCATACCGGAGTGATTTGACCTGCTGCACATGGCCCGAGGTTTCGCCTTTGGGCCAGAGTTCTTGTCTAGACCGACTCCAAAACCAAGTTCGTCCCGTCTCCATTGTCTTTTGTAGGGACTCACGATTCATCCAAGCCATCATCAATACCGTTCCATCTAAATAGTCTTGGATAATCGCTGGGATTAGCCCCTGGGCATCATAGCGAATTTCATCAACTGGGATTGCCAGGCTTGCAAAAGAAGACATCAGCGTAGGAAGCAGAAAACGACTTCTTAGATTATCACCCGGGCGAGAACGATATAAATAAATTGATAAAATTCAATGTTAAGCATAAAAATATTCAATTAATTATCTTTATGAGGTTAGGCAATTTATCTAAAAAATGTTATATTTGATACAGAAAATAAATCGTTCATCCCTTAACTCGTTTTTAACTCTGTTCAAGTAGTCAAGGGACGGAAGTAGAGCCTTCGCTCGAAGGAACGCGCCTCAAATCTATACGCATCAGTAAAAAACGATCGGAGGCGAACCATGAAACTGACTTATCGCGGCGTTGAATACGACTATACCCCCCCTCAAGTGGATATGACTGCCAGTGGTGAAGTGGGGCAATATCGAGGACTGGAATGGAGATTTAGAAATCCACAAACCGTTCCTGTTCTTCAACCCAACTTAGATTTGGTATACCGTGGCGTTCCCTATCAAACGGGACAGCCTGAAGCGGTATCCACACCTGTTTATACCCCAGCTCCAACAGTGGCTCCTACTGAGGTCGAAGGATTATCCGTTGCCAATATGGCCCGCGCCTTGATGATGTCCCATCACAAGTGGATTAAGACTCGTCAGCAAGCACTATTGACCCGTGTAGCAACGGAAGTAGGATTAGGGGCTGATGCCGCCTACTATTGGAATCATATTCAAGGCAAAGTACACCCTAGTTTTCGCAGCAGTTACGATCGCTCTCGTGCTGCCCTCAGTTAATCTCCATCCTTTTTGCGAATAGGGATCCATTCAAACGACAATCACGAGTCTGTTCACCTCCAAAGTTGGGGGTGATTTTTTTTTGCCTCCCCTGTGAAGAAGAGACTACCCGATCAAAATAGACCGTGGCATAATTAACCTTCAGTAGCAAAAAAACTATGATCTGCAATGATCAATACAGCCAAAAATTGGCAGCGTTTATAGGTCGCAAGCATGTAAGCTTTTGTGAAATGAGTTTTTATTAATTGTGTCTTCAGGTCCCAACCCCCAACTCTTTATTCCCGCCAATGCCTGTCTCTCGCACCAAGAGCTGACAGAGGGAGGATTTTGGACCCCATCCGTCTCGATGGTCCGGTTTTCACCCTATCCGCCGCAAGGATATTATCGCAGCCTGGTCGGAACCCCCTTTTGGACCTTAGGGCGAGATCAATCTTGTTCCATTGCGTTTAACGATGTCACCTTATCCCGACAGCACGCTCTTATTTTTTCTACCCCCTTACATGAGTTTTACTTCACGGATCTAAACAGCTTAAATGGCTCCTTTGTGAATGAGCAACGGGTCTTACATCCGACCGGTTTACACCATGGAGACCGGTTAAAAGTAGGCCGACTATCCATGGAGTTTCAACTCTCCTCTGCGTTAGAACCTTTTAGGCCGAATGCGACACAAAAGCTAGTGCTGATGGTGCAACCGTCAGCCACCCAAGGCAAGCTTTGGCAAGAGTTATTGATCTACCAAGGAGTTTCTGTCATCTGGGAGAAACTCACCTCTAGTGAAGACCTGAGCAATTGTCTGGACAGTTATGCGCTTCATGAAAGTCGATTGCCCGATCTCCTCTTAGTTGAAGCTGAAACCTTAAATCCCAACCCCTACCAGTTTTGTCGATGGTGTCAAGAGGCATATCCGTCCCTGAAAATTGTTTTAACCTGCCGGGGCAGAACCGAAGTGCTGCCTTCCGAGCTGAAATGGGCCAAAGCTCAAGGCGCGACCGATCTACTCCCTGCCTTTCGAGAAGATAATATGTTGGCGCGAGTGGTAGATATGGTCGCCCAAGTAAATGTGGTTCTCAAGCTTCTCGGTAGCCAAGAACTGGAGCAAAACACAGTCGCCACAGATTTTTTCTCACTGCTAAAAGACTTGAAAGATGAGTCGAGATAAGTCTTGTTTGGAAGTATCTCTCGCCCCATACCGCTAGAGCAGCGGTTGTAAACGACTGACAATATCCTCTGGCGGCAAAACCCCTTCGATTCGCTCCACAGGCTGACTATCCTTAAACAAGACCAGGGTAGGCAAAGCGTGAATATGATATTCCGTTGCAAGCTCTGGGTAGCGCTCGGTGTCAATTTTGACCACTTGCAGTTTGTCTTTCATCAAAGCACTCACTTGGTCCAGAATGGGTACCAACATGCGGCAAGGCCCACACCAAGTGGCGTAGAAATCGACAAGTACCGGTTTATCTGATCCAGATAATAATTCGGCAAAGTTCTTGTATTGCTTTTTCGTGGCCATAAGCACTGTCTACCAAGGACTATCTTTCATCCTAGGGCCAGTTTGAGCGGATAGGGCGCGATAATTTTATTAATTTCAGGTTTCCGCCGCGTCTTGCTGCGCGCCTGCCTAATTCAAATTTATAAGGGGATTGGCCAACAATTCGCTGAGATCGTTGAGATCAACGCACCGCTGCTGATCCAGCTGTTGCAAATAGCGTTTTTCTTGATAGTATAGGCGTTTAATTTCATCCAGCTCTTGCAAGCAGTAGGATTCCTCAGCGAGCAAACTTTGAACTTGCTCCGATTCGTCCATCAGCATTTGTTGCAGATAGGTATTGAGGATCTGGCGCTGTCCCAGTTCCCGTTTGGCCGATTTCATCGCCGATTCCCACATTTGCAGCAAATGTCGACAGCGTTTTTCGCAGGCAATGCGTTCTAGACTAGCGGCCGCTGCTCGAATCGAAAGGCTGGGGCGCAGTATGTCTAGCTCTGTTTTTTCATTCAGCTGAATCAGGTGATAGACCTGCTGGATCTCCTGTGAAAATTCGGTACAGAGATCTTGTACCGCTGCTATTAAGTCAAATCTGGGGATTTCGAACTCTGGATGTTCTGGTGGAGGCTCGCTTCTAGTTGAGTCATCTTCGATGGCTAAGATTTGCCGCCACAAAAACCGATGGTGGGAAAAGCTAAACTCAATATCTCGCTGCTTCAGGGCATTATGAATGTCTTGGCGAAACTGAGGCCGATGCAGATAAATCCGCAGGAGTTGGGCTTCTGCCGCTTCCCGCAGGGTAAAGTCGGCGGGGCGCTGCCATTTTTGCGAT
>NZ_JANQOP010000100.1 GCF_028285745.1 Acaryochloris sp. IP29b_bin.137 | reverse complement strand
TAAACCCACGCGGGAACTGGCGAAACAAATGGCTAAAATCTCTCGCGGTATTGTATCTGCAGAGCGGATTATAGACATACTCAATGTGGAACCAGAAGTGCGCAATGCCAAAAACGCGATCGCAGCTCCCCCGTTCCAAGGCTCTATTCAGTTTGAAGACGTCAGCTTTGCCTATCAAGACCATCAGGACACCCTCCAAAACCTCAGTTTCGAGGTAAAACCGGGTCAAAGAGTTGCCCTAGTCGGTCCCTCCGGCAGTGGTAAATCAACCCTCGTCAGCTTACTGCTGCGTCTCTACGACCCCCATTTAGGCCGAATTTTGATTGATGGCCAAGATTTGCGCCAGTATCAACTGGACTCCTTGCGGAACCAAATCAGTATTGTTCTCCAAGACAGTATCTTATTTGGTACCTCAATTCGCGACAATATCGCCTACGGTTGTCTGGGGGCAACCGATGCAGAGGTGCGTCGAGCCGCCAAGCTGGCGAATGCCCATGAGTTCATCATGGATTTACCTAATGGCTACAAAACCCTAATGAGTGAACGCGGAGCCACGTTATCGGGAGGACAACGGCAACGGGTTGCGATCGCACGTGCCGCCATCCGCAAAGCTCCCATCGTTATTCTTGATGAACCCACGGTTGGTCTAGATAACAAAAGTGAGCAAGCCGTTAATCAAGCCCTTAAACGCCTGACTCAGGACAGCACTACCCTACTGATCACCCATGACCTGAGTGTTTCCAAAGAGTTTGATCAAATTCTCTATATCGAAGCCGGACAAGTCCTGGAACAAGGCACCCACCAAGAGTTGATGCAACAAGGACAACATTATGCAGCCCTTTATCAACTCCAGTCCGCTGTCCAAACCAACAACGTTTCACCACTCCCGCCGCCAAAAACACTTTCAGCCTAAAGACCATCGCCAATAGTCAACCATCCCCTCCCAGGAGGGGTGCCCAAAGGGCGGGGTGGGTAATGGGTAACTAGACTTCCGACGGACCCACCCTCTGCCCCCTCCCAAGAGGGGAGATCCACAATCACTCCATCACAGGAGAAGAGGTCTACTCCCTGCCCTCCACGACCACTCCATCCCATCGATTTCAAGGTTATTCTCATGTCACAACCCACCGTTACCATTATTGTCGTTCCCCGAGAACGGTTTCAGTTTGCCCGTGAGTCCCTAGACAGTCTGTACGAAAACACCTTTGTTCCATTCAAGTTGATCTATGTGGACAATAACTCTCCTGGTAAACTTCAACAGCATATTGAGTTTCAATCCCTGCTTCGTGGATTTCATGTGATTCGTTCGCAGGCCTACCTCTCTCCGAACCAAGCTCGCAACTTGGGACTCCAGCATGTCACCACTCCCCATGTGGTCTTTGTGGACAATGATGTAATTTTTACGCCTGGCTGGCTAGAAAAATTAGTGAGCTGTGCCGAGGAAACGGGGGCCACCGTGGTTGGGTCCCTTATCTGCCAATATCAACCCGTCCATACCACTGTCCACTGTGCCGGGGGTACCTATATGGCCCCTGCTGCCTATAGTGCCTTTGCCCGAGGTGAACTCAATCCATACGGTACCCTTGACCAAACAGGGGGATGGAAAATTCAAGAGCGCACCCCCTACCAGAATCAGCCTCTGGCAGAAGTTCGTGATCAGCTTCGTCGCCAACCGACAGGTTTTGTTGAATTTCATGCCATGCTGGTGCGGACGGCTATCTTTGATCGGATTGGCTCCTTGGACGAAGGCTTTTCCTGCACAAAGGAGTACCTCGATTTCTGCATGATGGTGACTCGCGCTGGGGGACTGATTTACCTGGAACCGGACTCCGTCGTTACCTTCTTAACCCATCCACCCGCCCCGGCCTTGCAGTGGAGAGACTTACCCTACTTTATGCTGCGCTGGAGTGATGATTGGGAACTCAGCAATCTACTCCATTATCAGCAAAAATGGGGGCTGCAAGAGAGTAGCTATTTCCAAAAGCGGTATCAGAAACTGGGACAACGACGACGTAAAGTACTAATCCGACCTATTGCTAAAAAGTTTGCCTTTCTCGGTAAGCCTGCTACTAAGTGGATTGAAAAACAGCTCTTTAATCTAGAGAAACGGTTTAATCGTTGGTTCTCTAAGCGCCATGCCAAGCGTTTGGCTGTCGCACAGCGGATATCTGGCTTACGACAACATCTCAACAACGATATCCCTAAGTTGGCACAACCCAATGTCAATCCCGTAACAAGGCAGCAAACCCCATCTGACGAAAGTGAGAATCACTCGTTAATGCAACACTAATGCCTTGATTGTTCATAACCACACAAGAAAGACAATCTACTAGTCCCCATTCTTTATCAGAACGCTCACAAAATAACTGAAAAGCAGATTCATACAGAGAGCTGGTTAGCGTAACGATTTCAACGGTCGGATCTTGCTCCAGTGAATCTAGCAACATCACTGCCGCACGACGATACCGTTGTTTTGAAAGAGCATTGCCAATTTCTAGCAATATTGCCTGAGTGGTGACCAGCAGTGTCCGATTTGCTTCTAATTGATCAGCTAATTGAATGGCTCGTTGATGAAACTGATCAGCAGGGTTTGCTAAAGCGATCGCATAGGACGTATCCAAGAATGCTTTTACCATTCACCTACATATTTTCACCATACAAATACTCATCAATCCGTTCTGACCAATCAGACGGACCTTCCAATTGTAAGGATCGGGCTGTTTTGAGGAACGATGCGGGTGCTGTAGCTTCGGGTTCCTCGATTGGTTCAACGGTTATTCGTACCCGTGTCCCTTCATTTAAATCTAGGGGTTCGCCAGGGAGTAATACTTTGCCATCAAATACAGCTTCGATAGTTTGCATCAGATTATCCATTGACTTGTCTACGACAAATGGGAAGAACCTTCGCCTGATCAGTCATAGGTCCTGATATTGTCCTCTCCAGTCTAATCCACAGACTCTTGTATAGCTCTGAATATTTCAAGACTGCCTCAACAAGAGTCTTGACTTTGCAACTTTTTATGTAACTCTGCTTCCAAAAATTTAAGGATTAACGATTATGCTGTATCGAAAACTAGGCAATACCAATCTGCAAGTCTCTGCTATTGGCATGGGCACTTGGAACATCGGCAACCAGTGGGGACAAATTGATGACGCCACTGCCTTAGCCACCGTCCGTAGTGCCTTCGACAATGGTGTCAATATCTTTGATACCGCTGAATCCTACGGTATTCCGGCTGGATTATCAGAAGAACGGTTGGGAAAAGCGCTCCAAGGGATTCGGGACCAAGTTCACTTGGTTACCAAAATTGGACGGTGGGGCCGTCGCAGTGGTCAGACGGTTCCTATGACCACTGTGGACATGGTGCGGCTGTGTACCCATGCCTCTCTGTATCGATTAAAGACTGACTATATCGATGTCATGCTCTGTCATGAAGGTAAAATTGAGGACCCGAGTGTTTACTTGGAAGGGTTTGAGCGACTGAAAGCTGATGGAACTATCCGCGCCTATGGCATTTCCACGGATCGATTGGATGTCCTGAAGCGATTCAATGTCAACCATGCCTGCAGCGTGGTGGAAGTGGACTATTCCCTGCTGAGCCGCAATCCAGAGAAAGAATTTCTACCCTATTGCCAAGAGCATGGCATTGGCGTATTGGCGCGTGGCCCCTTGCATAAAGGGTTGCTATCTGGGAAATATTCCTCCCAGACGGTCTTTACGGATACGGTGCGTTCAGAATGGTATGACAGCGATCGCACTCGGGCCAAACTCGACCGTAAGTTAGCAAAGGTTGAACAGCTAAAAACAGCGTTGCAGCCTGGATCAGAGATGGTCGCCGCAGCATTGCGATACGTTATTTCTCATCCGGTATCGCCCGTAGCCATTCCAGGTGCAAAGTCGCCCGAACAAGCGCAGGCGAATGCAGCAACTGGAAATATCTGCTTGTCTTCAGCAGAACGAGACCGATTGGTTCGTCTGACCAAATTACCGGTTGCAGCTTAAAGCCAATGTCCTTCCCAAGATGAAAGTTTTCTCATAGCACTTTCACGTTTCCTTGAAAGACAAACTCAATAATGGACCCAAAGCGATAACACGAGTTCTGAATTACTCTCACTTTTCTCCTTCCCGCCCCACTGGACCAGTCTGATAAGTCCCTAACTTCAGCTACTCCCAATCATTGTCCTAATTCACTGACCAGACCTGGGTTGGGGAGGAGCATTCTATCTCGATTGCAGCCATCACGCCTTGGTGAAGAACATGAAACAACCCAAAGTTACCCTTGTTGTCGGTCCTAGAGAGCGGTTTAGCTATACCCAAACGTCTTTGGAGAGCATTTATACCAATACGGAGTATCCCTTTGATCTAGTGTTTGTGAATGTGTGTTCCCCTGAATCCGTACGGACCTATTTGCAAACAAAATCCCAAGAGCAATTATTCACCCTCATACCAACAGATCACTATATCTCCCCCAATCAAGCGCGGAATGTCGGGTTGCGGTATGTGCTTGACCATACTGACAGCCAGTACGTTGTCTTTATTGAGAACGATGTGATCGTTAAGCGAGGTTGGCTAACCCAGTTGGTCAACTGCGCGGAAGAAACGAATGCAGCAGTGGTTGGACCCCTAACCTGTATCGGTAATCCCGCCCATCAGGTGATCCATAACGCTGGGGGCAAATCCTATATCAAAACGGAAGTTAAGAATGGGCAAACCCGTCGGCGCATTAAGCAGTCGGCTTATTTAACCGGACGTGCGATCGCAGATGTGTCGGATCAACTTCACCGAACCCAGTGTGATTATGTGGAGTTTCACTGCATGCTGGTACGCCGAGACATCTTTGCCAAGACTGGACTGTTAGATGAAGGGATGTTAGCGACCCGTGAACATATCGACTTCTGCTTTATGGTCGTTCAAGCAGGTGGAAGTATCTACAGTGAACGGAGTGCGATCGTCACCACGGATACCCTTGGTCTGGCCTCTAACAAAGCTGGACTGATGGCCTGGTTTGGCCAGTTAAAATTACCGGACTTCAAATGGTCGGATCTGCCCTATTTTATGGTGCGGTGGAGTGATGCCTGGGACCGGGCCAGCCTCGATCATCTTCGTCAAAAGTGGGACCTGGCTGAAGATCAATATTTTACGAAGCGCTACGCCGGCCTTGGTAGTCGCCGCCATGAACTGTTCATTCAACCCATTGTCCGATTTTTAACCTTTGGCAAAGGCAGTCCCTGGTTAGAAAAACAGCTGATTGCGATAGAGCGCCCCTTAAACCACTTCTGGTTTAACCGCTATGCCCATCGACTTAGAAAAGCTCGAATCAGTAAAACTGTATAGCTTTGGAGGTACAGAAATTATGATAAATCCTTCCATACCCTTCTCGTCCCCCACTCGGGTGATCCTTGTCCGTCATGGTCGGAGTACCTACAACGAACAAGGTCGTTATCAAGGGGCCAGTGATGAGTCCGTTTTAACCGAAAAAGGACATCAGGATGCTCGTCAAACAGGTTTAGTCCTCGGAGAAACCACCGTTTCGGCTATTTATACCAGCCCCTTGCAGCGCACCCAGCAAACAGCTCAAGCGATTCAGTCAGCCTGGCGGACCTCGCTACCGATTATGGCGCATCCTGATCTAAAAGAGATAGATCTTCCTGCCTGGGCAGGACTTCGCTATCAATATGTACGAGAATCATTAACCGCAGACTATCAACGTTGGATAAACGCTCCTCACCAATTTGAAATGATCGGTCCACACGGTGTCCGACGACCTGTCCAGGATCTCTATCATCAGGCTCAGCGATTTTGGCGACAAATCCTTCCCCGCCATGCGGGACAAACCCTATTGATCGTTAGTCATGGTGGTACGATTCGAGCCCTATTGGGAACCGCTCTAGGACTGTCCTGTCGCCACTATCACACCTTGCAGCAATCTAACTGCGGCATTAGTATGTTGCGCTTTCCAAATCATGCCTCTTTAGCCCGCCTGGAATCCATGAATGATACCAGCCATTTGGGGGAAGCACTGCCCAAACTCAAAGCAGGGCGACAAGGTTTGCGGCTGTTAATGGTGCCGAGTGGAGAAAATGATTTTCAATCGGTACAACCCCTCCGCCTCTTACTGCGTGCTCAGAAACTGGATTTTTGCGTCAGTCAAAGTGATGCGGCCCAGATGCTGTGCAAAGCCATTTTGGCTGAGCATCCCCAGACGATTCAACTGCATACCAATCGCACCGATTTTCATCATCTATGGCTGCAGACCCTCAACAACCGCCAGATCCAAACGCAATCTGGAGAAATTCTAACGGGGGTATTGGTAGCTCAGTCGCAGATATTGCAACAAATGCTCAGTCACATGATCGGTGCCCATCAAGGATTTCATTTCCCACTGATCGGTGGACGAGTCAGTGTGGTTCACTGTCCAACGACCCAACTCACCCCTATTTTGCAATCGATGAATTTTACAGGCCCAGCCGCTATTCAGCGAGGTTTAGTATCATGCATATCTTAGTAACGGGGGCTGCCGGATTTATTGGCTTCCATTTGTGTCAAAGCTTACTACAGGCAGGGATGCAGGTCTACGGGCTAGACAACTTAAATGATTATTATGATGTCAAGCTCAAGAAAGCCCGGCTAGCCCAACTGATTCCCGACAAAAACTTTCAATTTCACTATTTGGATCTGAGCGATCGCAAAAGTATGGCCGCTTTGTTTGCAGCACAATCTTTTGATCGGGTGGTACATTTAGCTGCCCAGGCAGGCGTGCGGTATTCTCTTGAAAATCCCCATGCCTACGTGGATAGCAACTTAGTGGGATTTATGTCCATTTTGGAAGGGTGCCGTGATCAGCCTATCGAGCACCTGGTCTTTGCTTCCTCCAGTTCCGTCTACGGGGCCAATCGCAAAGTTCCCTTTTCGGAAACTGATAATGTCGATCATCCCGTTTCCCTGTATGCAGCCACCAAGAAGGCCAATGAGCTAATGGCGCATTCCTATAGCCACCTCTACGATTTGCCGATTACAGGACTGCGATTCTTTACGGTTTATGGTCCTTGGGGTAGACCCGATATGGCCTACTACAAGTTTGTGGATGCGATCGCAACCCACCAACCGATCCATATCTACAATCATGGTCAAATGGAACGAGACTTTACCTATATTGACGATGTGGTGGAGGGCATTCTTCGGGTTCTACACCATCCGCCTCAATCCTCAACCGTCCCCTACAAGATCTACAACATTGGCAATCACACCCCGGTCAATCTGCTGCGATTTATTGAAGTGATTGAAACCGCAATGGGCACTCCAGCCTTGAAAAGAGGGTTACCCATGCAGCCCGGTGATGTCCCTCGCACCTTTGCGGATATCAGTGAGCTGACCCGGGATATGGGGTTTCAGCCGCAAACATCCATCGAATCAGGGATTCACTCGTTTGTCCAGTGGTATCGCTCCTACCATAACCGGATGCCCTCCGCCTACTCTGATCCCTGGTCTTCTCCTCGCTGTGCCTAATTGGACCCAACCGTGGCAGAGACGATCTCAGCTTTTACTCTGGAGTTTTGCGGGTAGCGTCTTTAGTTTTATTCCCAACGTGGTAGCCGAGCCAACTATAGGGTTGCGGGAAAGCACCCTCAATGCTGAACCTCAGACTCTCCAAGCACCAATTATTCCAGTTTGGCAACTCGAAGCAAGCTCCACTCTTACCCAGACAGAGCGTTCCGATCGATCCGAGCATGAAGCGTCAAACCCTATGCCTACTCTCAGTGGAGAAGCTGTCTTCTCCCTGATCCAAGCCAGTAGACCTGATGCTGGGGAACCCCTCCGCCCCAGTCTAGGGAGTCGCATCCGCCTTAATATTGAAACGAGCTTCTCTGGCAACGATCGGTTGCGATTGCGGCTGCAAACCACCAATGTCGCCGAACTAGATGATGTCTATGGGACGGATCTAGCCCGACTTTCTATTCAAGGCGACGATCAATTTCAGGTTTCCCTTAGCCGCCTCGAGTATCAGTTTCCGATTGGTAAGGATACAGAGGTTTTTGTGCAGGCCATTGGCGGTTCAATCAGTGATATCGCTGATCCCTTAAATCCGCGCTTTAGTAGCAGTAGTCGGGGGGCCATTTCCCGCTTCGGTCAACGCAATCCCCTCTATCGTCAGGGAGGAAGTACGGGGATAGGGCTGTCCCATGATTTTAGCGATCGCATTAATCTCAGTTTGGGGTATCTGGGAGACGATCAAGACTTGTTATCCGATGAAGAATCTGTCGCCTTTGCCCAACTCACTCTCGAACCTATTGAGTCTATCCAGATTGGCCTCCTCTACACCTATGGACTGAACGGATTGGATACCGGAACCGGGAGTCAACAGGCCAACGATCCCTTTGCGGATCAAAGCGAGGCGATTGCTGCCCATTCGGTAGGCCTGCAAACCACTGCCGAGCTAACCGACCAACTGACCGTATCGGGCTGGGCGGGATATACCCGAGCTACAGCAACAGATCTCGCCCATCGTCCTCAGGCTGATATTTTGAATTGGGCGCTTACACTGGGATATAGCGATTTATTTCTGGACCACACCCTGGGCGGAGTCATTGTTGGTCGCCCGCCTCACGTTATGTCAGACCCTACTCCCACCTCACCTACTTGGCATCTAGAAGTGTTTTACCAAATTCCCTTGAGCGATAACATCACCCTCACCCCTGGCATTGTTGTGATCACCCATCCAGAAGCAGATCCGAATCGGTCATCAATTGTGGTGGGGACCCTACGCACCCTCTTCCGCTTTTAATGGCTCTATCTCAATAAGGATGGATGGTGATGAACTCCAAGCGACCGAGCAAGCCCCTCTTCAAACGTTCCGTTTTAGGCGCGTTTTTTCGCCAAACTCGCACCCGCATTTTGCTGCTGTATGTTTCGCTTTTGGGGCTGTTCACCGGACTGGCCGTTCCCCTATATCAGACTTTGATTTCCAGCCAGGTCTCTCTGCGGGTGCGGGGTGACTTGAGTGAAGCCAGAGAAGTTTTTGAACTTGCTTATAAGGATTGGGAACGGCAGCCCCATCAAACGGCGACTGATCTAGAGGCGTTTGCAGATGAATTTTTAGTCAATCAACTGCCTGAAGACGATAACTACTTTATCTTTATTATCGACGGCGAATTCTACCGTTCCAATCCCCCACGGTTACTGGAGCCCATACGCCCAGGATCTGACCTCTATCAGCAATGGGCCACCGTTACGGAGTTCTCTCGGGGAGAGCGAATGACGGATAATCCTGAGATTGGTTCGGTTCTGTTCAAAGCTGAACCGCTGATCGTTGATGGTCAACAACTGGGCGTGATGATCCTTGCCCATGCGACGGCAGGAGAACAAAATGAAGCATTAGCCAGTGTGTATACCTTTGTGTTGATTGAGGTCGGGGTGGTGGTCATCTCCCTCCTATTGGCTTGGTTTGTGACGGGGCGGTTGCTCAGACCAGTGCGAGAACTTGCGATCGCAGCCCGCCAAATCAATGAATCTGATTTAAACCAACGGCTATCTACCCAAGGATCAGGGGAATTAGCGGACCTTGCCCACATCTTCAATGCGATGATGGACCGACTGCAAGAAAGCTTTAATAGCCAGCGTCGCTTTGTCAATGATGCGGGCCATGAACTGCGAACCCCGATCACGATTGTCCGAGGTCATTTGGAATTGATGGGAGATGATCCGCAAGAACAGCAGGAAACGATAGAACTGGTGCTGGATGAGTTAGATCGGATGGGCCGCTTAGTCAATGACATGATTGCCCTAACCAAGGCGGAGCGCCCAGACTTTCTGCAGTATGAAATGATTGATCTGCGCCAGTTTGCCCAAGATATCTTTACCAAAGCCCAAGCGCTAGCTGATCGAGATTGGCAACTCAATCTAGACTGTTCGGGGTCAATGATGGGCGATCGCCAGCGGCTAACTGGAGCGCTACTCAATTTACTCCGAAATGCAGCCCAACATACTCCTTCCCAAGGCAGAATCGAGTTGGGCTGCAAGCAAACCCTGACCAAGGCGATTTTTTGGGTCAAGGATACAGGCTCAGGCATTTCCTTAGAAGATCAACGGCGGATTTTTGATCGATTTTCCCGCCTCGGTAAGCGCCAATCAGAAGGATCTGGTTTGGGATTGGCCATTGTCAAAGCCTTTACCAAGGCTCACCGAGGCAAAATCGAGTTGGATAGCAAACCCGGAAAGGGCTCCACCTTTACAATCACACTTCCCTTATCTGCTGGTCATCGCACGGTTGTGTAGCCATGCCGAACGGCCCCATATTTTGACGCTGGGAGAGGGAATGTCTTTGGTAGGATCGGAAGTAAGGTAAATCAGCAATTGGGGACGACAACCATGGCAATTAAGGTGGGCGATCGGGTTCCCGAGGTTAATTTCCAAAACCAAGCCGGGGAGACCATCAACTTATCCCATTTAATGGGGGCCAAGACGCTTGTTCTTTTTTTCTATCCCAAAGACGATACGCCCGGTTGTACCAAAGAGGCCTGTGGTTTTCGAGACAGCTACACGGTTTTCCAAGATGCAGGAGCGGAAGTGATTGGCGTCAGCAGTGACTCGCCCGCTTCTCATCAGCAGTTTGCCAATAAATACCAGCTTCCCTTTACCTTATTGAGTGATCATAAAAATCAAGCCCGTAAAGCTTTTGGCGTTCCCGCTACCTTAGGACTGTTGCCCGGTCGAGTTACCTATGTCATTGATACGAACGGTGTGGTTCGTCATATTTTCAACTCGCAGATGAATTTTCAAGGTCATATCGATGAGTCCCTTAAAATTGTCCAATCCCTGGCATCTTAGGTGGCGCTAGGAGGTGCGCTGAAAAACACTGACGCTTTAAGGCAGAGTGAAATTTAAGAGTTCAGTATTTTCCCTCAGGGAATTAAAACGAAATGGACGTTAAGGTACAGGTACAACACCCACCATCGACCATCCACCTTAAGCGCTCATTTCAAATGTATCCGACCCGAAAATCTGCAGCATTTCCAAAACTACCCCAAGTATCCTCTGGCATGATTCTCGGCTGGTCATTTTTTCTCACCACATTGTTGGTGAGCAGTGTCGTTCATCAAACTCATTTGGGCGTTCGTGCGGTCAATAATTCTCAACAGCCTACTTCGATTTCCTTCGATACCAATCAATAGGTTTTGTCATTGGGAGTAGGCGAACTCCGATTTTCAAAAAGATCAGAACTTGTTCACCGAAAAGATTTGTCCGGCGGTTACAGGAGATTTGCGATCGCAAACTGTAAACCGCCACCATCGATTCATTGGCTTACCCGGCATTTTGTTTGAGGTATGGCCTTTGAATTACTTCTTATCTATAAAACTGTCGCTAACTCTGCACCATTCAAGACTCAGCTCATCTCCGAAAAACACTTAAAGTACTAAAAATATTAGAACTGATCTTTGGCGAAATTTAAGCACCTTTTTAGGGATGGCTTTTATTAATTAATGCCTGGGCATACTAAGGATATGCTCAGGCATTAACCTTTGTCTTTTATATCGCATCCGTACACTAAACATGTCGAAAAAATCAGTTGCTATTTTTGCTATCGCTGGCGCTATTGGTTTCTTTTCCTTCTACCAAAGAGAGAACAGCCATAGCTATCCTCAAAAACATATCAATGCCTTTATGGACGGGTGCGTGCAATCCGGGGGGGCAGACCTAGAACAAGAACAGATAAAGTCTTTGTGTACTTGTTCTATCAACGAGCTGCAAGAACAATATACCTTTGGAGAATTCCGAAAGCTGGGTAAGAAATACGAAACTAGCAAAGTATTGCCACCAGAACTACAGGATATTGTTATGTCCTGTGCTCAGAAACTGGGATGACGCATTGATGGGATGTTGTGGAACCTTACAACTCTTTTCGGGTTTTATTCCATTAACCCTCTTTTGTCACTTCAGATAGATGAAAATTGAAACGACGTAATTGCGTTTGGAGTAAACCCAATCATCAGACCATGCACTAACGTCACTTTAAGCTTACAGATACTCTCCTATCAAAGTGATAAAAGAGGGTTAGCTAATGGTAAACCCATTCTTTTGCTCAAATTCTTGGCGATCAGCAAAAATATCAAACATCTGATTCATTCTGGATAGTTCAAAGACCAGACGAACCTGATTATTCAGTGAACATAAAGATAAAGAGCCACCCCGACCACTCACTGCTTTGAGCATTGCGACTAAGGCACCAATAGCAGAGCTATTCATAAAGGTGACATCTTGGAGATCTATCAAAATCGTATTAACTCCATCAGCCAAGACATGGTCAATTTCACTGCGTAATTGAACGGCACTGACCCCGTCTACAAGGTTAGGAGGTTGAATTACTTTGTAGCTCATCTGTTGAATTCCTAGTTCACTTCTTATGGTGTTGAGTCTCGCTAAGATGAAAACGCTCCATAAAAAAACGACTCTCAACAAGAATACATTCATCGTGTATCCAGCATTCCCGTTTGTGGGGGCAAGTGTGCACTGGCAACACAACAAGTAACCCTAAATCTTCGACATTGAAGTCAGTTAACACCTAGAATCCTCCTGCTTGTTCAGAACCAGTTTGGGGCTAGTTGTAATCACCCCTTTCCGGCCCAAACATTCTGTATTCACTCGTTATTGAGGATCAACTGGATCTATAAACCTAGATCGAGGTTTTGGATCTCTCAGAATGACTCACATCTCAATGGCCCAAGATGAAAGCCTTTATTGAACAAGCCCAGGAGTATCTGGATAAGCCTCCGAAATTGTAATGTAGAACTACGTGACACCTAAATTATTCTTGAATTCCATTGAGTGAGATTACTGTGATGGGTAAAAAAATATTTAGTCCTGGTGAAATTGTTGAAGAAAGTGGCCTTTATCCTGTTGTCGGTCCCAGAGGTGGAGACAAAGGATATGAAGTCAGTGCCGAAAAAGGAGAACTATTTCCACCACTACCGAAGAAGGGGTGGGGATTTGACACACCTCGTTTAACCAAAATAAGTACAAGTAGCTCAAGAGAAGCGATAGTTGAGTATACGCCTCCAGAATTACCGAATCACCGTCCTATTGTTGAAGCGAATCTTGCTCTAGTTCCGTCTGAAACATTACCTGGTGGTCGCCCTGTTCTTTTAGGAACTCGGCAGGTAAGCAGTTTGGATGATTTACCGCATCACCGACCCGTCTTTCAAAGTGATTTGAATATCGTTGCAATGGTCGGTAATCGCCCTGTAATTAGCCTAGATCCTTCTCTTACTCCCTCAGCCTCATTACCAGGCAATCGACCCATTGCAGAGAATAGACACCCTTCAAGTGATAATTTGATGGGCTACTTAGATTGATTGGTTATCGCTGCGGCGTTGTTGCATGAATCGATCTTTGCTGGGAGGAGGTTTCAGCGATCCAGATTGTCCAAAATGGATAAAAATCGAAGATTCTCCCCAACTCTAAGCT
>NZ_JANQOP010000220.1 GCF_028285745.1 Acaryochloris sp. IP29b_bin.137 | reverse complement strand
TGAGGCGATGCAATTGCCTGTTTCTTCTTTCTTTGTTGTTCATGTAGGTTAAACAGCCGATTTGTTGGGTCAACTGGATAAAAACCCGAAATGAGTTGTTGGTCCATGAAGCGAGGCATGATAACCCCGGCCTATACAACACGGTGGCAGGATATTCCTGTGGTGAGCTAGGAATGGTTGTGTTCCTCAAAGCTGATCGGTTTATTGATTCACAACCATGTATTCAACATATCCACCCGAGCAGTTCGCTGTTTCACTCGACTAACAAACAATGAACAATGTGCGTAATCACCCCCCAGAGATAGAAATCCATTTCCTTTGTGATCACGATAGGTGGGGCGTAAGAATTTTCAGGAACCAGCCGGATCGTCCCTTTAGACTTATGAAATCGTTTCACTGTTAAAACCCCCTCCACGACGGCAATGATGACGGCCCCATCGATGGGTTCAACTGAGCGATCCACAATGATCAAGTCTCCAGAGTTGAGACCAAAGTCTTGTAGTAAGTCTCCACGCACTCGCATTAAAAAAGTCGCTGCTGGGCGGGGAATCAACGCTTCATTCAAATTGAAAGTGCTCTGGAGAAAGTCACCTCCGGGAGAAGGGAGCCCCGCTGAAACCGAATCTAGGATGAGGGGTAAACACAATGAATCTGTACCCTTAGCCGGATGAATCGATGGAATGAACATATTTGGTGTGTATGTATTATAAAAATGTGGCACAGGTTTTGCGAAAAACATAGGCAACTGTAATTTTGACAAAATGGAGTCAGTGTATCCCGTGTCCATGCACATTGAAGGTAACCACTCCCCAGATATAGAAATCCATCTCCTGAGAGACCACAATGGGCGGGAAGTCAGGGTTCTCCGCCACTAACATGATCCTCCCTCCGGATTTTCGAAATCGCTTCACAGTAAATTCTCCTTCCAAAACCGCAATAACCACCGCCCCATCCACTGGATCAATGGAGCGATCCACAATAAGCAAGTCCCCTGAATGGATGCCACACCCCGTCATAGAATGTCCTTTGACCCGCATCATAAAGGTGGCAGTGGGGCGAGGCACCAGGGCCTCTTGCAAATCTAGAATACTTTGTAAAAAATCATCAGCAGGTGATGGAAACCCCGCCGATATGGGGTTAAGAAGCAGGGGCAGACAGGGGGAATCTGCCCACCCGATCTGATGAATGGATCGAATGAACATAGGTGAAGTGCTTTAGTTCATATGTACTATAAAAGCCTAGCACAGTTTTTTGGGAGAATATCCGGCGATGCAAATAAAAATGCTGTGATTACCTGGATTTCAACTGCACGTGCTAGGACGGTGTCATCATGTTGGTTTGTCCCATAGAGCTGCTCGCAATCATATGGTGCGGTTTGATTTAGGTTGGTTCACCTTGATCTATTTCCCAGGCTCTCAACACTCAAGTACTGATGCATTCTTTCCCTCGATCAGAAGGGATTAAGGAGATAAGTGTAGAAAATGTGAATCTTATACCTACGCCAACCCCCTGGTTATTCGATGTTTCAGTGGACTTAAGAATTTGTGCAGTGGATGATTGGGGCCAAGTGCGCACCTATGAATATCCGAACGTAATGGCTAGGACTTTCCAAATGCTAAGCCATTAGTGTCATCCTGGTAATGTACGACCCGTTGGCAAAGGGGCGCCCAAGCGACGTTATGAACCAGGTTCTTGTGGTGGGTGGGGGAGGACGAATTGGACAGAGTGTTGTTGCGGATTTATTAAACCAACCTGATGTTGTTGTTACGTTGACAAGCCGAGAGTCAAAGACTGGTCAGCAGGTGGCTCGGCAGTTGGGTCCACGGGCCAGAGCCATCCCGCTGGAACTTGATGATCAATTATCTGTAGAGCGGGCGATCGCAAACCAGGATCTCGTGATTCACTGTGCAGGTCCGTTTCATGATCGGGATGCTCGGGTCTTAAGAAGTTGTATTCACCACCAGATCAACTATTTAGATGTCAGCGATCATCCGTCCTTTACGGAAAGAGCGTTGCAGTATCAGGAACAGGCCCAAACTGCGGGTATTACTGCCATTATTAACACGGGAGTTTTTCCCGGAATTTCCAATAGCATGGTCCGCCAAAATGTCGAAGCCTTGGAGCGGGCCGATACCATTCATCTGAGCTATGTCGTAGCTGGCACAGGGGGAGCTGGCATCACCATTATGCGAACCACGTTTCTGGGATTGCTCGCCCCGTTTGCCGGTTGGCTGCAAGGCGAATGGCAGCCCGTCCAACCCTATAGCGGTCGAGAAACCATTCTGTTTCCGCCCCCTTACGGACGGGTCAATGTGTTTTGGTTTGATGTGCCTGAACGGCTGACCCTGCCGCAAACGTTTCCTGTGCAGTCCGTGATCACCAAGTTTGGATCAGTGCCAGAGATTTACAACGGTATTACCTGGGCTTTGGCCCACTGGATGCCCAAAACCTGGTTACAAAACCGCCAGATGATCGAATTTCTGGCTTGGGGGGGCTTTATGACGACAAAACTGACGGATCGCTGGAGTGGCACAGGGGTGGCAATGCGCTCTGCCGTTACGGGTTTGCTGGACGGACAGCCGACTGAAGCGGTGTCTACTCTGGTGTTGCCAGATACTGCGATCGCAGCAGGATATGGTACGGGCAGCATCGCGCAACTGATCCTTAACCAAGAACTCAACAAGCCAGGGGTTTGGCCTGTGGAAGCAGCCGTTCCCACCCCGCTGTTTCAGAAAACGATGAACCAGCGACAGGTGCAGATCAACCAACACATTCATCCAGCCGCTTGAACTTTAAAGCAAGGTTACAAAATTTCGATGCTTAAGCGATACAGCGGGCGAGAACTCTTTTTCGACCTAAGATAGGGAGAACCTGCTTATTGATACGACCTCCCTTTTTTCAGGATTATCACTGTGGTGAAGATTGTCCAGCGTCGCTCCCTTGGTATTCAATCCGTCTATGATATTGGCCTTGCCCAAGACCATAACTTTTTAATTGCCGAGGGTTGGGTGGCGGCCAACTGCTTCAACAAATCCCACTCAACGGCCTACGGTTACGTTACCTATCAAACGGCTTATCTCAAGGCCAATTACCCCGTTGAATATATGGCGGCATTGCTCACTGCCAACAGCGGAGATCAGGATAAAGTTCAGAAATATATTGCCACGGCCTTAAGTATGGGGATTGAAGTGGAGCCTCCAGATATTAATCGCTCGGGGGTGGACTTTACTCCTTTAGATCAAAATATTCTGTTTGGACTATCCGCCGTGCGTAATTTGGGCCAGGGCGCGATTGAAGCCATCCTGGCGGCCCGAGCCGAGGATGGCAACTTTACATCCTTAGCAGAACTCTGCGATCGCGTTGATCCCCGCGTGGTCAATCGACGAGCCTTAGAAGCCCTGATTTACAGCGGTGCCTTAGATGAATTTGACGCCAATCGCAATCAACTGGTTCATGATCTAGCGCTGATTTTGGAATGGGCCCAGTCACGGGCCAAGGATCGAGCCATTGGTCAAGGCAATCTCTTCGACACCATCAGCAGCGATACAGACGCACCTTCATCCATTGAAACGGCCCCTAAAGCTGAGCCGGTTGAAGATTTTCAGGAATCCGAAAAGCTGAAGCTAGAGAAAGAGATTTTAGGATTCTATATTTCCAATCATCCCCTCCGCGAAATTGAGCGTCCCGCCCGGCTAATGGCTCCAATTAGTTTGGCGAATTTAGAGGAACAGCCGGAAAAAACAACCGTTAGTGCCATTGTGTTACTGACTGAAGTGAAACCGATCATCACTAAAAAAGGTGACCGAATGGCAATTGTGCAAATGGAAGATCTCTCGGGGAAGGCGGAAGGGGTAGTCTTTCCCCGGAGTTTTGAACGCATTGGTGCCTATATTGAGGCAGACCACCGCTTGATGATTTGGGGCAAAGTCGATCGACGGGACGAGCGGGTTCAGCTGATTGTGGAAGATGCTGAGCCGATCGAAGAAGTGCGACTGGTCATGGTCGAAATCCCGGCTCAAGATGCTGGCAATATTCAACAGCAACAACGCTTGAAAGAAATTTTGCGTCAGCAGGCGGGGGAAGACAACAGTGCCAAAGTTTCAGTCATTGCCAAAATTCAGGGACAACAGAAAAGTCAGCTGGTTCGCTTAGGTGCCCAATTTCGCGTCCAAAATGAACATTTAGCTGTGCAAGCCCTTTCCAGCGCTGGCTTCCGTGCCTCTTCATCAGGGTTGGTAGATATGAAAAATTGAAAAAAATATGGTTAGATAATTTTAATTTCGTAAAAATATGCATAATATAGCTGGTGGATATGAATCATTCACCGCTAGACCTAGGCATATTTAATCTTCTGCGCCATAATTGGCATATCGGCTGGAGGTATCTAGCATGCAAACAAATCTGCAAGAGTAGTGCCAATGAAAAACCTATTAACTGGAGCAGGCATATCATTACTAGTTACCACGCTCGCCTCCATTGTTCCGGCGAACGTCAGCCTTGCCCAAGAATCAAGCATTGATCCTCAATCTTTGCCCGGCAACTATGGGATTGTTCGATCCTATAATGGTCAGAATCTTGAGGTTCGGCTGCTGGATGGCACGAACAAGTCTTATTCCGTGCCTGAGGGAACCACTACACCCCTGAATCAAGGCGATCTGGTTGGATTTGATGTCGATGATGCCGGCATGGTCTCTAAAGTACAGCCGCCTGCTGTCGATGAGGTCATTCGCGGAACGATCACAGATGTCGATTTAGAAAGCCAAACCGTTACGCTTTTACCTGAAGGCGCTGACGCTCCTGTTGACACCCGCATTTCCCAAGGCACTATCTCCAGGTTGGAATTGGAGCCGGGTAAAGAGATTATGGTTACCAAGTATCAAAACACCTGGGCGAGCAAAGTATGTCTCCCCAGAGCTGCGGCCCCTGTTGTTGCCCCTCCGGTTCAAGAGCCTATCGTTCCCTTCGGTGGTGCTGAGCCCGATCCCATCCCTTCAGAACCTATTCCAGCTCTGTGGTAGATCTGTAGTTGAGCTGCGGCAAGCCTTTTCCCGAACTGTTTTGTGACATATATTCAAAAGCAGAGACTTTCTAACAGATGTCTCTGCTTTCTGTTTGGGGGTATGACATGAAAACTCTGCTGATTGGATTGATTCGAGGCTACCGGAACATCATCTCTCCCCTATTCCCACCTTCCTGTCGTTTTCAGCCCACCTGTTCCGCCTATGCGATGGAGGCAATCGCCACTTGGGGGGTCGTGAAAGGAAGTTGGCTCGCCCTTCGACGGATTAGTCGTTGCCATCCCTTTCATCCCGGAGGCTATGATCCAGTCCCCGAGCCTGAGCAAAACTCACTGACTCAAACTGCTTGTCCTAGGGTGAATCGACCGTCGGTTGAGGATGAAGAGCCAGAGATATAGTTCTGTAAACAATCATTGAATTCCATAAAGTAAAATAATAGTTAATGTCTTTATTCGGAATTCGAGGACCAGTTTGCAATTTGACGATCGACTGTTTTCGCAATTGGATGTAGCTGACGCTCAGTTCAAACGGGCACCCGATCAACGGGTTTCTGCGATTGCTTTAGTCGCTGGCACAACCGTTGGGGCAGGAATTTTAGCGCTTCCGGCCATAACCCAGCCAGCGGGCTTTTTGCCATCCACCTGTATGCTGATCGTGGTTTGGGTGTATGCCTTGGTCGCAGCTCTTTTACTGGCTGAAGTGAATGTGCGATGTATGCGCCGCTCTGGTCAACCGAATATTGGGCTATTGCGCATGGTAGAAAGTACTCTCGGTCCATCGATTGCCAATGTATCGGGGGGTGCGTATCTTTTTCTTCACTATGCTTTATTAGTCGCTTACATGGCCCAAGGGGGTGACATTCTTGCCAGTGCGATGGCTCACATCCCAGGGGTGAATGCGCCGGATTGGGCTGGACCCACTCTGTTTGCCCTTGTATTTGGCGGTTTACTGTATGGGGGAAGTGAAAAACTGGTGGCACGATTTAATAGCACTTTTGTTGCCATCGTTATTACGACGTTTATGGTTCTGCTGGTCCTGAGTGGCTCTCACATTGATCCAGGAGAGCTGATTCACCAAAACTGGCCTGCGATCAGTCCAGCGGTTTCGATCATGCTGGTGGCATTGTTCTACCACAATATTGTGCCGGTTGTGACCACCCAATTGGAAGGAGACTTGAGTAAAATCCGACAGTCTATTGTGGTGGGCTCGGTGATTCCCTTACTGATGTTTTTAGTCTGGAATGCCGTGATTCTTGGGAGTATCGGTGGATTGTCTAGCCTCAGCCCGGGAAGCGAAAGGGTTGACCCCCTTGAATTACTCCGAAACAATACCAATCTCCCGGGTCTTGGTCTTGTGGTGTCGGTTTTTTCTGAGTTTGCGATCGCAACGTCCTTTATTGGTTTTACCTATGGGCTGCTAGATTTTCTGATGGACGCCCTGAAGGTGAGAGAACTGAATGCAGACAATCGACTGCCGTTTTATTCCGTTATCTTTCTGCCAGCGTTAGGTTTATCAACCCTAAATCCCAATATCTTCTTTACGGCTCTAGACTATGCGGGGGCTTTCAGCATCTCGATCCTAGGTGGCATCCTGCCTGCAGTGATGGCCTGGAAACTCCGATACCGATCAGCAACAATCGATCTACCGAGTCGAACGCTAGTTCCCGGAGGGCGAGCGACTCTCACGATGATGGTCATCCTCGCAATCGGTGTCATTGGCATTCAATTATTAACGATGGTTACAGCTTAAACCGATCTATTCCCAAACTCCTTTAAGAATGATGGGGATTCCCAACGTTTGGGAAATCTAATCGCTAAGATTGAAGTAGCTTACTAGGTGTATTCAGTAATGCTGACCCTGTATTGGTCTTGCTTTCTAATTGGCGGTATTTTTGTTCTTTTAGCTGTTGTTGGTGGTCTAGATGGGATTGAGTTTGAACTAGATGAGTTGGGACTAGACTCTGATGTCGAACTATTTGATCCCAAAGCCCGTCCCTCCTCCACCTTTGATTCCACCCCTAATAAACGCCGCAAGTTCCCCTTTTTAGGGCTGATTAAAAACCTTAAATTCTGGACCTTTGGCAGTTGTTTTTTTGGCCTAACAGGCATTCTGCTGAGTGCATTGCAAACTGGGTTGCCCGCTCTAGCAATTACGCTGATTGCAATTGCGATGGGGCTGCTCTGTGGAACTGCCATCTCCGGGCTACTGCTGTATCTCCGCCACCAACAAACGGATAGTCTGATTTGTCATGACGATTTGGTGGGACTCGCAGGCACCGTTGAAATCCCCTTTGATGCTCAAACCCGAGGCAAAGTCCGCTTGAAAGTAAAGGGCAGCCTCCTGGAAGTCGTAGCCTTTACTGATGGCAATAGTTCATTCCAGCCCGGAGAGCAGGTTGTAGTCGTGGGGACACAGAATAACCGAGTTTGGGTGGTCTCTAGTGATTCCTTTAATCAGCCGCCCGATGCCTTAGGTAGGGGCGCATCCTAAGTTTTAGAGCTGCAAATAACACCTAGTAGCGGATTTCAGTATCCATTTTGTCGTTACATTGTTGTGTTTTTTTTGACATGGTAAGTAGCAGGAAATTTCAGCCTATGAGTGAGTCTATTGACCAGCCCATCCGAGAGCAATCCCAATGGATTGCCCAAGTTGAATCTTCAACCCGAGTCGATATAGAGGAACCGGGACTTCCGGCAGTGCCGATTGCAGTGTCGATCTTTGCCGTTATTCTGGTCGTTTGGTTTATCAAGAGTTTTTTACGCATTTGTAATCCCAACGAAATCCTGATTTTATCGGGTCGCAAACATCGCACTAAGAGTGGTCAAATCGTTGGTTATCGCGTTATTTTTGGGGGCCGGGTGATTTCGATTCCCATCTTGGAAACGGTGAAAATTATGGACATGACCACCATGCCCGTGCCCGTTGAAGTGACCAATGCTTATTCCAAGGGCGGAACACCACTGGATATCCAAGCGATTGCCAATGTCAAAATCTCTAGTGATCCGTCGGTAGTGGGGAATGCGATTGAGCGATTCCTCGATCGCGATCGCAAAGAAATACTCCGCGTCGCCCGAGAAACCCTGGAAGGGAACCTGCGGGGCGTCGTCGCCCTGCTGACACCGGAGCAAATTAACGAAGACCGCCTGGAATTTGCCGAACGGATTGCCCAGGATGTGTCCCGAGAACTAGCAAAATTGGGGCTTCAACTGGATACCCTCAAAATCCAGAGTGTCGCCGATGACGTCGACTACCTTAGCTCCATTGGTCGGCGGCAAATCGCCCAAATTGTTCGAGATGCTGAGATTGCGGAATCCAACGCGATGGGGGAAGCCGAGCGTATTGAAGCCGACTGCCAGCAACGCTCCGAAGTGGCCCAAACCCAGGCCCTCGCCATCGTCCAGCAAAAGCAAAACGAGCTACGCAAAATCAAAGCGGAACTGGAGCAGCGGGCAAAATCTGAGGAAGAGCGCACCATCGCCGCCGGGAAAGAAGCCCGTGCTCGAGCTGAGCAGCAACTTCAGGCCATGCGGGCCGATTTAGAACGGTTACGCTTAGAAGCCGATGAGGTGCTTCCGGCAGAAGCTCAACGTCAAGCGAAGGAACTCCAAGCCCGAGGGGCAGCCTCAAGCTTGGGAGAAAATGCCAAAGCCGCCGCCCAAGTTAACGATATGCTGTCTAAAGTCTGGCAAGAGACGGGGACTGATGCCGCTGAGGTCTTCTTAATTCAGCAAATTGAAATGGTGCTGCAACAGGCCGCAGAAATTCCCAATCGGGTTAACTTAGAACGGGTGAATGTGATTGATAACGGCGATGGCCAATCCATTGCCAGCTTGGCCAATGCTTATCCCGAAATGGTGCGCCAATTCCTCGATCGCGTCGACCAAACCCTAGGTATTGATGTCACGGGCACCCTGAAAGCGCAGCGTCAGGACCAAGGAGAATAGAAATGGACTGGATTCTAGGTCTGCTAGATCTGGTGAAGGAAGCCATCCTCAACCAGCTAGCAGACATCGGTGGATCGGGTTTATTCGTGGCTATTACCCTATCGTCATTGTTCGTACTTTTGGTTGTTGGGCTCCTTAAAAGCTTTCTCCGCATCTGCAATCCGAATGAAATCTTGATCTTGTCGGGCCGTAAACATCAAAACAAAGATGGACAGACCGTCGGCTATCGCGTCATCTTCGGGGGGCGGGTCTTATCCATTCCCATTCTGGAAACGGTAACCATAATGGATATGACCACCATGCCCGTGCCCGTAGAAGTACAGAATGCGTATTCCAAGGGAGGGACACCGCTGGATATTCAAGCCATCGCCAACGTTAAAATTTCTAGCGATCCAGACGTGGTGGGCAATGCCATTGAACGGTTTTTGGACCGCGATCGCAAAGAGATACTCCGGGTCGCCAGAGAGACCCTGGAAGGGAATTTGCGAGGCGTGGTTGCCTTACTCACCCCAGAGCAAATTAATGAAGATCGGCTGCAATTCGCTGAGCGGATTGCCCAGGACGTTTCTAGAGAATTGGTGAAATTAGGACTCCAACTCGACACCCTTAAAATTCAGAGTGTGTCCGATGAAGTGGATTATCTGAGTTCGATTGGTCGGCGGCAAATTGCCCAAATTGTTCGGGATGCGGAAATTGCTGAATCTAATGCCATTGGAGAGGCCGAGCGGATTGAGGCCAATTGCCAGCAACGCTCCGAAGTGGCCCAAACCCAAGCTCTTGCCATTATTCAACAAAAGCAAAACGAACTGCGAAAAATCAAAGCGGAGTTAGAACAGCGGGCCAAATCCGAAGAAGAACGGACCATTGCCGCAGGCAAAGAAGCTCGTGCCCGAGCCGAGCAGCAGCTTCAGGCTATGCGGGCCGATTTAGAACGGTTGCGTCTAGAAGCTGATGAGGTGCTTCCCGCAGAAGCCCAACGGCAAGCGAAGGAACTGCAAGCCCGAGGCGCAGCAGCTAGCCTAGGAGAAAATGCCAAAGCCTCTGCCCAGGTCAACGATTTGTTATCCCAGGTGTGGTCAAAGATGGGAGCCCATGCCAATGAAGTGTTTTTAATTCAGCAAATTGAAATGGTGTTGCAACAAGCCGCAACTATCCCCAATCGCGTCAATTTAGAACGAGTAAATGTGATCGACAATGGCAATGGTCACTCGATCGCCAGCTTAGTCAATGCTTATCCCGAAATGGTGCGTCATTTCCTCGAGCGAGTTGATCAGACCCTCGGCATTGATGTTATTGGCACCCTCAAACAACCCAGTGGTAGCTACGGAGATTCGTAATGGAAGTAATAATTGCCCTTTTGAGTGTAATGGGGTTGGGAACGGGCGCACTTGCCCTAGTGATCCGCAATCTCCTTTACATTTGCCAGCCCAGTGAAGTCCTTATCTTTGCAGGTGGAAGTCAGCGATCCGCCGATGGCAAACGAGTCGGATATCGCCTGGTCAAAGGCGGCCGAAGTGTTCGAGTGCCGCTTTTGGAGAGAGCCTTACGGATGGATCTCACCAATATGATTATTGATTTGCGAGTTTCTAACGCTTATTCCAAGGGAGGCATCCCGCTTAAGGTGGAAGGCGTGGCTAATATCAAAATTGCTGGGGAAGAACCCACCATTCACAATGCCATTGAGCGTCTGCTGGGCAAAAGCCGGAAAGAGATTGAACAAATTGCCAAGGAAACCCTAGAAGGCAACTTACGGGGCGTTCTGGCCAGCTTAACGCCCGAACAGGTGAATGAGGACAAAATTGCCTTTGCCAAAAGCCTGTTAGAGGAAGCTGAGGATGATTTAGAACAGCTCGGCTTGGTCCTTGATACCCTGCAAATCCAAAATATCTCCGATGATGTTCGCTATCTCGATTCCATTGGCCGCAAACAGCAAGCGGACCTCCAGCGCGATGCCCGAATTTCTGAAGCTCAAGCCCAGGCAGAATCAACGATTCAATCGGCGGAGAACGAAAAAATCACTTCCCTCAAGCGGTTAGACCGAGATATCGGGATTGCCACCGCTGAAGCCGAACGCCGGATTCAGGATGCCAAAACCAAACGAGATGCAGTTGTCGCCGAATCGGAAGCCGAGATTGCCGCTGAATTGGCCCGGATTCAAGCTGAAATTCCGGTCCAGCAAGAGCGGATCAAGCAAGTTGAACAACAGCTCCAGGCCGATGTAGTGGCCCCAGCCGAGGCGGAATGCAAACGGGCTATTGCCCGAGCCCAAGGGAATGCGGCCCAAATTATTGAAGATGGGAAAGCCCAGGCTGAAGGGACATTGCGACTGGCAGAATCTTGGCAAAACGCTGGCAGCAGCGCCCGCGATATTTTCCTATTGCAAAAGCTGGAAGTGTTGCTATCGACCCTCACGGCCACCGTCCCCGATGTGACGGTGCAGAATGTCACCGTTGTCGATACCGCAAATGGAGGAAGCGCAACTAAAGCTGCCGCTTTCCTCGAGCAGATTCGTCATACTACGGGTATGGATATTGCTGGGGCGGTGCAGAGCATAGTGAAATCAGACCCAGCTCCCAAACCGATCGAGCCCCAAATGGCAGAAGAAGACTTTACCGCTTTGCGGTCTGATATTCAGCATATTTTAGAGATCGTCGCTAAATCAAAGCTAGGCGGAATTCAAGCTGAACGTTCCGTTGAAGCAGCCGTCAAAATGGATGCTTCACTGCAAAGCCGTCTCCAACGTGCCTTACAGGCTGGCGGTGATGCAGCTATTGAAGCCTTATTTGAGCATCCCGTGATTCGCATTCCCTCTCGGATTGTTGAGGCTTGGATCCAGGAGAATGCTTAGCGCATATGCGTGAAATCTACTGATATAGCTGAATGAGGAATAATTGTCCCATCGCCCAAAACCATTGGGAATACTAAGTTTGAAGACAGTCAAATCTAGTATTCACCTTTGTGCGCCTTCCAGAAACTATTCTTCCTCTCCCGCCATCGGCAGGATCTACCGATGAATTAAGCCATGGGGCAAATTTCTCTGCCCTGTGGCAACTGTCAAGGCAATCAAGTCCTCGCAACACCCATCAAGAGGCGTCCACCCGTCCCCAATCCACTGGACTGAGTGCAGCAGAAGAGCAACAGTTCTCTTGGTTAGGCATTCTGGCCAAAAATGCAACCTTTACGGCTCAAACGGCTGCAACCCTTTGGACCTGCCACGTTGAAGAAGCAGAATTAATCCTGCAACGATGGGTCGATCAACAGATCCTGGTAGAGAAGCAATGGCCCCAAGCCCGCCTCAGCCCCTTTGCGCATATTTATCAACTCCCCGTTGCTTTGCAGCAGGTTGCTTATTCAAGCTTGCTCCAAAACAACGATCTAAAGCCTCAAGAGGCCCATGCTGCCCTGATTGAGCGCTACCAAGCCACCACCAATAAACGGTTGTGGCATACCCTGGAAGACGATGGGTATATTCATGCCCATTTAACCTGGCATCTGCAAGCTGCCGATTGCCGGAATGAAATTCATATTCTTTTGCAGGAAGAAGCAGAGTCCGGCGCGAATGGGTGGCATGAAGCGTGCGACCGCAAGGGTTACACCCGTTTTTTTTGCCGAGATGTTCAGTTAGCCTGGCAACTTGCGGAAGAGCTGTACGAGCAAGCCCCCACCCTAGCCATCCAGTTACAGTGTCGATATGCACTAACGCAGGTTGCCCATCATCGGGGGATGACGGCTATGCCAGCCAACTTGGTCGCAGCCTTTGTCCATCGGCAGATCTGGACATCGACACAATGCATCACCTACTTGCAACTTCTGCCTGATGCTCGACACCAGTTTGAAGTCCTCCAAAAACTGATTCCTGTTTTACCGCCCTCCCATCATCCCTATGTATTCAAGGTTATCCAGCATCAGGTTGATGACGGCCAAAAAGCCCAGCTCCTGTGTACCTTAGCCTCTCAGCTACAAGGCGAGCAGTTTCGTGAGTTGCTCACCATCGTGGAGGAGATGGAAGCCGATTTCTACAAGGCCCTGATCCTGCGAGAAGTCGCCATCCGATTACCCACCGATCTTTTGGATCAGACGATGGCCATTGCTCAAGCCCTTGCGCCGGGCGAAGTCCTGGTCGCAGCCTGTGGAATTGTTGCTCGCTGGCCCCAAACCCTCTCCATCTTCCTCCCCCAGCTTATGCAAGAAACAAAGGTAGAGCAGGAGGCCCTCTCTTATGCAGAACTCCTCAGTACCATCATTGCAATTTCGCATCTGCCCTTACCCCAGGTGCAAGCGTTGCTTCAGAACATTCAAGATGATGGAACCAAAACAGATTTATTGATCCAGCTGTTGCCGGAACATCCTCAATTCCTTTCGCAAGCGTTTCAAGCGGCTTGCACCCTGCCCCATGAGCGATCCTGTGCTACTGCATTGAGCAAAATTGCGCCATATTTATCCGAAATAGAGGTGTTGCTGGCCTTAAAGATTCTGGATCAGTTTAAGGATACGTCCGCCGCTCGGCGAGCATTAAAGTCATTTAGCACCCATCACCCCTCCTCCAAAATTTGTGCCAAACTGCTTGAAATCATTGAGTCTTGGTCTTCAGAACTTGAACAGGGTCAGGCCTATAGCGATATTTTTCCTGATCTTCCACCCTCAGAACAAACCAAAATCAAGGCTCAAGTCAGCTTGTTTGGCAGCGAAACGGCTCGCATCCTCACCCTTTGCCAGCTTGCCGTCTCGGACAAAACAATGTTTTCATCAACATTGCATCACCTATCGCAATGTCAAGAGCAACAGACCCAATTTAAGGCTTACTGGATCCTAAGCCAACACTGGCCCAAACTGCTTCCTGCGGCGTTCAAAGCAGCTTGCCAAATGGATGACAGCGATAACCAGGTGATCGCCATTCACCAGCTTGCACCTCATCTATCGGATGAGCAGCTCAAAGAAGTTTTCATCCTGGCCCGGCAGACCAAAAACCAGGATAGGCAGCGAAAACTTCTTCACGAAATTATTCCCTATTGTCCACCATCTTTGCTGCAGCAAATTCGAACGTTTTTGGATCAACAGCAGGAACATAAAGTTTGTGCACATCTATTAGGCACTCTAAAAGCACAATGTTCATCTCCCCCAATTAGACTCAGTACTTGGGATGCTAGGAAGCAGGCACTGCACTCCTTAACCTCTTTCTTGCCCGAGGAAATGCTTAGCCAAACCCTGACGGCAACGTTTAACTTTGAGGATAAGACCCGCAGCGCTAGATCGCTATCGCAACTTCTCCCACAAATTCATCCATCCCAAATGGATCACGATTTATGGTGCAAAATACTTCGAACCCTGGTCCATTTAGAACATTGCCAATTTCTGGAGATTATCCCAAAACTGCTGCCCATCATGAGCCATCTAGCTGGGCCAGAAATACTGCATGGCACGATTCAGAATGTGGAGATGATCTGCCGTCAGTGGTAGTTCGTGCTGACTAGCTGTTAGGGGGTGCCGTCACTAAAATACACCTTATATTTGTTGTATAGTCCTACCCCAGGTATCTTTGCTGCAAATTCTTTGACTTGCTTATATTGTTTGGGATTATATTCATTGCGCAGATTCTGAGCAACGGTGAACTGTTTATACCACTGCTCCAGCAGGACCACTAGTTCCTGAAATTTAGGATAGGCGTTTTTGTATTTTTCCTCTAGAGCAATATATTGAAGCATGCGGCCAAAGGTTTTGGGGTTGCTAAGGGAATCTGGCATTCCCAAAACTTCCCCAAGGCGCTGAAAGGTCTCATAATGGGCAATCACTTCCGTATTCAGGATACCCAAGTCGTGTAAATCCAACCGATTCAGTCCATCAATAATATTGGCAACGGTATTGAGCATGGAATAATTTGTCATCTTATGGCGCTTAAAGGAGCGCAGCAGCCGAAAACCAAATCGATGTTTAGTAATCTTTTCTAGATGCTGATAGTATTTTTCTAATGCGGCTTTCCCGTCTTCTGTCCGGAGCTGGGGCTGAACTTCAGTAAATTTAGCGTGGAGGTTTTCAAGAAACTCAGCTTGTTGAACATTGCTTTGGAAAAGGGTTTCAACATAGTCGTAGAGCATGGCTTGCTTAGACCCATAGAATTTGAATTCCATCCGCTCTAAGGCAACAAAGGTATTTTTGGCCGAAATGCCTGCATGTAACAATTGCAGATATCGATCCAGGTTCTCATACCCTTCATGTCCTTCAGCAAAGGCTCGCTTGAGTCTGACAAAGGATAAAAACTCAGGATTACCATATTTTTCGTTATCAATCGGCTGGGCCCGCTTCACCAGCTTATGAATTGCTTGCAATGCTTGAGAGTGAGATTTAAGGGCTCTTTCAGGGATCTCCGCTCTCTGAAATCGATTAAACAAAGAACGGATGCGTTCGGTCACACTTTGATTGCCGATCAGAGGCCGATTCCACCAGGGTTTTTGCCCTGGCTGTTCTCCTTTTCTGACTCTTTGTTCAATTGAAGACATACTCATATACTTGAAAGCTATGAATATTGTAAGCGTAAAATAAATAAAGTTCTTAGGATTTGTACATTAAGTCAAAGAACAGCAAAGTAACGCAATCTAAAGCCTGTAGTAAAGCAGAAATACCCTTAAAATAGAAGCTCTGGCTTGATTTCCCCGCCTCCTCTAGAGCTAAGAAATTTGTCGTTTAAGACTCCATCTATTTTGGGGTCTGATAGAAATTGTCAGCGTTGGTTAGCCAAGAAGATTAAAATAGCCATACTTCACCCTAAACTTTGCTTTTTTGTTGTTAAGCAGCCTGGAATATTTCTTCGAGTTCACTAACGCTTTGGATAAACTTCTTTCTTCGATCAGAGAGAGATACGAATTCCCCCATTCGACGGCGAGGTCTCAAAAAGTTACTCACTTCATCTACCGCTTTGCAGAATCGAAAAGCTGCATTAAATTTACCAAATCCTAAGGTTGGATGATACCTGTGTTTGACCTATGCCTTACCCACAAGTCTTGAAAGTCTGCCTGTCAAGTGCTGTCAATCATGAGCCAGTCTCCAAGTATCTGCGATGTCATGGAGCCTCGTGAGTCC
>NZ_JANQOP010000095.1 GCF_028285745.1 Acaryochloris sp. IP29b_bin.137 | reverse complement strand
AATCAGATGAGGTACCTTGTCAAAAAACTCTTGGATTTCAGGCAAGGATGCGCCGGGTCGCCGGATCGGGCTTTGGATATCTTGGTGGCGATCGCTGGCGTATTGCCTAAGAACTTTCTTGAACAACTCCCGTTTGGGGCCAAAAGTGCCGTAGATACCGTATTTCGCGACGCCAGAGCGCTTGACCACCTCATCAACAGAGGTATCGTAGTAGCCTTTCTCCCAAAACACCTGAATGGCAGTATGGAGAGCAGCTTGAGGATCAAACTCTCGGGGACGCGGCATGGTTTCAAACTAAATCGTCTGGAATAAATACAGACTAGCTCGTCTGGAATGAGATGTCAAGGATGGGAACGGAGCAATGTATTGAGTTCTAATGAGTTAAGTAACAACAAAGATGCTTTTGCAGAAACGAATACAGACTCAAACTGATAGGTAAACCTATAATGGCGACGACGACTCACTCAAATAAGCACCCTCATTAATTCTGGAGGTCTGGTTATGGTTCGTTTATTGGTCAGCGTCTTAGTTTTTGTGATTAACGTGCTCTATCGGAACCGCCCCTATCCAAGATTCTACGTGCTGGAGACTGTGGCTCGGGTTCCCTATTTTTCCTACCTCTCGGTGCTGCACCTCTATGAAACCTTGGGCTGGTGGCGAAAGGCCGATTGGCTCAAGGTCCATTTTGCTGAAACCTGGAATGAGTTGCACCATCTCCTGATCATGGAGTCGCTGGGGGGTAACAATGCCTGGATCGATCGCTTCCTAGCGCGTCACGTTGGTTTGCTCTACTACTGGATTATTGTCTTGCTCTATGCGCTCTCTCCTCGGTCGGCCTATCACTTTATGGAACTGGTGGAAGAACATGCCTACGAGAGCTATGACCACTTCCTCACCAGCGAGACGGAATATCTAAAAGCTCAATCTGCACCTCAAGTGGCCCTCAATTACTATCGAGATGGCGATCTGTATATGTTTGATGAGTTTCAAACAGGGCAACGTCCAGAGAGTCGTCGTCCTCAAATCAATAACCTCTACGATGTCTTTGTGGCGATTCGAGATGATGAAAGGGAACATGTGAAGACGATGGTGGCCTGCCAAGCACCCATGGCTCAGAAAACCTTTAAGAGTCCTCATACGCCTGAATTACAACCGAGTCCAATGCTCAAGTGAACTGAAGATGTGCATGGCTCCAGTTCTGGGTGCTTCAGTTGTTCTAGAGATTTCCTTACCACCTCTCAGCATAGGGACGTAGTTCGACATTGAAGGACCATGCATCTCTGGGCTGATGAGCAATGTGGAAGACCTCATCAGCAATGGAATGGGGGGTAATAAAAAACTCATCAGGTTTGTCGGAGGCAAATCGATCTCGGGTCCACGGCACGTCAATGACCGCATCAATATTCACGTAAGCGACGTGGATACCTTGGGGACCAAAGTCCCTCGCAAGGGATTCTAAGAAGATTCGTTGAGCCGCTTTCGTGGGGGCAAATAAAGCGTAGGTTGGGACTCCGCGAAAGGCGGCGGTATTCCCTGTAGCAATGATGGAGCCAGAACCCTGTTCCAGCATTGTGGGAACAAATGCTTTGGCGAGATACAACAGTGACGTTGTATTGACCCGGAAATTACGCTCAAGTTCGCTAGGATCGCTGTCTAGGAGGCGGTCAAAGGTGGCTCTCACTGCGTTATGGATGATGACTGTGGGATTGCCAAGTTCGACTTGAACCTGCTCAATGGTTTGTCCAAGCGCTTGCAAGTCTTCTAAATCGCAGGGAAATGCTACGGCTTGAGGATGTTCAGACTCATAGGTACGAAGTCTTTCCTGATCGCGGGACAACATCGCTACAGTGTAACCATCGGAAGCGAATCGCCGTACAATTGCGGCCCCTGTCCCTTCACCAACTCCTGTCACTAAGCAGAGTTTTTCTTTCATAATCGTGCCTCCTTAAGCTTTGGATGGCATACTCTGTTTCCTTGATCTAGATTGACGCTAAGGCTATGGCTGATCGGTTGCCAACTGAGCTTCAAGTTCCCGAATTCGGGCTTGCAGGGGAGCAATCATTTCTGCCACTTGTTCTTCGGAATATTTTGTTGGAATGTATTTGGGGCAGTTCCAGTCCCAGGCTTCTACCTGGATCAGAATGGCCCGTTGAGCTTCCGCGTCGTAGCCCGGTACCTTGAGATCTTCCACCAGATCGGGGTGATCGTACTCAACCCTGGCGCGTCCCCATATTTTGAGGCGGCGACGGTTGGCGTAGTCCATCAGGAACAAGAATGTGCGATCGCTATCTCCCAAGTTTCCAATCGTTAGGTACTGACAATTGCCAACAAAATCCGCAAACCCGAGTGTTCTGTCATCGAGAACCTTTAAGAAGCCCACGGGTCCCCCGCGAAACTGAATGTAAGGCCAGCCATTATCGTTAACAGTCCCAAGATAAAAGCTGTCTCGTTCCCGGATGAAATCGGCCACTCGTGGAATCAGAGTGTCGTTGTCTGGTCCACGGGCTGCCATCCGCTCATACATTTCCCGCGAGCCATGTTTTTCCTGGATAGCTTTAACCGTCGACGTAAATGCAATTTGGGTAAATTTTGGAGGCATGGTTCAACTCCTTAGCGCATGGTCACAAACTCTTCAGCAGTCGACGGATGTAAGGCCATTGTGTTGTCGAAGTCCTGTTTGGTAGCCCCCATGTTGATGGAGATCGCAACTGACTGAATAATCTCTGCTGCCTCTTTACCCACCATATGGGCACCTATCACTCGGTTGCTTTGCTGATCGACGACCAGTTTCATGACTGTCTTTTCGGTAGCCCCCGTAAGGCTATGGTAAAGAGGTCGGAAGGTTGAACGGTAAATTTTCACGTTCTTTTCACCCAGTTGGACAATGGCCTCCGCTTCACTCAAGCCAACCGTTGCAACTTCCGGCTGACTGAACACCGCTGTTGGAATATTGGCGTAATTAACAGCACGAGGGGTATTTCCAAACACTGTGTCGGCAAAGGCTCGACCTTCATCAATAGCCACAGGGGTCAGGTTGGCCCGGTTGGTCACATCGCCAACAGCATAGATATGGGGCTGAGTCGTTTGGCTCCATTCGTTAACCGCCACTGCTCCGTGATCTGTCTGTGCCACTCCAGCAAGATCTAGTCCGAGATCAGCAGTGTTGGGCACTCGACCAATAGCAAACAGAACAGCGGCATCAACGGTAAGTGTCGCGGGTGCTGCATCGCCTTTAAGGAACAACACTGTTCCTTCGGTAGTTTTCTCTAGTCGGTCTAACTGGGTCTCGGTCAAGATTGTGATGCCACGTTGGCGCATTGTGTCCTGGAGATGTGTACGGATATCTTCATCAAACCCACGAAGAATGTTGTCCCCTCGGACAATTTGAATCACCTCTGTCACCAAGCCATTGAAGATCCCAGCAAATTCAACTCCGATGTAACCGCCACCGATGATGGCCAGCTTTTTAGGCTGTTTAGGAAGCTTGAACACTTCGCGGGAAGTGAGGGCCAATTCAATGCCAGGGATATCCGGCAGCACAGCTTCACTTCCTGTTGCGATCAAAATGCGTTCAGCCGTGAGTTTGCGTTTTCCAGTGTCATGACTGGCTGAGCTGTTGTGGACTTCGATAATGTGAGAATCCAAAAATGCAGCTTGTCCGAGAATCAGCTCAACCTTTGACTGGTCAAGAAAACGGGTGTGCAGTTGGCTGAGGCGGTTCACCTCATTGTCAACAATCTGGGCTAGGGTTGGCCAGTGAAAGCTGGGGGTGATAGCATCCCAACCATACCCCACTGCGTCTTGGTAGAGATGTGAGAACTGCGAGGCATAGACCAACAGCTTTTTGGGTACACAGCCGCGCACCACACAAGTGCCTCCCACAAGATCATTTTCAATGATGCCAACTTTGGCACCATATCTGGCGGCCCGTTTGGCAGCAGCCAGACCACCAGAACCAGCACCGATCACCAGTAAGTCGTAGTCGTAAGTCATGGGTGTACCTCCGCACAGAAAGTGATCTAGAAGGAGTTGAATAAATTAAGCAAGAGCGCCGAATTGACTCTCGAAGTCGGGTGATAGCAGCGCCATTCCAGTTTGCACTGCCGGTCTAGCTTCAAGCGCATCGAGCCACCGTTGGACATTGGGGTACTCAGCCAGGGATTGGCCTAGGTAACCACTCGTCGAAGCAGCT
>NZ_JANQOP010000072.1 GCF_028285745.1 Acaryochloris sp. IP29b_bin.137 | reverse complement strand
TCTATCCATCACAAAAATGCCCTCGATTAGCTAAATCGAGGGCATTGCTTTTTAAGTAACTGACGCTAGCGTTAATTCAGCTGATGCTGCTCTTGCTCTAGCATTTGAACCAGTCCTTGATCGCCTTTACGTTTGGCAACGGCAAGACGATGCTCCAAGGTCTGGCGAATAAAAGTGTTATGAACTTTTTCCAAATCGGATACATCCCGAATACCCAAACGCCCAGAGGGTCTGGAATAGTTCATGGCTGTTCCGACAGAGATAGATTGAGGCACAACATCAGGAATCTTGGGTGTTTGAGGCAATGTAGACTCTTGGCGAGTTGTAGAGTTGTTCACTCCTTGTCCATACTCAACGCCACGATAGGTCATAACGTGAGTGGGTTGATGAAGATTCGTAGTTGCATACTGCCGACGGCGGCAGGGAGTGCCACGATAGTGGCCAATAATTTCAGTTTCTGTGACTTCTACTGAGGGAGAAACAGGGGTGTACTCGACACCACGATAGGAATATTTCACGGTTGGCCTCCGACCGAATAGATGGGATGAGGCGCGTTCCTTCAGGTAAATGCCTTACTTCCGTCTTGCTGACTCACCTTTGATCAGGAATCAAACAGACAAGCGATGCAAGATGAACGATTCATTTCTGTATCTAATAATACCCTTTTCAAATTAAAGATCGGCCTACAAAACCCGATAAAAAATTAAATTTTGATTAAATATAGTTTTTTTGTATTCTCTGACACTTTTTTGCCTTGAGAATATTGATTTCAAGACTTCAACAAACCTGAAATTCTGGCTCTAACGGCGGCTGACACGAGGAACTGCTGCTTTTCTCTAGCATGACTGCTCATACACCAAAAAACAGCCTGTCAGATGACAAGCTGTTTTGCAAGACTCAGAGCTAACTTAGTGCTGACGAGTCATAGGTGCTTGGGCTTACATCATGCCCATGCCACCCATGCCACCCATGCCACCCATGCCACCCATGCCGCCCATGCCGCCCATGCCGCCCATATCGGGCGCAGCAGCACCTGCTGGCTCAGGCTTATCCACTACTAAGGCTTCAGTGGTGAGCACCATGCCAGCAATCGACCCCGCATTTTGGAGGCCCGAACGAACCACCTTCGCAGGATCAACGACTCCGGCAGCAATCATATCTTCGTAGGTGTCAGTCATGGCGTTATAGCCATAGCTGAAGTCCGCATCACGGACTTTCTCTACAACGACAGCGCCTTCTTTACCAGCATTGTCTGCAATTTGAGTGAGAGGTGCTTCTAATGCAATACCAACGAGGTCTGCACCAACTTTTTCTTCATCTTTCAATTGAGCTTTAACACTCTCAATGGTTTTGGTGAGATGAATCAAGGTGGTGCCACCGCCAGGAACGATCCCCTCAGCTACGGCTGCTTTCGTCGCGTTGAGCGCATCTTCAATGCGCAATTTACGATCCTTAAGCTCAGTCTCGGTTGCGGCACCTACTTTGATGACAGCAACGCCCCCTGCAAGCTTAGCAATCCGCTCTTGCAGCTTTTCTTTGTCGTACTCAGAATCGGTTTCATCCAACTGGCGACGGAGCTGCTCCACTCGCTTGCCGACATCCCCTGCATTGGCCGCTTCTGACACAATCGTGGTGTTGTCTTTGCTGATGGTGACCTTGCGAGCCGTTCCCAGCATCTCTAAATCAACTTTGTCGAGGGTTAAACCCACATCTTCAGAAATGACCTGTCCACCGGTGAGGACGGCAATGTCTTGAAGCATGGCTTGGCGGCGCTCACCAAAACCAGGAGCCTTGATAGCCACAACATTAAGGACACCCCGAAGCTTGTTCACCACCAATGTGGCTAGGGCTTCCCCTTCTAGATCCTCAGCAATAATTAGGAGAGGTTGTCCAGCACGGGCAACTTGCTCCAGGATACCGACGAGATCTTGAAGTGAACTGATTTTCTTGTTGACGATCAGCAAGCGGGCATTTTCGATCTCAGCAACCATGCGTTCTGCATCGGTCACAAAGTAGGGAGAGATATAGCCCCGATCGATTTGCATCCCTTCCACGATTTCCATTTCGGTGGCGAGGGACTTGGATTCTTCTACGGTAATGACGCCATCTTTGCCCACCTTATCCATGGCTTGGGCAATCATTTGACCGACTTCGGTATCGTTCCCAGCAGAGATGGTTGCCACTTGTGCGATCGCATCTCCGGCAACGGGCTTCGACTTGGCTTCGATCTCTTTCACTAAGGCATCAATCGTCTTATCAATCCCTTTGCGAAGGGCCACGGGGTTAGCACCAGCAGCCACATTCTTCAAACCTTCGCGAATCAACGCTTGGGCCAGAACCGTAGCGGTAGTGGTACCGTCACCCGCGACATCATTGGTTTTGGAAGCGACTTCACGCATCAGCTGTGCACCCGCATTCTCCAACGGATCTTCCAGCTCAACTTCCTTCGCAATGGTCACCCCATCATTAATAATTTGGGGTGCTCCGAATTTCTTTTCCAGAACCACATTGCGACCTTTAGGCCCCAATGTAATTCGTACGGCATCTGCCAGAGAATTCACACCACGCTCAAGAGCGCGACGCGATTCTTCATCAAATACTACATGTTTGGCCATTACAAGCGTCCTCTCGTTTGCGCCTTCTCAGTGAATTACACACAACGTTTCGTGTTTTTCAGCAAACTAGCACTCTCAAAGGGAGAGTGCTAAATCTGAGCTAACCCATTGTAGCCCCAAGGCCCGAACTAAAATATTGGGTTATTGTCCAGATAACCGAACTTCTGCTGACGGGCTTTTACAACTGTTAAATCAGTCACCAACAACACTTATTTTTTCGTTTTGGTACGGCTGTAATATCAAGCCCGAATCAATTGGCTTTAGCTGTCTCTGACAACCTGACTTGAACAGGTCAAGCATTACAGAGCCATACATATAGGGCTTCAGGTTGAACTTTAGAGAAGATACAGGATCAAAAATAAAATAATCCAAATTACATCTACGAAGTGCCAGTATACTTCAGTAGCTTCAATCCCAAAGTGGCTAGTTTCTGAATAATGACCTGGCACTCGTGAACGCCATAGTACTGCTGACATCAACAGGAGGCCCACAAACACATGCAATCCGTGGAAGCCGGTCAACAGATAGAAGGTGCTGGCAAACAGGTTGGTGGTGAGGCCAAAGCCCAGATGGTTGTACTCGTACACCTGACCTGCTAAGAAGGTGGCTCCCATAGCAATGGTGATCGCAAACCACAGGCGAGCGGCTTTTACGTCCCCACTTTTCTTAATGGCGGTATCAGCCTTATGAATCACAAAGCTACTGGAAATCAAAATAATGGTGTTGATGCCAGGCAGCATTAATTCTAGTTCTTCCGTGCCCTCGGGGGGCCAATTAGGCGTCACTACCCGAAACGCAAAATAGGCGACAAAGAGTCCCAAAAACAGCATGCTTTCCGAGACCAGGAACACAATAAACCCGAAAAGTCGCAAATCGGGATGCTCACTATGGTGCTCAGCGGTTTCCACCGTGGCGGCATAGGTGATGTCGGTTTGATTTTGATCGGCTGTTGAACCTTGCATAGGTATCCAATATTGCTAACGTGTTCTGGTTTAAGGAAGGGATTACTCTGAGCTGTCGGCTGCCAGGGCGGGAGTGGGTAGCGCTAAGGTAGCCGCCACAAAATCGAGGGCTTTTGGCGTCCCATAATCGTAGGGACCAATCGCTAAAACGGGATCTTCCTCAAAATTTTCCACAGGCGGGGGAGAAGGGACCGTCCACTCTAGGGTCAGTCCTTTCCAGGGATTACTGTTGGCTTTGGGGCCTGCCAACCAGCTCCACACCGCATTGACCACAAAGGGTACCGTAGACACGGCCAAGATATAGGACCCAATCGTACAGACTAAATTTAAGGCCGCAAACTTGGGATCATATTCGGCAATCCGCCGATTCATCCCTTGCAATCCCAAGACATGCATTGGCAAAAAGCAAATATTAAAGCCCACAAAGGTCATGGCAAAATGCACCTTGCCCCAGAATTCATTCAGCATCCGTCCGGTCATTTTAGGAAACCAGTGATAGAGTCCGGCATAGATACCAAATACGCTGCCACCAAATAAGACGTAATGGAGGTGAGCAACCACAAAATAGGTATCGTGTACGTGAATATCAAAGGGCACCGAGGCCACCATTACCCCACTCAGGCCCCCGACCACAAACATAGAGACAAAGGCCATCCCAAACAGCATGGCGCTGCATAAGTTCAGCTTGCCGCCCCAAACCGTTGCCACCCAGCTAAACACCTTAATGCCCGTGGGCACGGCGATCACCATCGTGGCAATCATAAAGAACATCCGTAGCCAGTCGGGGGTGCCACTGGTAAACATATGGTGAGCCCAGACAATTAACCCTAAAAAGCTAATGGCAATACTGGAATAAGCAATCGCCTGATAGCCGAAAATCGGTTTGCGGGCATGGACGGGCAGAATTTCTGAGATTAAGCCAAAGGCAGGCAAAATCATAATGTAAACCGCCGGGTGGGAATAAAACCAGAACATATGCTGGTAAACAATCGGATCACCGCCCCCTGCTGGATTAAAGAAGTTGGTGCCTACCAATAAGTCGAAGCCCAACAACACCATGGCTCCACTCAAAACAGGGGTTGCCACCAGCTGCAGGGCAGACGTGGCCAGCATGGCCCAGCAAAAGAGGGGCATATCATTCAAGGTCATGCTGGGAATGCGCATTTTAAGGATGGTGACCAGGAAGTTAAGCCCTGCCATAATCGATGACGTTCCCAGGAGAATGACGCCCAGAATCCAGATGGCTTCTCCGGCTTTATTGGTCATTAAGCTTAAGGGGGGATAGGAGGTCCAACCTGCGCTCGCCGGACCGACAAAAAAGCTACACAACAAGAGAATGCTGGTGGGTGGGATGATCCAAAATGCGATCGCATTCAGTTTCGGGAAAGCCATATCCCTGGCCCCAATCATCAGCGGCACCAGAAAATTGCCAAAACCGCCCGTCAGCGTCGGAATGATCCACAAAAAGATCATAATCGTGGCATGCATCGTGAACAGTTCGTTGTAGGTCTCCCGCTGGACAAAATCTGACGCGGGAGTTGCCAACTCAGTTCGCACCAATTCTGCTAAGAGCCCACCAATCAGGTAGAACACAAAACTAGTAACTAGGTACTGAATCCCAATCACCTTATGGTCGGTACTAAAACTGAAGTATTCGCGCCAAGGCGTCACCTCTACTTCTTCCAAATGGGGGGCTGGGGCTTGCGCTTCCGTCATAAACCAATCCTTTATCCCGGGGTGATCACAGAAATCGTTGTCTTGTTGTCAAAATAAATAGTGCTGTCAGGACGCTGAAGGGGAGTGTTTAGCCTGAGCTAAATCCGACTGATGGGATTCATGCAGATGATCAGGCAGACCCATCGCTGCAGCATGGTGTTCTAAGGGGGACGTGGTTACAGATTGAGCGACCGTCTCCCTTGATGTATTTGCCACGAGCTGACTATCCACCCACGCTTGGTACTCCGGGCCTGAGTGAACAATAGAGCGGGTTTTCATCGCTCCGTGATACGCCCCACATAACTCAGCACAAATCACGGGATAAACCCCTTCCTCTGTGGGCTGAAAATTTAAATGAGTCACCTGTCCAGGCACGGCATCTTGCTTCAGGCGAAACTCAGGGACCCAAAATGCATGAATAACGTCCCTCGCCGTGATATTAAGGGTTACCGGTCGATTGACAGGTAAATGGAGTTCGCCAGAAATGATGCCCGTATCGGGATAGGTAAATAACCATGCGTATTGCAAACCATCTACATTGACTTGCAACGGCTCGACCGTTTCAGTCGCCACCGCGGGGCTAAGCGGGTCTGGGGATACATCGCTTTGATCCACCACCAGTCTGGTTGAATCGGACCCCTGATCTGCAGCCACCATTTCCATCTCACCATGCTGATGGGCCATATTATGAGACCCCATCGTGCCTACGCTATCGATACTTTGGTAAACATCAAAACTATAAATGCCCAACCAAAGCACCAGCATTGCCGGGATAGCAGTCCACACAATTTCTAGAGAGACATCACCATGAATCGGCTCAGCATCTGTGGCATCATCCGGCTGACGACGAAAAGCAAACAGGGAGTAGAGCAGTGCCCCTTGAACTAATAAAAATAGACCCGTTGCAATGGCTAACATTGCCGTAAATAATCGGTCAATCTCAGTGGCTTCTGCCGCTGCCGCTATGGGAAGCAAACCATTATTTTGACTGACCCAAAGGCTAGCCAGGGTAATTAGAATCCCAATGATTAGAGTGAGAATCGCTGTGGGAACTTTCACAATGGTTTTCCTGTAGTGATAGAGCGAACATCAGGCCAGATAACAAGGAGAAACCCTGCACAACCGTTTGAGAACCTTCAACGTTTAATTACTACGGTAGATCAGCTCACTCAGTAAGATGGAGCTCTGATCAGCAGTTTTAGGCTTTTCTTTGGGATCCTGACAAGACAACAGACATTTCTATCTTGGCAGTTGATTCAAAGTTTGGAGATGGCCGAACCTTAAAGTTTCCTTACAAAAATCCATGTCTTTCCACCTTTCGGTAGAACCCTTAAAAAAAAGTAATATCTGCAACGGTGCAGAGCAACCTGCAACACTTGTGTAGCAATATGTTTCAGGTCATTCCGGCTTCAAGAAAATACTGGTTACAGTGTAATTATTCGAACCAAGTGCTTACTTTAGATCGCTGGGAGCGAGCATTCAAAAGTTTATAACCCCAGATGTGGTTACACTCTCTTTCCTATCGTTTTTGACATAATTTATGGTCGAGATATTACAGAACTCTTCCCCAGCTCCGCATTCAGGTGGCAGAACGCCGTCCCATTTCCTTAGCTACGCGTTCTTCGGCATGGCCATCTTGACCTTGTTTTTGATGGCTTTGGGTAGCGCCACACGGGTGATGAATGCCGGACTATCCTGCCCCGATTGGCCTTTATGCTACGGAGAGCTTGTTCCTAGAGAACAAATGAATCTCCAAGTTTTCTTGGAATGGTTTCATCGTCTAATTGCATCTTCTCTCGGCTGTTTGATGATTCTATTAACTGGCGTGACTTGGTGGATGAAATCACAATTACCCAAATGGCTCCCCGCCTTGACGACCCTATGTTTGGGATTGATCATCTTTCAAGGCGTATTGGGGGGACTAACCGTTACTCAACTGTTGAGGTTTGATATTGTTACTGCTCACCTGGCAACCGGGTTGATGTTTTTCAGCTGCATGCTAGTGCTTGGCAGTAGTCTGATGCCCTATCAAGGAACGGGAGTAGTCGATCGATTGCCTTGGCTCAGTTCCTTAGCCGTTGCCCTCGTCTACTTCCAAAGTATTCTGGGCGGTTTAGTGGCGTCTCAATGGGCTGCTCATCAATGCTTAGCGGGAGCCCAAATGTGTCGGATTATGTATAACCACTTCGCTGGTGTTGTTCCTCCGAGTCTTACCGTTCTGGCCTTGGTGCTTTTATCATGGCGCACCCCCGCCTTACACCCTCACCTCAGAGGTTTGGGAAAGCTGGCTTTCGGATTGCTGAGTCTGCAAATTTTGGTGGGCATTTCAACCCTGCAATTACATCTACAAGTGGTGGGTTTAACGGTTGCCCATCAAGCCATTGGCGCTGGCTTGTTAGGCACCTTAGTGATCTTTAGCGTGATTGCAATTCGTGATCGTCATCAAGCAGAATCTGTAAAACCGCTGCAAACGGTGCCCATTCGCATTACAGGTTCCTTAGAACCGTCTTGATCCAGCAATACATTGATCGTTTTGCCTTGGCAGTGACATCCTCATCTATGCTGTCTTGCCCGACCTTGGAATTTATTCAGAGGCTTAAATATGCAAAAGACCGCCTGGGCTGAGGTTCCTTGGCTTCATCCTGGTTTTGCTCAGACCTGCATTGACTTCTATCAACTGACTAAACCGCGTCTTATCCTGTTGTTTTTGATTACAACGGCAGCCGCTATGTGGGTTGCATCTTCTGGACAAGTGGGTCCGCGATTATTTCTGACGACCTTACTCGCAGGTGCATGTGCCGCAGGGTCGGCTAATACTATTAATTGTATTTACGATCGCGACATTGATTTCATCATGGAGCGAACTCGTCATCGTCCCTTACCGTCCGGGCGGATTCAAGTCTGGCAGGCGAGTGTTTTTGCTGTTGCCTTAGCCCTGGCCGCCTTTCTGCTTTTAGCCTTGGGTGCTAACCTTCTCAGTGCCTGTCTAGCAATGTCTGGCATCGCGGTATACATTGGCGTCTATACCCATTGGCTCAAACGCTCATCCACCCAAAATATTGTGATTGGGGGGGCAGCAGGTGCGATTCCGCCTTTGGTTGGCTGGGCTGCCGTCACGGGAGAGCTAAGCTGGGCAGCTTGGGTGCTGTTTGCCATTATCTTTGTATGGACTCCACCCCATTTCTGGCCCCTTGCCATGATGATTGAAGAGGATTATGCCAAAGTTGGGGTCCCCATGATGCCAGTGGTCAACGGTATGGCGACCACCGCTAATCAGACGTTTGTTTATACCGCACTGTTATTACCTGTCACCCTCTTGTTGGTCTACCCATTGCAGGTTGCTGGCACGCTATATGCGCTGATTGCCATCGTGCTCTGGGCCCAATTTATTCACAAAGCCTGGCAGCTGACCCAAACCCCAGATGATCAGCAAATGGCACGGTCGGTTTTCAAGTTTTCGATTCTCTATATGATGTTGCTTTGTGCAGGGATGGGAGTGGATAGTTTGCCTTGGACTCAGCAAGTATGGCACCACTCTACCCATATCTTGCAAGCCTGGATACCCAGTATCGGTTGAGACCGCGGGGCTGGATTCATCGCATCTTTGTCTATTGGAATCGGTCCGTTTTTTTGTTCGTGGCCCTATAGGGCTCTAGGGCGAATCATAAATTCAAACGACTTAAACGGAATCTTGGAGGAGAAGACCATTCAAACATCAGCGAATATCCCCGTAAAAGCTAAATTTAGTCTGTTTTTGTCATAATGCCCAATCTTTGCCGAGGCGCTGTGGCTTAAAAAATCCCTCTCTCAGTCTGCAATCCCTGAGATTCATGCAATCACACCGTAGACACAGTAATAAAATAAGAATGACTGCCTGTTGAGATTTGTGATTATATGGCTCCTGCTGTTCTCATCCAAAACCTAAAAAAATCCTACGGCAAGGTTGAAGCAGTTAAAGATGTCTCCTTTCAAATTCAACCGGGAGAGATTT
>NZ_JANQOP010000052.1 GCF_028285745.1 Acaryochloris sp. IP29b_bin.137 | reverse complement strand
GTAAGAGCGCACCAGCAACGTCGAGAGGCGTTGGCTCGGTAAACCCCGGTGGAGAGCAAGGCAGAGGGCAACGGTTGGTCTTTTCCCCGCTCTCGTTTGCAATGCCGCTAGAGGCGCCTGGTAACAGGCGTCCCAGATAGATAACTACCCTCTTGCTGTGAACTGGAGCAACAGTCTCTGTCTCAACAAGAGAACAGAACCCGGCTTACCGCCTGCTCTTCCCCCTTTTTTGTATTGCTGCCCTCAGTGTTGCCCTCTTGACCCCATTTCCCTCCATGTCCGGTTGTCCACCGCAGCGACGGCGACAACTTGAAAAATTAATTGCTCGCTTAGGATTATCCACAACGGCTCAGATTCGTTGGGATCTATTGGATCAGGCATTAACGCATTCCTCGGCTGCTGCGGACGCAAACTATGAACAACTAGAATTTGCGGGGGATTCTGTCGTTCGGCTGTTGGTTGCCGTTCTCCTATGGGACAACCATGCCCAAGGAACAGTCGGAGAATGGTCGGCGATTCGGTCGGTATTGGTGAGCGATCGCAACCTTGCAACCCTTGCTGCTCAGTATGGCTTGGATCGATTTCTCTTGTTGGGGCCCAGCGCAAGTAAGGACACTCAGGGCCAGGAATCGCGATTGGCAGATGCTTTTGAGGCCCTACTGGGCGCACTTTACCTCAGTACAAGTGACTTATCCTTAATCCAACCTTGGCTGACCCCTCACCTCCAGATTCAAGCAGCACAAGTCAAAACTGACCCAGCCTATCAGAACTATAAAGCCGCCCTACAGCAATGGACCCAAGCGACTTATCAACAATTGCCAGACTATCGAGTGCAGGAAAACTTTTCCCAATCGAGGCCGAATCAAAATGAGCGGTTTACCGCTGAAGTTTGGCTTCAGGGGCAATTATTGGGAACTGGCAAGGGACGCTCCATCAAAGCAGCCGAGAAAGCAGCTGCTTATACCGCTTATTTACAGCTTCAGTCCTTGACCATAGATCCCCAATCTACGGTGGACTAGCCCCATGTCCGTCATTCGGTAGGATAATGAGGGTATGTCTTACCTTAGACATCACTCTAACTGAGTCTTTAGCTCAACGATTCATAGCATAAGGATAAAAACGATGGATCTGGTCCTACTCCAGAACAAGCTTGACAACCTTTCTTTCGCAGTCCTGTTCATCACCATGCTGATTTATTGGGGAGGGGTTGCCTTTCCCAAGCTTCCCTTGCTCCCGACCTTGGGAACGGCGGGCATGGCAATTGCGAATCTCTGCATGGCCTGTTTATTAGGGGCTCGCTGGATAGAAGGAGGCTATTTTCCCATCAGTAACCTGTACGAATCATTGTTCTTTCTGGCTTGGGGCGTAACCACAATTCACCTGTTAGCAGAATGGCTGAGTCGAAGTCGCTTAGTCGGGGCGGCTACGGCACCCGTAGCGATGGGAATTACCGCTTTCGCGACCCTGTCCTTACCGGATGAGATGCAGGCGTCCGCCCCCTTAGTGCCGGCATTGAAGTCTAACTGGCTGATGATGCATGTCAGCGTGATGATGCTGAGTTATTCTGCCTTACTGGTGGGTTCATTGCTCGCCATTGCTTTTTTAGTTGTCACCTTAGGCCAACCGGTTGAGTTGAAAGGAAGTTCCATTGGCACGGGCAGTTTCCGTAAACGAGAGACTCAGCCGACCGACCAGCGTAAAGACCCGATTGAAGAAGGAGTGTCGATGGGATCAGCCCAAGCCACTGCCGTTCTCACCCCGGTCTCAACCACATCAGCCCCTTCCCTTTCTCTCAAACGCTTGAGCCTGGCTGAATCTCTAGATAATCTGAGCTATCGGATGATTGGCTTAGGGTTTCCATTACTCACTGTGGGAATTATTGCAGGGGCGGTGTGGGCGAATGAGGCTTGGGGAGCACCCTGGAGTTGGGATCCTAAAGAGACCTGGGCTCTGATTACTTGGCTCGTGTTTGCAGCTTACCTGCATGCTCGGATCACCCGAGGCTGGCAAGGTCGACGTCCCGCCTATTTAGCGACAGGGGGGTTTTTTGTGGTTTGGGTATGCTATCTCGGCGTCAATCTTTTGGGTAAAGGCCTCCATTCCTACGGCTGGTTTTTCTAGCTGGAGTGTGGCGAGAAAGATCAAAAAGGAAGGCCTCAAGCTCAACCTTAAACCAGTTGCAGCATCAAGGCTCGATAGATTAACGCCGTCACACCATAGCTAATCAACAAAATCAGGGGGACGGCAAATGCTGCGATCTGCTCTGAGATTTGGCCGATTTTGGTATACCCACCATACAAACTGAGAATCGCGTAACTAGAGGCAAACAGGCTGAGGGCAATCAACTCGATTTGGCCGAGCTGTATAACCCAGCCGCTCAGAATGGCCCATCCACCCAGGGGCAAAACCGCTGCACTCGCGACCAGGAAATCCCCAGACCAGCTGCCCCCTTTGCCGACCATCTGGCGGGTGATTCCTCCCGTCAAAACGAGGCTACTGAAGGCTGAAAGGCTGAGAATCATCAGTTGGGAATACGATAGAGAGAGGGTTGGTGCCAAAAAATGGATGCCGCCAACAACCCCCGCAATGGCGATTGCCGCAAACAAAAAGCTGATGCCCAATAATTGAAAAGGCAACTGACTCTGCCAAACTTGCAATGCTCCGCCACTGGGATTGATTAAAAGGCGCGGCAAGGTAGTCGCTGCGTTTGCTACGAGCGCCGCACTATTGCGGGGTAAGTTGAGGACAAGGTTAGTGGGCTTGCGGTTCAGGTCTTTTAAGGTTGAGATCGCCCGTTGGTAGGGCCCAAGTTGCCCTTGTTGTCGAAATAAACTAGCCGCCATCTGCAAATCTTGAGTAGCAGCTCTTTCCTTGACTTTGATGTAGGCGATCCCGCGATGATAGTAGGCCTGAGCATATCCCTTTTCGATGGCAATGGCTTGGGAGTAGGACTCAACAGCTAAATCTAGATGCCCAAGCCGATAGCAGGCGCGTCCTCTAAAAAAATAAGCCTGGGCTGAGTTGGGCTGCAGGCTTAAAATATGGTCGCAATCTTGTAAAACTTCTCGATTATGCCCCAGGAAGAATCGAGCTTGACAGCGCCCCATATAGGCCTCGACATAGTTTTTATCTAGATGAATCGCTTGGGTAAAATCTGCGATCGCAGTGGCGTAATTACGCCGATTCGCTTTTTGCACCCCTTGGATAAAATACTGTTGAGCATCTTGAAGAACAACAGAACCTGGTTCGTCAATAAACGGAGACGGCGGACGATAGGTGTGATCATAAAGCACCCGTTTTTCATGGTTGCTAAGCACTTCATAAGCCGTACATATTTTCTGAAAAACGGCTGCCGCTCTGGGATTATTGGGATTTAAGTCAGGATGATACTGACGAACCAGTCGGCGATATGCAGTTTTAATATCCGCTGGGGTGGCTTGCGGAGACACTTGCAGAACGCTGTAATGATTTTGTGAGTCCACCATGAAAATTCTAAAAAACGAATCTGATTCGACAACTCAATAGGAAATTAAGATGTAGCCTTGCTTACACTCATAACCACAAGTATGGCATTCGAACAAAAAGATGTATCTATGTTCCTCAAATTCTTATTTTTCTGCAGTATTTTTTGTTGGCTTTACAATTAACTCAATTCGGTTTTGCCTCTGATAAAAAAGCGTCTCACACTTTTTTCCTCCTTTCAGGCTACCGTCAGTTAATCCTTTTCGCTGCTTCAACGAGATATCCAGTGCGTCAATCTGAACGTTGGACTCCACTCCATACTCAGCTGCATCAAGTCCTCCGGCAACGCCAGTTTCTCCCTCCGCACAGTAAGGTTCTCCTGGCATTTTCGGGCGGCCAGGATTCCTTTTGTTTGCTGCAGTTGTTGATTGATTTACAACCCAAGTGGGGTTGGGACTTAGCCCTTGCTCATGGAGATCATGGATGGCCTTCTGATGCGGCTGAAAATGCTCAATATGTTGTCCAAATCGCGGATCAATATCAGCTTCCCCTTTTTGCTCGACGGGCTCCCACCGAATTGAGAAGCGAAGCAGCCGGAAGGCGTTGGCGGTATCAAATCTTGACTGAAATTGCTGAGAAACAGGGCTGTTCAATCGTTGTCACCGCCCATACGGCCAGCGATCGCGCTGAGACCCTCCTCTATAATCTGATACGAGGAAGCGGCACTGATGGCCTACAAGCATTGAGTTGGCAACGCCCATTATCAGCACAGGTGCATCTTGTGCGGCCATTATTGGCAGCCACCCGGGCTCAAACTGGAGAATTTTGTGCACAACGCCAGTTACCGATCTGGGAAGATGGCATGAACCAAGAACTTGCTTATCGACGCAACCGTATTCGGCTAGGGGTGTTGCCCTACTTAAAGACCCATTTCAATCCCCAAGTTGAGACAGCCCTTGCTCACACTGCTGAAATTCTCCAAGCAGAGGTTGCGTTTCTTGAAAGCGAAACGCAACGCTTACTAGCAGAGTCTATCCCCCATCAACCGCCTGTTTTATCTTCAGCTCCCTCGCCCCCCTGTTTGGGGTATATCAATAGACGTAAACTCCAATCTGCACCGACGGCTATCCAGCGACGTGCCCTCCGGCAGTTTTTACAGAACACTTTATCTCTGTCAGCTAATTTTCAGCAGGTGGAGAAAGTTTCAGCACTGATCACTGCCCCCAATCGCTCCCGTACCGATCCCTTAACAAAAACGTGGGTTGCAGCCGTGCTTGATCCTTGGATTGTCATTTGTCCCGCTGCTTGGGCTTGAGCAAAGCTGGGGTATGATATCCCCTTGCTAGTCAGCCAGCAGTAGTTGAACCAGCGTCTGAGTAATCGGATAACCCGTTTGCTGCTCAAAGTAGATAAACATGGGGCTGGGGTTGGCTTCTAAAAAGAAATAGTCCTGAGTGGGAGTCAACCGCCAATCAATTGCAGTCCACTTTAATTTCAACGCCTTAGTGATGGCTAAACTCTGGTGCTGAACCGCTCCGGGTAAGGTGACTGGCAACAATTCAGCCGTTTGATCGTCTCGAAAATCCACAGAAGGACTGCGAATTTCTGCAGAAAATACGGATTCGCCAATCACGTAGGTGCGGATATTGGTTCCCGGAATATAGGCTTGAAAGGTGGCTGGAGACACTTTCAGTGCGAGTTGTAACCGCTGGGGGTCTAGATGCTCTGGCGTGACCCATTGGGCATGAGCCCCCCCATAGACCGGCTTGAAGATCGCCTGTTCCAATGACTTGACAAAAGCAATGACTTGTTGAGGATCGTTGCTGACCAAGGTTGGGGGAATCTGGACCCCCAACTGTTTGACCGTACTCAATTGCAAGGGTTTCTCTTTGTGAAATTGGTAGGCTTCCCAAGTGTTGACCCACTGAGGGGAATGAGACTGCATCAGCGATCGCATCAAGCTCATGGAGTCATTGTAGGCAATCCACTGCTGCTGCTTATCCGCCAGTGGGGGGATAGAGACACCACTGATTTGCCGCCAAAATACCCTCCGAATCTCTTCAAGCGCCCAAACATCATCGGGTTCCCAAGCAATCAGGCCCTTTTGGGTTTTTGCGTGCCAGGAAAAACGTAATTGTGTGGGAAATTGATGGGTTTCCAAACACCGAACTAATGCACCCTGGTGGCGGAGGGCAGACCGTAGATGAGCGACATGAGCATCTTGAGGATGGCCCAAAATCAACACTTTTGCTTTGGATGCGGTCATTGTATCTAACCGCCTTCTTCTCCTAGGGCATAGGTTGTAGCCGTCGGATCGCCAGGTTGAGGATAAGGTAATGGGAATGGGTAACTACCTGGCAAATCTAAGGTAGGCAAGTCATGCATTCCACCTTCTTCCCCTAAGGCCAACGTTGTGACATTGCCCGACTCACCCGATTCATTGGGACCTACAGCGGTCAGCGTCTGGGAGGGTGGATAGCTGCCTCCTTGAACAGAGGCGGCTTGATTGTCTGGAATCGACTCAATGCCTTCTAAGTGAAGAGCGGTTAATTCATGAATATCAAGTTCAAACGGATGGCTCATGTTGATCCTCCAGGTTTATTGTGTGGGTAAACGTGGGGACACAAGAGCGGGCTGGCAAGCCAGTTTAAAATCTTGGCTTCGGGTTCATGGTTTTATTGATGATTATACAAAGCTATCAGGCACTGGCTGACAATTTACGCATATTTATTTAGATTTATCCTAGGAATAATGGCTGCGAAGATCAGCAAGATGGGTAATACTCCGCCATCATTCTGGTTTCTGAGGAGACCTAATCAGTGTTGGTTGGGTTGCAAGCTGAGGTTGAAATAGCCATTGTCAACGGTGGATATTCAAAAAGCTTACTAGCGGTGGGTCTCTGATTGCTTCACATCATTGCTGTTTCCGTCCCCCCCTTTTCAGATAGGAGAAAGGGGAACCTTTAGTTCACTTCTGTTTATCCAAGAACCTTGATTTAGCAATCTTCTGAATCTGCGCCTAATCCGATTCTGTTGGCATAAAAAGGGCTTTCAAAGTCTTTAATAGTTGCTTCTATGGCTACTCGCTAGCGGCATCACTTTTAGAGCAGAAGATGTAATGACTACTCCAAGAAATTTGGGTTTTAGCAACTATTAAATTAAGTGAGGTGACACTCAAGAAAGTGTCACTTTTGAGTAATGACTAAATTCTTAACAGGATATCCTGATTGCAGTGAGGAGTGATTCAGATGAAAAGCTCTTGAGGTCGAAACACGGCAAGACTCTCAAGAGCTTTTTTATTTTTAAATGCGATGATGACGATACAAATCATGGCGAGGCTTCAACAGTAGAACCAAACCAATATCCTTTGCCATAAATGGTATGAATAAGCGGAGGAGCGCCTTTGACAGCGATCTTGCGACGAAGAAGGCGGATCTGGGCAACTAACACATTGCTGCTAGGCTGCTCTCCGCTCGGCCAAAGATGTTGGTAGATTTGGTCATGGGTTAGAAGTTGCTGAGGGTGCAGCATCAAGTAGGCGAGTAACTGACTTTCTTTCTCAGAAAGGGTAATGGCATGGCCCTCACAATAAGCAATTTGGCTTTCTAGATCGAGGTCTAAGCCTTCTACATGGAGTCGATGGGATGAAGAATGCTCCAGTGGGTTCTGGGAGAACTGTTCTCCCCGACGGATTAAGGCTCGAACCCTTGCCAGTAATTCTCTCAGTTCAAATGGTTTGACAATATAGTCGTCCGCACCCGCATCCAGGCCTTCGACGCGATCGTCTAGGGTGTCTTTAGCAGTTAGGAAGAGAACAGGGATCAGACGGTTTTGCGATCGCAACGCCTGGCAGACTTCAATTCCCGACAATTTTGGCAACATCCAATCCAGAATCAGTAAGTCATACAGCTGTCCTTGAGCAACCTGATTTTGCACGGCAAGTAAAGCCGCTTCACCATCATTGGCCACATCAACGTTATAGCCCTCCCGTTTGAGCAAACGGCCCAGGGCATCAGTTAATTCAACCTCATCATCAACTAGCAAGATTTGACTCATTGGTCACCACAGCAGGTCGCTAGAGCTTACGGTACTGTTAAGGGAAAAGCATCCCCACGCTGCCCCAGGCCAGCAGGATTAAACTGAATTATGCCACAACCCGAAAATACTCCCCCTCAAAGCAGTAAAAGCAGCCTCGGTTTTCTACTGAAAGTCTTAGGCCTTTCCACTATCCTATCGGCTGCCATCAAATATTTAGGTCCTCTCTTGCCGATTTCTGGCTCTAATCCGTTGGCCGTAGGCATTGTCCTGACTCCCTCTCTGGTGCTTGGGGGGCTGTTACTGCTGCGTGGTCAACGCCAATCGGGATAAATCCGAAATTTCTGTGTGGGTCGGTCCAGGCGGGGATTTGTCGGAACGATTTAACCACACCCCTCGGAGTCCTGCCTGTTCAGCCCCCTGATAATCATCCTGCCAGCTATCGCCAATATGCCAAGCATCATCGGCAGCGATCTGATGTTTGGCTAGCGCGGCGGCAAACACTTGGGGGTCTGGCTTGGCTGCTCCAACTGCTGTGGAACTGGTGACAGTCTCAAAATAGTCGCTTAGCTGTAGTGCTGCTAGGACCAGATGTAAGCGACTATCAAAGTTAGAAATTACCCCCAGGCGAATGCCTTGCTGTTGCCATTGTTGGAGGACTTGGGGCACTTCAGGATAAACAAACCAAGGCTCTGGCGTCGCGAAGTGATCAAACAAAATTTGGAAGAACGCATCAAAATCTGTAAAAGCTGAGAATGCCCCCACTTGTTGAAAGGCACGGGCTGCCACCGCCTTCCACCAGAGCAACTCCTGTTGGTACAAATCGGGCGGTAAAACGTCCGGGAAGGCGGCTTTAGGGGCTGAAAAGAAACTTTCTATAAACGCCTGGTTCAAACGTTGGGCGTCAACCGTTACGCCTTCCTGGGCAGCAAAACGGCCATAAATCTCCCCGACGGTTCCCCGTACCCCAAATAAGGTGCCAACGGCATCCAGAAAAATCACAGAAGGCGTCATAGGTTAACTTGGGGGTTACAGTATTGGCAGCAGGCATAGGGTAGACCATCGATTATGGTACCAGCGCAAAACACTGATGAGTAATCCTTACCACTCTCTGATGAAAGTGGGGTGGATCACGTTAGGATTGCTGACCAGCCTAGTGCTGCTGGTCATCGTCTTACATGGATTACAGATCGTCAATGCTTGGCAACTCCCGCTTAAGCCGGTTGTTGTGTTTCTACTCTGCGGAAGTTTTACCTGCTTTCTCACCGCAAAAATGATGAAGCAGACGCCTGTATCCATGTCTGCAAGCCCTCGCCCTTACCGTTGGCGGCGGCGGTTGCTCTACTTCAGCATTTTCTTGCTGATTAGTATCAACGTTAGTACTTACCTGGCCGCCTATGCATTAACCCATGTTCGAGAGCCGGGACAATGGGGGCTTGGCTTGCCGAAACCCACCCATATTCGCACCCCTGAGGAAAGGGGCTTATCCTACACCACCCACCGTTTACCGATTGATTCATCCGACTGGTTAGAAGCCTGGCATATTCCAGCAGCTGGGGCTTCTTCAAAAGGGACAGTGGTGCTATTCCCCGGCAATCGCAGTACCAAGGACAGGCAGCTGATCGGTCCCGCTCAATCGATTTCCCAGTTAGGGTATGACTCCCTTCTCGTGGATTATCAAGGCATGGGAGGCTCCAGCGGTTACACCACAACTGTCGGTATGCGGGAAGCGGAAGACGTGGTTGTGGCAGTCGACGCGTTGCCCTCCCTCAAACTACCGCCTCCAGTCATTGTCTATGGAGTATCAATGGGGAGTGCAGCAATACTGAAGGCGATCTCAACCCAAAATCTCCAGCCCGATGCCGTCATTATTGAGCTTCCTTTTGCCCGGTTTATTGATGCTGTGCGTAGCCGCCTACGACATCACCAGATTCCTCCGTTTCCTTTGGCAGAATTACTGGTCTTTTGGGGAGGCGTACAGCATGGTGTCAATGGATTTAGCCATAATCCCGTTGAATTTGCCCGTGCCATCCAATGCCCTACTTTAGTGATGCAGGGCCAGCAAGACCCTTGGACCACCGTAGCAGAGGTCAAAACCCTCTTTCAGGAAATCACCGCCCCCAAACAATTGGTGATTGCACCAGATGGAGGACATCACCAACTAATTGGAATTGATCGAGATTTATGGGAAACCAGTCTGAGTCACTTCTTACAATTGATAGACGCTGATAGAACGTCATGGACTCCACTTTCAAGCCACGCTTGAACCATCACACTTGAATAGTCGCAACAGCTGCAGGGAAACATCGCTTGCCCTCCGGACAGGGGCCAGACATTAGGCAGATGCCGCAGCGCTAGTTTCCAGGGGTTGTACAAACACCCGGTGAGATTGCATCAGTACCCTTTGCATTTGATCCGCGGATAAAGGCTTGGACAGCAAGTACCCCTGAACACAATCACACTGATGCTGCTGGAGCCATTGTAGCTGTGCCTGAGTTTCCACTCCCTCGGCAATAGCAGTCATACCTAGGTTGTGTGCCAAGGTAATCATGGTTCGCACAATTTCTGCCTTTTCTGTATCGGTCACCAATCCCTCAATAAAGGAACGATCGATTTTCAGGGTGTCTAAGGGAAAGTTATGCAAAAAGCTCAAGGATGAATACCCCGTCCCAAAGTCGTCGATCTGGAGTTGAATCCCCAAAGCGCGCAGTTGACTAATCAGTTCAGAAACCATCACTTCATTTTCCATAATCATGGTTTCTGTAATTTCTAGCTTGAGGTGACGGGCACTGACTCCCGTCTCCGATAGAATCGATTGAATTTGTTTGCCTAAACTGGCCTGAGAAAATTGCTTACGGGACAGATTAACACTAATACTCAAGGGCGGCATCCCGGTTAGGATCTGATGCCATTGCCATAACTGTTGACAGGCTTCCTCCAAAACCCACTGACCAATCGCTAAGATCAATCCTGTTTCCTCCGCCACAGGAATAAATCCTAAAGGCGAGATCATGCCTCGCTCAGGATGCTGCCAACGAATCAATGCTTCTAAACTAACAATCTCATGGGTGGCTAAGGACACAATCGGTTGATAGTAGAGCTGAAACTCTTGGTTGGCAATGGCGGCTCGCAGGTCGGTTTCTACCCGAAGCAATGCCTGAACGCGATCGCGCATGGCTGCTTCGAAGACGACATATCGAGACTTGCCCAGGGCTTTGGCTCGA
>NZ_JANQOP010000041.1 GCF_028285745.1 Acaryochloris sp. IP29b_bin.137 | reverse complement strand
GAGATTGACAGGTCTGCAAACCCCATAATCATTAACGTACTGATTTTATTAAGGTTGACCCATTTAATATCATGCCATTGAGGTGTCCCTTTCCCAAATCCAGATTCTATAAAATGGGTCAAATCTGGGATGGAATGGGATCAAAGTTGAGCCCTGGATCAGCTATTCAGCAGCAGCGGCAGCCACTGGAACCGCAGTCGGTGAAACATCTGAAGCCATAGGCATCTGAGCATGAATTCGGATCAGCCGGGCTAAGGTCTCTTTTAGCTCAGGGCGGGGGATAATCGCATCCACAAATCCATGGCTGAGCAAATATTCGGAGGTCTGGAAGTCATCCGGCAGTTTTTCTCGTAGAGTCTGTTCGACCACGCGGCGACCGGCAAAACCGATGGTGGCTTTGGGTTCTGCCAAAATCATATCCCCGAGCATGGCAAAGCTGGCGGTCACCCCCCCCGTTGTGGGATGAGTTAAGACCGGAATGTAAAGCAGACGGCTAGCACGATGCTGGTCCAGAGCAGCTGACGTTTTAGCCATCTGCATCAGGCTAAGCATCCCTTCTTGCATACGAGCCCCTCCCGAGGCACAGACAATGACTAAGGGCAGGCGATTTTGGGTGGCATGCTCAATTAATCGGGTCAGTTTTTCTCCCACAACGGACCCCATACTGCCGCCCATAAACCGAAAGTCCATTACTCCTAGTGCCAGGGACAGGCCATCTAGCTCTCCGACTCCTGTCTGAACGGCGTCTTGCAGACCTGTTTTATCTTGGTATTCCTGAATGCGATCGCAGTAGGCTTTGCGATCGTGAAACTGAAGCGGATCACAGGCAACCAAATTATTATCCATGGATACCCACGTATCGGCATCAATCAGTTGATGAATACGTTCATCACTGGTGACTCGAAGATGATGGCCACATTCTAGGCAAACCATCAGATTGGCGCGTAAGTCCTTAGTATAGGTGAGAGCACCACAGGACTCACATTTTGACCATAATCCATCTGAAATTTCCCGCTCAGGCTGCGCTTTCGTCACAGGATGAGATTTTCGCCGGTTTGCAAACCAATCAAATAAAGACATGGAAACGCTCTATTCCTCTTAAATACGAATTAGCACCCGCCAGAACGACCTAGATTCTGAGATCAATCAGGCCATCATTTACTTTATGCCACCCCTCATGAGATGGACTTCCCCCTACTGCGCTTTAGTTCCTGGCATCGACGATATGAATCCTCGCTGAGGCCGTGAGTCGCATCATTGCCTTAAATGAACGCTTCACCCCTCACAGCAGGAATCAGCATACGCCCTAGAAATTATTAATTAATCATAAACTTTGTAGCTCTCCCTTGGCTCCCTTAGGGTCGAGTCATTTGTAAAGATTTTAGGAACCCCTGAAAATTTGTGACTCATGTTACGACAATTCTGGGCATTCTAAGCCTATACGGAGCGCGTCTTTTATCCAAATCATCATCAGCTTTCTGGGCACCCTCAACGTCTGCTTCAGCTGGCTAACCTATAACTTTTGGGGATCCTTTATAGGTCTCCCCAATTTTCACGAAAGTTATGAGTGTTAAGCCTTTTAACGGTAGCCTTCCTGAGTCAACGCTTCGCTATGCTGAACCCAGAGGATTAGACGCCAGAACACCCCCACCACTGAATTGTCATGATTTCTAACTCTCATCACAACTGGTTTCCCGTCTGGCAATATCTCAACCAGCCCTTATTTCATTCTGAAATTAAACTCGTGTTGAATCCCAGCCGATTTTGGCAACTGTACCGCATTGAACACTTGAATCGGTGCTGGATGCGACAATGCCTCCCCAATCATGATCCCCAAAGATAAGCATTTAAGCTGGGAAATGGTCTCATCCTGCTCCTCACCTCATGGGGGCTACCGATAGTTGATGTTGAGTCACATTTGACGAATCTGTCAGCCATTTTGATCGCTTAAACAGCGTTCAGCTCACGCCCGATCAAGATTATTTCCCCTTTCATCTGGCAAACCAACGCCTAGCATCTGCGCCAAGCGGCAATGGTAAAATAAATGATGATTTACCGACATTCCGACCGACTTACCGGACATTGGTAAAAGACGCGGTAAAGTAGCTCGGTACCATCTCAGTACAACAGCGATTTCCCATAGCGAGGAAATCGTTTTGTTTGTGCTCTTGTCATCGTCATCAACTGCCAGTTTCCTCATGGTCAATGCCCCTCCCAAACAACCGACGCCCCCCAAACTTTCCAAATTGGAAGGTATTAAAGAGCGAAGTCATCATTTACGTCACCCATTAGTTGCAGAATTGCAGACTGACGCCAAGAACTTGCCAGAAGAGGCTATCCAAATCCTCAAGTTTCATGGCTCTTACCAACAAGACAATCGTGACAATCGGGTCAAAGGGCAAGAGAAAGACTATCAGTTTATGCTGAGGACCCGCAGCCCAGGCGGGTTTATTCCAGCGGAACTATATAAAACCCTGGATGAACTAAGTGAGACCTATGGCAATCACACCTTGCGGACAACCACTCGCCAGGGATTTCAGATTCATGGGGTGCTTAAGCAAAATTTAAAGACGGTCATTGCTGCCATTATTCGCAGTATGGGCTCTACCCTGGGAGCCTGTGGGGATTTGAATCGAAATGTGATGGCTCCCCCTGCGCCCTATACCAATCGGCCTGCCTATACCTATGCTCAGGACTATGCCAACCGGATTGCCGATTTACTGACACCCCAAACCGGGGCCTACTACGAGATTTGGTTAGACGGGGAGAAATTCTTATCGGCTGAGGAACACCCTGAGGTTAAAGCCGCCCGGCAGCAGAACACCAACGGTACCAATCTGAAGGATGACGAAGAACCGATCTACGGGGAGCATTATATGCCCCGGAAGTTTAAGGTTGCCGTCACTGTGCCAGGAGACAACTCCATCGATCTCTACACCCAAGATGTTGGCCTGGTCGTTATCTTAGACGACCAGGATCAACTCCAGGGCTTCAATGTGTTTGTGGGCGGGGGTATGGGTCGTACCCACAAAAAAGAGGAGACGTTTGCACGCATTGCCGATCCGTTGGGCTATGTCGCCAAAGAGGAGATCTACGACCTGGTTAAAGCGATTGTGGCCACCCAGCGCGATTATGGTGACCGCCAGCAACGTCGCCATGCTCGGATGAAATACCTTATTCATGATTGGGGCATTGATAAATTCCGTAGCGTCGTTGAACAATATTTTGGTAAATCTCTAGCGCCAAGCCGACCACTGCCAGACTTTAGGTATGAGGATTACTTAGGTTGGCATGAGCAGGGCGATGGCCAGCTCTTTTTGGGTATTTCCATTGAGAATGGTCGGGTCTTTGATAGCGGCAAGCTCCAGCTTAAATCTGCCCTGCGCCAAATTACACAGCAGTTCACTCTGCCCATGCGGCTGACGGCCAATCACAATCTGATTCTTTACAATATTCAGCCCAGTGACAAAGGGGCAATTCAAGACATTTTGAACCATGCAGGCGTGCTGGCAGAGACAGAGATTGACCCGTTGGTTCGCTATGCAATGGCTTGTCCAGCCTTGCCCACCTGCGGTTTAGCGATCGCAGAATCGGAACGCGCCATCCCCGGCATTCTGGATCGCATTCGGGGGCTGCTCAATCGACTGGAGCTTAGCGACCAGCATTTTGTCATCCGGATGACGGGCTGTCCTAACGGCTGTGCTCGCCCCTATATGGCTGAGCTCGGCTTTGTTGGGATTAAACCAACTGCCTATCAGCTCTGGTTAGGGGGAAGCCCCAATCAGACTCGGTTAGCCCGGACTTTTATGGAAGTTATGCCCATAGACGAACTGGAGACGACCTTAGAGCCTCTCTTGGCTTTCTTTAAGCAAAAGGGTAAATCGGCTGAAAGCTTTGGTGATTTTTGCGATCGCATGGGCTTTGATGCCCTGCGTCAGTTCAGCGACACCTATGATCCAGCCACGCAAACCGGCAAAATTGCCAGCGGCAAAGCCCGGGTTCGCCATCGGGTTAACCTCCGGGAAGATGTCTACAGCAGACTGAAGGAAACCGCCAGTGCCCAGGGCAAAACCCTGACTGAAGTGGCATCTGATGCCATTGATACCTATTTAAAAAATCAATCTCAGGCCTAAATTACGCTTAATTTTAGGTGTAATAAAGACATGGTGAATATTGTCGTTATTGGCGGCGGCGCGGCTGGCTTTTGGGGGGCAATTGCCTGTGCAGAAGCGTATCCCCAAACTCAGATTACGGTTTTGGAAGCCAGTGGACAACTGCTCTCTAAAGTGCGAATTTCCGGGGGCGGGCGCTGCAACGTTACCCACGCTTGTTTTGAACCCTCAGCACTGGTGGGCAACTACCCACGCGGGTCTAAAGCCTTACGGGGGGCCTTTAGTCACTTTCAACCTCAGGATACGGTGCGTTGGTTCCAATCCCACGGAGTCTCCTTAAAAACGGAAGCCGATGGCCGCATGTTTCCCACCACCAATGATTCGGAGACCATTATTGACTGCCTGCAACGAACGGCTCAGACCCTGGGGATTCAGGTGCGGACGGGCATGTCTGTGACGCGTATCAAGCCCGGGAATCAATTTACAATTCAGTGCAAATCCGGGGAGAAACTGAGATGTGATCGCATTCTTCTAGCCACGGGCAGTCATCCCCTCGGCTATCGCCTCGCCCAACAGTTGGGCCATACCCTGGTATCTCCGGTGCCGTCCTTATTTACCTTCAAAATCAAGGATCCGAGATTGCACGATTTAGCCGGTATCACCGTTGATCCGGTGCTATTGCGTTTAACTGTGGGTGATCAAAAGTTTGACCAGCAGGGGCCTCTCTTGGTTACCCATTGGGGATTAAGTGGTCCTGCAGTCCTCAAACTCTCTGCGTGGGGAGCTCGGGCCTTTCACCAGAGTCGATATCAGGGAGAATTGACGGTCAATTGGGTGCCCCATTGCTCCGATGAAGACCTGCGCCAGTTGTTGGGAAAGACTCGAGCAAGCGCTGCCAAACGTGCGATCGCAAACCATTGCCCCATCAAACTTCCCCAACGTCTCTGGCAAAAACTGATTGCCGCCGCCGGGATGTCCCCCCAACAGCGTTGGGCAGATTTATCGAAACAGCAGTTGCGATCGCTGCTGCAACAACTGACCCAAGGGAAATTCCAGGTCTTGGGGAAAGGCGTCTTCAAAGACGAGTTTGTCACTTGCGGCGGCGTCGATCTCAAACAAATCAACTTCAAAACCATGGAAAGCCGCCGTTGTCCTGGATTGTATTTTGCTGGCGAAGTAATTGACATTGATGGCATCACCGGTGGGTTTAACTTCCAAAATGCCTGGACCACCGCTTGGCTAGCCGCCCAAGCCATGGGGCAACTTGAATAGAGCGACTTGCATCCACTGGCCACCAGAGGAAAAACCAACTGGATAGGACGGTTCTATGCTTTCATACATCAATGGAGACTATCTCTAACACCTTGTGCAGATGTGGTCGCCCCTGGCGATCCGTCGGGACTCTTTTTGTATCGACAGGAGATTTTTATTTTGGGTGTTGAATTGCGTAGCTATGTCTACTTAGATAGCCTCCAGCCCCAGCATGCTGCCTATATGGGCAAGGTCGCAGTCGGTTTCTTACCCTTACCAGGTGATACGTCTCTGTGGTTAGAGATTTCCCCCGGCATCGAAATTAATCGGATTATGGATGTTGCCCTCAAAGCCGCCGTTGTTCGACCCGGGGTGCAGATGGTGGAACGCTTGTACGGTGTTCTAGAAGTCCATGCCAGTAGCCAAGCTGAAACCCAAACGGCAGGCCGAGCCATGCTAGAAACCCTGGGGGTCAAGCAAAATGAACGCTTACGTCCACAAGTGATCTCTAGCCAAATTATTCGTAATATCGATCCACACCATGCCCAGCTGATTAATCGCAACAGCCGAGGTAACATGTTGCTGGCTGGTCAAGCCCTCTACGTGATGGAGGTTCAGCCCGCGGCCTATGCTTCACTTGCAGCCAATGAAGCAGAGAAAGCAGCGTTGATCAATATTTTACAAATCACCTCCGTGGGCAGTTTTGGCCGATTATACTTGGGAGGAGCTGAACGAGATATTAAAACGGCAGCGGCGGCTGTAGTGGATGCCCTTGAGCATGTCCCTGGACGCGAGCCTCTGGGTGATAAGCGCAATGAATAGCTGAAATGAGCAAATACGAAATTGCTATGGCAGGGGAGCACCTTGCCCTCTTATATCGTGGTCCTGAGATTTGGGCTCAGTGGCGACAGGATAATAGCCACAAATCCCCCAATCTGGCAGGCTGCAACTTAGGGCAAATGGATTTACAGGCGTTCGACCTGAGCAATACCAATCTAACCGCTGCCAATTTGCGGGGTGCCAACCTAACAGGCGTCAATCTCAGTAATAGTCTTTTGTGTGGTGCTAACTTAATCGAAGCCCAGCTCACTGGCATTGAAGGGGTGACCATCAATCTTCATCAGGCCCAGTTAAAAGGGGCCGATCTGCGCGATGCCAATCTAATTGGCGGTGATTTAAGCGAAGCTGTCTTGCTAGAAGCTGAGCTGAGCCGCGCTAACTTGATTGGCTGCGGTTTAAAAAATGCAGATATTCGCCGGGCAGAACTCGAAGCCGCTCAGCTCCACCGAGCAGATTTAAGGTGTGCAGAACTGGAAGCTGCCAACCTGATTCAAGCTGGATTAAGCCAAGCGAATCTCAGTGAGGCAACCTTAACAGGGGCTTATTTGTATGGCGCTGATCTCAGCCGCGCTAATTTGCGTGAGGCCCACTGTGCGCAAGCCTATATGGTTCGCGCTAACTTTACGGATATTAATGCCGAAGAGGTAGACCTAGCTTGGAGCAATTTGAGTAAGGTGAACTTCACCAGAGCGAATTTACGGCAGGCCAATCTTCGGGGGGCTCGGCTCCATCGGGCTCAATTTAAGCAAACCTGCTTAGAAGGAGCAGACTGGGAACTCGCGAATTTGGAACAGGCAAGAGGATTTCCGAGTTTGAGCTGCTAAACCCTTTGATTTTGCAAGAGCTGCAACAATTGCTCCGCTTCAGCTTGGCAGAAGTGACCTTTGGATTTACAGGGAATGGATAGCAAAATCCGATCAAACCCATGGACGGAGTCGCAGGGAACTGAAAGGGTCACCTCTGCGGGTTGATCACAGGTATCCAACACAAAAGGACCACTATGGTAGGTTTGATGACCCGCCGTTTTGGGTGCCACAGGCTGAAAAGAATAGTGATTGAGAATATAGGCCGCATCGCTGAAAGTTAACCATGGACAGGCCCGACGTCTTTTCGGTACCCGAGGTTTTGCTGGTGGTGAGGAGGGCGCAGTGCTCGATCGGTCAGGAGCCGCTTGAGCAGGCCGAGGTTGATGGGCTTTTAAGTAGGCATAGGCTTGGTTAAATTCTTTGAGCTTGGCTTCCGCTTTTCTGTAAAGGCGAGGGTTATGCAAAAATCGGTCGGGATGCCACACCATTACTAGATCTTGGTAGGCTTCCCGAATTTGATCGAACGAAGCGTTTTGATCAAGTGACAGGGTTTGCAAATGTGCTTCGCCAGCATGCATAGCAGACTCACGTTCACAGGAAAGTTTACGAATATCTTAGTAATGCTCAAACGGGAAAAGCAATGAGCAACTCGTTACTTTCTGATACGGAGTGCAAAGAAGTCATAAAGAATATTGCGAAAGCGATGGGAAGTTGCCCGTCGCTGCAAAGCGTTAAGCCGGTAGACATTCTGTAAATGTGGAGGTTTGCCAAGTGGCCAGGGTGTCGACCAAGGGGCGAGCAGGGCCAAAATAATGACCCTGGGCAAAATCAATATGAACGTCGTTGAGGCAATCTAGAATGGCAAGGGATTCAACATATTCAGCAATGGTTTGCAGCCCCATCGTCTTCGAGACATGATGGATCGCTTCCACAACCCCCCTAGACAGGTCGTCATCAAGGACGCCTTTGATAAAGGAACCATCAATTTTGACAAAGTCAGCTGGAATCTTTTTCAAATGGGTAAAGGAGGACAAACCACTGCCAAAATCATCTAGGGCGACCTTACAACCCATTTTTTTTAGCGCTCGTGTCACTTTCGCCGCTGCCTCAACGTTGTTTAGAGCGACGGTTTCTGAAACTTCAAAACAGAACTGTTCTGGCTTCAAGTTATAGCGCGCAAGCTGCTCGGCAATAAAAGAGGCAATTTCCATATTCTTGAACGTTGCCCCCGATAAATTAACGAAAAAGATCGCTTCTTGCAGCATTAGGGCATTAATTTCCCCTAACTCTGCAAACAAATGCTTAATGACCCAGCGATCAATCCGAGGCATCAAGTCATACTGTTCGGCAACGGGAAAAAATAGACTGGGCGAACAGACAATACCCGGTTGATCACAGAGTCGCAACAGAATTTCGAAACACGGTTCAGAGGTGGGAGCCTGTAATGCTTGAATCGGTTGGGCGTACAACTCAAATTGATTCTTTTCAAGCGCATCCCGTATTCGGCTCACCCACTGCAAGGTGTGTCGCGATTGGAGATTGATGGCGCAATCAGCATGGTGGACTTGAATGCGATCGCGTCCACTTTCTTTGGCCGCATACATGGCCCGATCTGCCGCTTCAATCAGAAGGGAGGGTGCCATCCCATCATCCGGCACTTGACAAGCCACTCCAAAACTGAGGGTTACTCGATGGCTGACGGATGAAGTGGTATGGGGAAGCTGGAGACTATGGACTGCCGAGCGAATGCTCTCTGCCACGTAAGTCGCCCCCGCCAAATCAGTATTGGGCAAGATGACCACAAACTCTTCGCCACCGTAGCGGGCCACACAGTCTGCAGGCCGTTTAGCAACTTTTGCGATCGCTCGGGCAATCTGCTCTAAACATGCATCCCCAGCTCGATGGCCGTAGGTGTCGTTATAGGCTTTGAACTGATCAACATCGCCCATGATCAAGGACAAGGGTTTTTCATCTCGCAGGAGGCGATTCCACTCGGCCAGAAAAACCTCATCGAATCGGCGACGATTATAGACTCGGGTGAGCCCATCGACCGCTGCTAGGCTTTCCAGCTCGCGATTGGCCCTTTCGAGTTGGTCAGATAAAGCCTTTAAGGCCAAATTCTTATATTCCAACTCCAATTTTTGATGCTGGCGTTCGATGGCATACTGAATGGCCCGAGACAACACCGTGCTATCAAACTGACCTTTGACCAGAAAATCTTGTGCGCCCGCCTGCATCGCTGCCAGGGCGATCCGCTCATCACTATTCCCACTGAGAATAATCAGCGGGATGGTTGGAAAAGCATCATGAATTTTTCGAAACGTATCTAGCCCCTGGGTATCGGTTAAGGATAGATCCAGCAAAATTAGATCAATTTTGTTGGCTTTACTTAACGTGGCTAATCCTGCATTCAAGGTTGAACAGTGACTGAGCAAAATTGAGTTTTGATGCGCTTCCTCCAGCAATTGCATAACAATTTCGACATCTTGCGGATCATCTTCAATCATCAAGATTTCGGTATGGCGCACCGGACTATACTGTGAAGTTAACGCATTCATAAACTTAAAATCCCCCATATAAGCTAGGGGCAATGCCCCTGAGCGTGCTCAGGGGCTTACTAATTATCCCTAAGCATCTTCTTCGTTTCGTCCATCCTTCACCGAAGGACTTTGCCTTAATCGATGATGGATCGATCCCCCCGCACTCGCCTCGAACTGAGCGACTTATTCTGAGGATTAAGGGTCAGCATTATGCCCCTTTGACTCCCCAAATCAACCCAGCTTTATTGACCTATAAATCTATAAACTTTACGGATCAAGAATCCGCATTTCTGCGGGTGTTGGGCTGTTCTTCTGTACTTTTCTTATACCCGCTTCATCCTTGCGATCGCGTCAGTAAACATACGGAACTAATTAAATTTTTATAAAAATAATTCTCTCAGTAATGTTACTGAGAGAATGTCCACTAAAGCCTCTCTCTTAGAAAAAAGCCAGCACCTATAAAATTGAATTGGGGCCAGAAAGAGACCTAAAACATCAAGTGAATTTCAGCACCCCTACCATCCGCTATCCCACTTAGAAATAAAATCCTATCTGGCCGTCTAGCTACTAGGAGAACTGGTTGTTAGAGCATCACAAACTATTAAGATATCTTCCATAAAATTCTTCGCTTTTTGTAAAGTAGTTTTACCTTTTATTGCCTATCAAAAACATTGAGGCTTCAGCGTCGCCATCGGAACCCACCCCAGTAGGCAACATTGCTGATTGAGCCCATTCTCGATCGGCATTTACCGGTGATGTCCTCCCCGTTGACGGTCGGTCGAAGCATCGTTGAACCCTAGGATTTTGAGACCGAGGTCGGCAAAGGCACCGCCTTCTTTTTCACATTGCCAGCGATCAACTAAGCTCTTAGCAATGTTCATTGCTGCCCCCATGACTGTGCCTGCCGCCTCCAACTTTTATCGCCTTCATCCCCGCGTTCAACAGTGGATTGCCAGCAAAAAATGGCCCTCTCTGCGGGAAATTCAGGAGCTAGCCATCCCTCCCATCCTGGCGGCAGACAGGGATGTGATCATCACGGCGGCTACCGCCCAAGGCAAAACAGAAGCTGCTTTCCTACCTATTTTGTCGCAATTGGTCGATCAGCCTGCCCAAGGCATCCAGGTCATCGGACTCGGGCCTCTCAAAGCCTTAATCAATGATCAGCACCGTCGTCTGTCAGCCATTGGCGATTGCCTAGATGTGCCCGTGTGTCCCTGGCATGGCGATATTAGCTCTGGTCCCAAGCAACGCCTGCTCAAGAAACCAGCAGGCGTGCTGCTCATTACCCCTGAATCGCTGGAAGCCCTCTTTGTCCTCCGAGGGCCAGAACTGGGTCGACTGTTTGCCTCTCTCTCCTACATCGTGATTGATGAGATGCATTCTTTTATCAGCATTGAACGGGGTCGACAGCTTCAATCTCTGATGCAGCGGGTTGAGCAAGTGGTCGATCGCCCTGTGCCCCGGATTGGTTTGAGTGCCACCCTAGGAGACATGTCCCTGGCAGCAGCGTTTCTGCGTCCGGGACAACAAGAGCGGGTGCAATTGGTTCAGTCTTTTGCCAAAGGCGATGAACTGAAGCTACAACTCCGAGGCTATCGGTCATCCCCCCCCCCAGACCCGGATGACGAAGAAGATGAAGCGGCACCTCCGGATGTCCTGGAAATAGCGCAGCATTTATTCCAGGCTTTACGCGGGGAAAAGAATCTGATTTTTATCAACAGTCGCCGCCAGGTGGAGCGGTATGCCGATATTTTGCGCCATTTATCGGCAAAATATCGGGTCCCCAATGAGTTTATGCCCCATCATGGCAGCCTCTCCAAAGAACTGCGAGCGGAGGCGGAAGAGGCTCTCAAGCGCGATCACCCCGTCAACGTTATTTGCACCATGACCTTAGAAATGGGGATTGATGTAGGCGCTGTCCAGTCTATTGCCCAGATTGGTCCGCCTAGCTCCGTGGCCAGTACCCGTCAGCGATTGGGACGCTCAGGCCGACGGGCAGGCGATCCGGCCATTATGCGGGTCTATTTATCGGTCCCCCAACTGGATGCTTATATCTCTCCTGAGCAGGCGCTATATCCCGATTTAGTGCAAGGGATTGCCATTATCAATTTACTCCTCGAAGGCTGGTATGAACCGCCGATTGCCGGACGTCTGCACCTCTCTACCCTGATTCAACAACTTCTATCCAGCATTGCCCAACAGGGCGGTATTCGGGCCGATCAGGCTTGGCATGACTTTTGCCAGGAAGGCCCCTTTCAAGAAATGGAGCAAGGCTTGTTTATCAAGCTACTGCGGTGTTTAGGGGAACGCGATCTGATTCAGCAAAGCCAGGATGGCCTGTTACTGCTGGGCCTAAAAGGGGAACGGTTGGTCAATAACTACACGTTTTACACCGCTTTTTCCACAACCGAAGAGTACCGAATTAGTACCCCAGAGAATGTTTTGGGGACTTTACCTACTTCGATGCCTATCGCAGAAGAGATGGTGTTGCTATTTGCGGGTCGGCGGTGGCAAGTTCAGTCTGTGGATAGCGAAAAGCAAGTGGTGATGGTAACGCCCGCAGAAGGAGAGGGACAAGCCCCCCGATTTGGGGGTAGCAGTGGCTTTGTCCATGATCGGGTGCGGCAGACTATGCGCAAGATTTACCATTCAACGGATGTACCCGTTTACTTAGATGAGACGGCGAAACAGCTTTTAGGGGAGGCGAGAACTCACTTCCACGACTGCGGATTGGATCAAGAATATATCGTGGGTGAAGATGAGCAGGTCTTGCTCTTTCCCTGGCGAGGCAGCTTGATCATGAATACCCTGCAGATGTTGCTGTTGGATAGTGGCTTAAAGGCCAGCCAAGAAGGGCTAGCGATTAAGGTCAAAGGGGTGGAACCGGATGAGCTGATGCCCTATTTGCAGTCTTTGGTGAATCTAGGTCCTGCCAACCCCCTGAGACTTGCAGATGTGGTGCGGACGAAGCGCAGTGAAAAGTATGACTGGGTGTTAACGGATGAGTTATTGAACCATAACTATGTGGCTCGCTTCTTTGATCCTCAAGGTACCTGGGAAACGGTTTCAGAAATTTGTGGTGGAGGTAGGTTAGATCCGTAGGCATCCTTGGCAACGGAATCCGGGTGGGTTATTGAGTCGATAAAGCTTTTCCCACCGGTATCATCTGTTGGGCGTTTTTCCTTAATAAATGCCAAAATCGAAAAAAATAATCCTATCAATCGGCGGGCCTTTATCACTCTGCGGTCTGTCATCACTGCTAATCACCAGATGTTCTATACCAAACGTGCAGCAGACGGTTGGAAGCACTGCTGCACGTTTTATCTCTACTGTTGTTGGGCGTCCACATTCCCAAGATTAAAGAGAAATGGAACGCTGTTATTGCCTTTGCCATCCATCACCAACACCTTAGGCATTTGGGCACCGCCTTCACGCCAGGCTGCGATCGCTTCTTTTTGGAGTACTAGCTTACCGCCTTGGCTTTTTAGAGTTTCAGCTAGGAGGCGTTGGGCTTCGGCTTTACCTTTGGCGCGGTTGATTTCCGCTTGGGCCTGGGCTTCAGCCTTCTTTGCTTCAAAAATCGCTTGTTTAGCCTGCTGTTCCGCAATTTGCTTCGCTTCTACCGCCTCATTAAATTTAGGGCTAAAGCTGAGATTCTCAATGGCACTACCTTCGAAATTAATCCCAAATTTGGATAGGCGCTTAGACATCCCTTCATCAAAGGCTTTACGGAGCTGTTCACGCTTGGTAATGGCTTCTTCTGCCGTATATTGAGCACTGGACGCTTTAAAGGCTTCTTGAGTTAGGGATCTCACTTTCGCTTTGACTTGAGGCATGGTGCCAATGCGGGTCCGAGTGGTGGTGAGTGGACCCGGATCAACCGTATAGAAAACCGTTAACTCAGCTGTGAGGTCCTGCAAATCCTTGGTTGCTGCTGCTGCCGGGAATTGTTCTTCTTGAATGTTGGCCTCATAGACATCAATTCCGCAGAGCAAAGGACACTTGAAGTTCAGGCCACTTTGGGCCATAGATCCTTTTTGAACTTTACCTAAAAACTTGTAAACGCCAATTTGGGTCGGTCCCAAAATTTGAAAGGTATTGACTCCAATCAGGGCAACAAACAGCCCTAGTCCGGTTTTCCAGTTCAACCAACCCGCATAATTTCTAACATTATTCATTTCAATGATCTCCTATGAACCGTTCAGCTTCAAAAGCTGAATTCATCCAATTCACGCTTACGAATTAGCGTGTATACATGTTGATAAGCAGGGAAAATGATCCTTAGCCGGGCTTATTCGTATGGTCCAAGCTAGGCGTTAATCTGCGCTCAAAAAGGGCTTTGATTCAAATCTTGAAAGCTTGGCAACGACAGTATTGGGGAAACCTTGCAGTTGCTGCTGATAGCTTTGTACAGCCTGGTTGTATCGCATTCGTTCTATGGCCAGCCGATTTTCCGTACCAGTGATTTCGTGCTGGAGGTTGATATAAAACTGGCTGGATTTGAGAGCTGAATGCTTCAGGGCATAAGTTTGAAACTGATCAATCGCCTGATCGATTTTTGTAATTGCATCCTGCTGCTGTTCAAGGCTGTCCGCTTCTAAGTAGGCTTGTCATGCCTCGGTGAGCGTTGTGACCAGGGTGCTTTCATGGGTGGTGTAGGTTTGAGTAACCTTGACCAACTGCGGAATTAAGTTTGCCCGTCGCTGGCGTTGGTTCTCGATTTGCGCCCAAGCCGCTTCTACCTGAATTTGATGCTTAGTAATCGCATTGTATATGGCAATACTCCACCCCATATCCTCTATTATAGCAATAGGGCTGATAAGCAGCCACTTTCTCACCCATCGTCCTATATTATGCCTTTTTGTTAGTTTTTCGGCATTTTGAGCCTGAATCTCGGCAATGGCTTGAGGGATATACTCGGCTGGAATGCCTGCTTCTGCTGCGGCCATTTCCAGCTCTGCTTGAGAGTAATGGTCTAGGTCAGCAAAGGCATATTGAGAGGCTAGCTCAAAAATTGCAGGGGTATCACTGGCTGGAATCGAGCGCTTTTTCGAATTCATGGTCTCTACCTCTCAAACAATTGTGAGTTACCACCCTCCTCCAGCTCCGCCGCCGCCACTGCTACCGCCGCCAAATCCTCCCCCGCCGCCGCCACTGCTACCGCCGCCGCCAAATCCCCCACCACCGTAGCCACCGTAAGTGCCATAACTGCTCGTTCCACTGGTGCTACTAGAAGGGGACGGGACAGGTTTTAGACGAGGTGTTTTTTCCTGATATTCTTTGTGGAGTCCACAACAGACACACATTTGGGTAATCAATTGCTTCCCACAGTCTTGTTCTGTTGCTTCTTCCAAGGTTTCAGTAGAGTGACGAATTGTATATTCCTGGCAGTCTGAACATTCTCGGAAAGAGATTGGATTCCAAATATAAGCGCGAATATGAATAGAATCTGCGGCTTTGGCACAAGAATTTGAACATTGCCAACCGACAAACTTAACACTCCCTATTTTTTGTGCGGTTTGTTCAATGGTGGTGAGGTGGGATGAGAGGATGTCAGCATCCACCTTCCTAAGGCTTTTTTGGCAATACATACACCGGGGAGGTGTAAATCCCAAGTCGTTGCTATATTCTTCTCGGGAGACACGAGAACGTTTCCCAGGTTTTAATAGCGTTCCTTTTTTCTTTTTGATTAGAAAACCCATGCCGCCTGCTAACCCTCCGCAGCCTAGGACCCACAATAACCAAGAAAAATCAGGGCTGTTTGGAGAAGGATTGGGAACCAGTGGTTTAGTGTTTGTTGGATTTTGAGTGTTTGTTGGATTTAATGAAACGTGGCTAGACGGCTCAGCGCCAAGATGGCTGATTAAGAGTTTTGTTCCGTTTAAAGTCCCTTGATCAAAATTTCCGGTCTTAAATTTGGGCAGGATCTGTTGATCAATAATCTGTCCCACTTTGGCGTCGGGTAGAATGGCTTCAACTCCATAGCCCGTTTCAATCTCGACGCGGCGATCGCCTTTGGAAATCAAAAATAAGACACCGTTGTTCTCCGCTTGCTTACCGATGCCCCAGTGGTTGAATAGGCTAGTCGCAAAGGCTTTCGGTGAAGCGGAGGAGGCCGTATTGGGAACGGTCACTACAGCAATTTCGCTGCCATTTGTGGCTTCTAAATCAGTGATGAGTTGATTGAGTTGGACCTCTGTTTGCGGGCTAAGGACATTGGCCATATCCGTCACCCATCCACCGTTTTGCTGCCGAGGATTGGGGACTTGCCTGTAGGGCACGGCCCAGACTGCGTGGGGAAGGGTTGCAATGCCTGCAAGGCAGCCACTGACTATCGCACCCCCAACCCTTTTGTAAGTGGCATACATGCTCGATTTCATATGGAAATCCTCCAATAATAAACGCCATAGGCGAGGAACTCTGCCCCTAATGTGGCCGCTGAAAGGTGAGCAAATTATTTTGGCTACGAACTTGACCAATGATCTGACGATAGGCTTGCTCGTATTGGGCAACCATATGCGTGGGGTGGAATAAGGTCTCGACATGCTGGCGACAGTCTGCTCGATTGAGCTGGAGGGCCGCTGGAATTTTCTCAACAAACTCATTAATCGTGGCGCAGATAAACCCAGATTTACCGTTGGCAATCACTTCTGGGACAGCCCCACAGTTCATGCCAATTACGGGGGTACCGCAGGCCATCGATTCCAGCATCACTAGACCAAAGGGCTCATTCCAGACGATGGGAAAGACCGTGACGGCTGCCTTGGCGAGGAGGTCTGCTTTTTGGGCATGGTTGATTTCTCCCAGATACTGAATGTACTGACCATCGATGTGAGGTTTGATCTGATGATCGAAAAAGTCTTGCTCAGAAGGGTCAAGTTTGCCTGCCATTTTTAGGGGTAATCCTGCATGTTTGGCAATTGCGATCGCAAACTGGGGTCCTTTCTCAGGGGCCATCCGCCCGACAAAGGCAAGATAAGGTGGCGTTTGGCATTGAGCCACAAAAGGATATCGGGATAAGTCTATGCTGTTATGAATCGTATCAATGTAATTCAGGTGGGGCATGGTTTGTTTTTGGGCCTCACTAATATTGATCACGGGAAGCTGCGGACAGTGTGCAAACAGTGAGTGGTTACTGTCCGTAAAGGGATAGTGCAGGGTATGGACCGTGGGGGTGTTAAAGCATCGACTCAGCGGTAACGAAGCGCATTTATCGTGAAAGTGGATGATATCAAAACGATTTTGCTGGTCAAAGACTTGGCTGAGCTGATGGGCTTCAAAATAGGGATAGTCATCCTCGCTGCCATCCGAACGTAGGGGATTAGGACAACTCGCCTTGAGGTCAGCCTCTGTTCGAGACTCGCCCACTGCAAATAATGTGACGTGATGTCCTCGATGAACTAATCCCTCGGTCAGCGTGCTGACCACACTTTCAATGCCGCCATATTGTTGGGGTGGCACGCTTTCCCATAACGGTGCGACTTGGGCAATGTTCAAAACATCCCTAGATAATAGATGAGGTGTCATGCTTTTTCCTTTTCGTTAACACCAGACCATGACTGCTTCTTCAGTCATGTGAGTTTATTTGAATTGTATAGACCTCCCAGACTGAGGGAGTAATCACTGGTTTCGTCTAAGATATCTCTTTTATGTGAGAAAAGTCAAATATTTTTCTCACATAAAGCGAATCTCTATTCAATTCAGTGTTAATTCCGGTACGCTTTATTCGCCATGGCTTAGGTGTTTTTTCCCATGACAGGTTCCTTCTTTCCGGGGGGCACCTGGTCAGTTTAAGCCAGCCCATCAATGATTTTAGGGAGCCATTCAGCTATCACCAATGCATAGAAACCACTTTTTGCGCGCATCATTCAACCCTGCACCGCCAATGCTGCCGATGCACTATTTATGGAGAGGGAGACGGTATGGCTTCAGGAACAGGATTGCGACGAACAATGTAGAAGCAATTGTTATAACGCGTGTTGGCGGCCAATGGCCAATCGCCAGTGTAAGGGACAACAATGCTGTCACTAATAGATTTCACCACAACCCGATATTGACCAGGGTTAACCGTATAACGACCGACAGGTCCTTGATTTGGGCATTCTTTCGGCGGAGATTCGTAAATTCTTTTACAGTCTGGGCATGGCTCTAGTTCTTCCACCCGAGGCGTGGGTCCACCAAAGACATTTCGCAGTTTTTCCGGGGAATCGTTCCGAATTTCCACCACAGTGGTGCCATCTCCAGTCGAGCCTTGCTGAATCGGCGGCGGAATCGTTCCAGCGCCTTTAGCTTGAGCTTCTTTATACAGTGCCTGGGCATACGCTTGCTTCACATCCTCCGTCAGTTGATGGTTAGGAAATTGATCGAGAAATTGTTCGTATTGCTGAATGGCCAGGGGATACTGCCCACTTCTTTCGAAGGCTTGACCGCAGGCCTGGTAGAACGTTGGCTGGTTCGATTGAGACATCAGATTATGCTGGGTGATAACCTCCAGCTTTTCGCAGGATGGCACTTGGGCCAGCAATGGGATGGCGTTGTGGGCAAATAAATTAGATATATCCTGCTGTAAGGGTTGTGCCAACGGACTTTTAGGATATCGCTGTATAAATTGCAAGTTGCCCACTAAACTCAAGGCTGGATGGTTTGCGTTCCGCTGAGTCTCGGTAGCTTTTAGGAAGCTACATTCTGTTTGAATAGCTTTTGCTTGGACCACCTGGTCATCCATTTCATCCGCTGATGTTTTGGCTAGAAATGTACCGAGTTCTGATACAGCAAGATTGCAGTTGGCCATTTCATAGGCTTGGAGCCCATTGTTGTAAAACATCTGCTTTTGGTCATATTCGATCTTGCCGATCAGGGAACTTATCCCCAAAGAGCCTCCAACGATCAGAAATAGCCACTGCTTAATAGAGAGTCGGAATCTCATCACTGATATCCTCCGAGAAGTGCAGAAAGGAATTGGCGTGTCGGATTTACTCGTCTATGGAAAACATCCTGGCTGTGAGCCCCGTCGATTTTTCAAGACTTTGACGCATCTTCCTGCCTTTTTTTCGCTGAATCACAAACAGAAATTGCTGAGATGATGAAGACTCAGCCTCAGATTGACTTGAGGTTAATTCAGATAAGTGGGTCTCTGTTTCGTCGGAGAGAGGCGTTCTTGCTGGGTCATTGCTTTCTTGGTTTTGAGGCTCAGCACTGGGTTGGGGAGCAAAGCGAATCTCATCGGTCTCAGTCATTTCGGGTGAATATTGAATGCCAAAGGTTGCGGTTCTATTTTTTGCCAATAAACCCCAAACACCCAACGCCAGGACAGCTCCGACGTTAATTTTGGACTTTTCTGAGTAGTTGAAGGAGCGAATGGTGGCCAGGGGAATGGATATCTGAGTCGTATTTCTGGCATTGCCGAGCACTTTTAAGCGATCGCCAGATTCGATATAGGCAGATAAGGCGTTCTCCGTCAGGACTACTTTGCAGGCTTTCGCTTTTTCTGCTCCATTCAAGAGGCATTTTGCTTTTTCTCCCTCCCGCGTCTTAAGAGAGATCGGAACTTTATAGCCGTCGCATCTGGAGTTGAGGGGAAATCTGGAGCACAGTTGATATAGATCGTCTTGTTCTCTTGCCAAAGCCAAGGGGTTGGCTAAGCTACCAGTCGCGATCGCAATGTGAATGGTTACGGCTACACAAAGCTTAAAAGTATTGCGTTTATTCATATATTTTGCTCCCAAATAACGGGCTTACCAGATTGATGGCGAATCTTCTGATTCGGTTTAGAGCACAAACAGCCGGATTGGAGGAATAAAGATTGTTCTAGTAATGAGTTCTGAACTTATCGGAGGGCATGCTGCATTTTTCCTAAATTGCTCTAAGAATATGCACCGTTGGTCAACATGAAAGCTGCACGACGTTCCTAACGGGTAGTTTTAGGTCTTTTTTGAACCGCCGAAGCTGACAGTGCCGGGGGCCTCAGCAATGTCGATGCCAACCCCAACATCAAGCTGCAGCCATCAGCTACAGCAACCTCGAAAAAATAAAATACTAATCTCATTTATGTGAGTCACTTAAAGGTATACTTTATTCACCCCAATAAATCAAGTTCTATGTGAATATTGTTGAAATCTTTCAAAAAGGAGCAAATAAAATGGCTCTCAAGCTTTTTATGGTTCATCAGGCTCGCTTATAGGTGATCCTTACAAGTGAATGCAGGAAGGCCACTGATAAAGGGATAGAGAATGCTCACAACATCAGGATAGCCTCACATAAATACCCTATTCTCGGGCTATGATTGAACAAATGGGCCATCGTTATGTGAGCAGTGCCGAGTGATTCCACTAGATTTTTTGAACCAGATAGCCGCCCAAAAAGGGGTCTCTAAATCTGAACTAGCTGCTTTAGAACTTGCTGTGGAAGGCCACACCACAGCAGTGATTGGCGAACAACTCGGCATTAGTGGCGATGCAGCTCGCAAACGCCTGAGCGAGGTCTATCAAAAATTTGGCATTGTGGGCAAAGGCCCCGTCAAACTGAAAAAACTCCAACAACTACTAGTCACTCGCTATCAGCAAGCGTTAGAAGGCGGAGCCTTGTCTACACAGTTCCCTGCCTCAAAACCAGTGGATTGGGGAAACGCGCCAGATGTATCGGTCTTTTATGGACGGACAAGTGAATTAGCGAAGCTGGAAAAGCGGATTGTTGAAGAAGGTCATCGCTTACTTAACATCTACGGTATGGCGGGTATGGGGAAAACAACACTGGCCGTAAAACTTGCTCAACGACTACAGCCCCATTTTGAGAGAGTTTTTTGGCGTTCCCTTTACCATGCCCCGCTCCTCACAGACTTACTGTCAGAGCTAATCCACTTCCTCGAACCCTCTAGCCCTAATCACTTACCGGCTTCCGAGCCAGAGCAAATTGACTGGGTAATGCAATATCTACAGCAACATCGATGCTTACTTGTGCTTAACGGTATGGAAGCCTTTTCCCAAAGCGGCAACTTAGCAGGGCAGTATCGCCGCAACTACGAAAATTATGGCCAGTGGATCAGATTATTAGGGGTTATACGCCACAAGGCCTGTGTGTTAATAACCAGCCAAGCCAAAAATAGCGAAGTTGCCTTGTTGGAGGGTAAAACCGTCTCTGTTAGCTCATTTAAACTTCTTGGCTTGGACTTTGAAGCGGCTACAGCGCTTCTCAGAGATAAGGGACTTACAGGAGAGAAAAAGTGGCCATATCTAATCACAGCCTACGCAGGTAATCCGATGATGTTGAAATTGGTTGCTGAAACAATAAAGGAGGTCTTTGATGGCAATGTCCGTGATTTTTTGGACAACAGTTTGACCACTAGAGACGTTCATAATTTTATTGAACGAATCCTGGATCGCACTTCTTCTCTTGAACAGCAAATTTTGTATGTTCTATCTGCCCAAAGTGCAGGTATGCCGTTCAAACAACTGGATACAAGACTGGATTCTGTCTCTACCCATGAGTTGATAGATGCTTTAGCCTCTCTCAAAAAGAGATCGCTGATTGAATCTGGAGAGCAAGGGTTTATTCTTCTGCCTTTGATTAAGGAAGTCACCCAACGGATGATGGCTGCTGAAGCCTAAGTAGTGATTGGATAATGTCTCACTCTACGCCTAAATTTGTATATTGCCCCAATCCTAAATGCAAGGAGCGACGAAACGAGGCCAGCGTTGAAGTCTGCCCCGGATGCCAATCCCCGTTAGTTCTGAACCATACTTATCAACTCGTTCAACCGCTCGTTAATCTAGACCATTTTGGCAATACAGAAATCTTTGATGTTGTGGACAAGCGCTGGGCGGAACACCCTCAGATGGGTCGCAAAGTCATGAAAATCCTTAAATATAACGGGGGGTACCTTGAGCGGCTATTTAGGCGGGAAGCGCTTCATCTTCAAAATCTTAACCATCCAGGCATTCCCCAGGTATATCCCGAAGATCGAAGTGATAGAGGCTACTTTTCCATATCAATACCGCACAGGCGGCGCAAGATCTATTACTTTCTGATGGAGAAGATTGAAGGTCAGAACTTGCACCACTGGATCAATCAGAATGGCCCGATTGACGAGGCAACTCTATTGCCTTGGTTACGGGAACTGCTCAAGATTGTTGCCTATCTTCACGCCAACAAGATTTGGCATCGGGATATCAAACCCTCTAACATCATGCTGCGACCCAATGGTCAGCTTGTCTTAATTGATTTTGGTGCGGTTAAACAAGTTCGTCCTCGTTCAAGGGGCAAGGGTGACCCCCCGACTGGGCCCCATACAACGGTTACGAATGACGGCATCTTTGCAGCAGGATATACGCCTCCAGAGCAAATCCGGGGAAGGACCGTACAGCAGTCTGATTTGTATGCCTTGGGCCGCACTTGCGTGCATTTGCTGACTCGGATTCCACCTTATGATTTAGAGGAAGATGATGCTGGAAAATTAATTTGGCGAGACCAAGCACCGGGCGTCTCTTCGGTTCTCGCAGATTGGGTGGATCACCTTATGGCCCCATTTGTCCAGGATCGTCCGCAATCTGCCACCAAAGTTTTAGAGTATATCCACACAGGAAAGATCGACCCTCTACCTCAATCTCGGAGTGAAGAAAAGGCCACAGGCACACAAAAGTCCCAAACTGAAGAAGCCACCACTGTCTCACCCGAAAACTCGCTTTTTCTTTGGGGCTGGTTCTTAAACCTGATTCTATTTTCAGTTCTACTAGTCAGCGGTTTGTTATGGTGGCAAGCCCGTGAAAATAGCCAACCGGTTGAAGAACCCAATCAACAAGTGAGGCAATATCCTTGATCCATTCGGCTATGAAGGCGGATTGAGGAGTTGACGCGTTTCTTGAGCGGCTGTTTTCATAATGGACTGGGCCTCTTGATCGGATGTGTCCGGGTTGAGGGCTTGGCTAAGGGCAGCTTGCAAGATTTCGGAGGCTTGATCATATTCAGGAATACGAGGTCGAAAGATGGCTTTTGTAATCGCTTGTTGAATCTCAGGAGAGTCTTGTTTGAGCACCGCTTTATGACTGGGAACAAACTGGGTCTCCTGGGTAAATTGGCGCTGAGCCTGCTCGCTCGTGAAAAATTGAATGGCTTTCCAAGCTCGATCGGCATGCTGCGTCTTTTTAGCAATGCCTAATCCCCAACTGCCATTACAAGGGCCTCCTTGATGAGCTGGGGTGTGGAGCTGCATGGGTACGGCCTTGACAGCCCCGTTGTTGTCATCTGCCAGAAAGGATCGCGCCCTGGGCCAATGGCGCAAAAATATACTTTTCCCGGCTCTAAACTGAGCCAGAGATTCGTCTTCACTAAAGGTGAGGACATTCGCAGGTGATACCTTGCTTTTCAAGGTTGTGCGGAGAAATTGAACGGCCTGAATGGCCTGGGGTTGATCGAGTCCGACCTGGCGAGTTTTTTCATCAATCCAGTAGCCTCCATGCCCCCTCAAGACTTCGACAAAGGTGGCAATTTTGCCTTCATACTGATCGCCTTGCCAGAGAAATCCCCACTCTACAAGTTGCTTCTGTTTAAGCGTTTTCGAGATTTCTATTAATTCAGTAAAGGTCTCCGGGGGGTGCTGATAGCCCGCTTGATTGAGCAAATCAGATCGGTAATAGAGCATCCCCATATCTGACCGAAAAGGAATGCGGTAGGACTTGCCAAGGTATTCTCCATCTCTGACGGCTTGAGGTGAAAATTGCGATTTCATCTTCGGAACAAACCGCTTTGACAGATCTTGAAGACATCCTCGCACCGCAAATTCTGGTACCCAAATGACATCTAAATAGACAATATCTGGCGAGCCTTTGGGCAAACACGTTCCTTCTTTTAACTGTTTGGTTAAAAAGCCTCCTAAATTTTTGGCAGTAATCAGCTGAATTTTAGTTTTAGGATGTTGAGCTTCAAAGAGTGTAATTAAGCTCTGCCAGGCTGGCTTTTCACTCTCAGGCACCAGCAGGGTCAGCACCATTGGGGGCCAATTGAAATACAGCAACCCTAATATCAAAATCTGTAGTACAGCTACTCCCCCAACCCACCAATAATGTTTTTTCATAAACTTTACGGCTCAACGGATAAGCAATCGCGATTTTTCCGATTGCTGCCTTTATTTAGGATCTCATAATTTAAGCCGTCCCATAATTAACCGTTTTAGAGCGGGTGGTCACGCCCTGGAAGCAAAGCATGGGTGAACGGAATGATAAACCTTTCAGCAATCCACGGCCTTACCTGTGGAGCACGCCCGGCTAAATATCACTATGATCAATATGATGGGCGTTTAGGAACAAATAATATGGCCGCTGAATTTAAACATGTCATGCTGATGGTTAAAGATATTCCGGCAACCGTAAAGTTTTACTCCGAAGGACTGGGGTTGGCCGTGAAAATGCAAAGTCCAGGTTGGGCAGAGCTAGATGCGGGCGGGACGACGATTGCCCTTCATGCAGCAGAAGGGTCTTCTGGGGGAGATTCTCCGATTTTGAGTTTTCATGTGGAAGATGTTTATGCTGCGATCGCAACTTTGGAATCCCTAGGTGCCCAACTCGAAGGTCGTGTCAGAGAACCTGCTTTCGGCAAAGTCGCAGCCATGCGGACCCCGGATGGTAACCTGCTCAGCCTCCTACAGCCGTCAGGCGTCCCAGCAGGTCAGTCCCACTAGTACCGATGAAAAATTAATTCTAGGTTCCTCCGTTTTGAAGAGGAATCTAGAACCTTAACCCATCTCACTTCCCGCAACATCCATTGAAAAAACTCTCTGCATTTGGATAGAGCCCAAAACTCAGTTCTATCGGAGACGTAGCGTTCCATAACAAAGCTTGACCCACCCCGTGTTAACCATGGCATCATGGGGGAAATCCAGGCTCAAGCTGACTTCTGTTCTCTCAGCTCCAGTATTTTGTTGTACTTTCCTAGATTTAAATTCAGTACTATTGCGTAGATGGGTAGAACAGCAGTGCCAATAGATCCGTAGTTTAATCGTTTTGCTCTGATGAGCCTAGATTTAAGCTAAGTTTAGCTGCGATTAGGTCAAGGATATGAAACTCGCCCATGAACTGCATCAACTGCTAACCGACGATTCTCGCACCGATTCACTGCCTGAGTTTTTCCTGTCTGGCACCGTGAGCGATCCTAGCCATACGAAGCGACGCATGCAGCAACGGGCCATTTCCACCGATATGATCGAACTAGCGCTTCTGTACGGCAAGCAGGAATATCACAGCCACGCCAAAACGTACACCATCCTAGATAAAACCCTTAGGAATACGCCCTATCAACGGTTTGTTGACAAGCTGAGAGGGCTGCGAGTTATTGCCTTGGAAACTGCCCGAGGATTAAAGGTGACCAGTGTTTATTGGGCTTGGGACTTACGCTAGCGATTCAGCAGATTTTGCACTCTGGTTTGCAAGCCCTTAATCGCTTCTTCAATTGACCATCGGTACTGCCGTGGCAACCGGTAATCCCCCGGCCACTAGCCCCACAATAATGGACGTGACGGTACTCGAAGACTGAATCAATGCGGTAGCCACCATTCCCATAATCAGCCCCATAAAGGGGTTAGTGGCAAAGGCAAACAGTTCTTTGGCTTGGTCCTCCGTAGCTGACTTAAAGCCAGAACCAATCATGCCGACGGCGGCAATTAACAGATAAACCAGTAAGGCAACCCCTATCCACTGCCAAATTGGATTTCCCTTCCGACTGGGTTGTTCAATCTCTGATCTTTGGTCTACCAGGGTACTCATCGATGATTACACTCCTGAAAGGGGCTCTATGTTACCAAAACCTAAATTTAGAAGGTAAATATCAGATAATTCCTTGGTGAACCTTGTCCTAAATTACAGTTGTCATGATCAATGGGTGATCAACACAGCTCTCTTACTCTGAAAACAGAATACAAAAGTGTTCTCTTTTATCCCACTCACACTGCTCATCGCCCCGTTAGCTTGTCGCGAAGAGTAGAATTGGTAAATGCTTGGCGTAGTGACTAAAGTCTTTGTCAGTAGTATAAATTTCGAATTTAGCTCGTATGGCAACAGCACAAATTAAGAAATCTGTATGTGAGCCTTGAATCCCTTTCGAGCGGCAGAAATTCGAATATTCTGCAGCAGCTTCACAATCAGCATCTATACAATGGTTCGTTCGGCGAATATCTCAGTTTTTGGTGCAGTTTCTCACATCGGTTTTTATCTGTATAGCCGGACAATAATTCGGAAGGGCTGAAATTTAGACTCAAAGTTTTACCATTCAAGCGATCGCAACTAACCAGCGTCTCAGTATCAACCTATGTTGCCTAGATCTGTTACTCTGATAACAGCATCCCCAAAAGTGTTATCATGCTGCGGACCCAAATCAGCTTATCTGAAGAAGAATATGAGGCTGCGAAGCAAGAAGCACAACGGCTAGGAATTTCCCTCGCAGAGCTTCTTCGCCGCTCCTTGCGTAATGCTCTGCCCGTAGATCAGTCAAAGCCCTGGATGCAATACGCTGGGATGGTGGAGTCAGAGAATCCCCAGAGTAGCCAGTCCATTGATGAGTTGGTCTATGGCCACAAAGACTGAGACATACGTTGATACTTCCGCGTTTATTGCTTTTCTGGATCGCTCCGATACATACCACTCTCTATTTCGAAGGCTGTTTGCTGACCCACCTCCACTGATTACTACGCCTCTTGTCATTGCAGAAGGACATGATTGGTTTCTCAAGCGCTATGATCGCACGCGAGCTTTGCAGTTTATGGCAATGGTGGAAGTTTTGTCGCCTCTTCAAGTTATCGATGTGGGTCTTCAGGAGCAAAGGGGTGCTGCAGAACTACTCCGCAACTTTTCTGTTCAGGATTTAACGCTGGCGGATGCGATGGGACTTCACGTCATGGACCATCGTTCCATTCAAACTTGCTGGTCTACTGATTTCCATCTGGGCCTGACCCGCGTACCACTTATTATTTATCAGTATTAAGGTACAGATTTTCCCAGAAGTCATCTAGCATCGAAACCGAAACTAACGTTGTATGGTCGTCTGCAAGGTGAGAGAGACGACGCTTATCATTAATTACGATGCATTGTTGGGTAGCCTCAACAGCTTTTGCAATGCACTGGAGGCCACAGCTGCCTGGCATAACGTAGGAGCGGAATCAGTAAATGAGTGCGACTAAACAGCGAGACCTCGTTGCACGCATAGCCAAAACTGATTCACGGCGTGCTCTGCAAAAAGCCCGCAAAATCACTGAGCCTTGGTTTCGTGCTCAAGCACTGGCTTATGTCGCCCGCTATTGCGACCAAGACCCAACATCGATCGCTAATCAGGCAGCCAAAGCAGCAGACGCTTGCGTAGACACTTACCAACAGTGTGCTGTTCGCGCTTGGGAAATCGCCGCTCTGGCTGAAAGATCCCATAGCAAATCCGCTGCCTCACGGCTCAAGGCTGTACTGTCTAAAGTTCAGCAGATAGAACCGCCTGCATCCCAATCCGAGGCGCTTATCTTATTGCTGAGTGCTGCAGCCCACATCAACTCTAATGCAGTTGAAACTGTTGCCAAGATGATTGTCCAAGTGACCGACTGTCATTCGCATTGGCGTTGCGATCGCGCGGCTGTCAACGCAATAGGCATACTTTACCGTTTCAATCCCGAATCCGCAGCTCATCTGTCCCAATCAGTTTCAAACGCAAAGCTTAGATCAAAATGTGACCGAATCATCGCAGCTGGCGGCTCATCACCTCGTTCATTTTTCTGGTAACATTAGCGCGATGAGCCTTTCTTACGGTGGCACTGTTTAAACTTTTTGCCACTTTTACACCAACAAGGCTCATTCTTTTTGGGTTGGAAGGGCGGTAATCTATCCCCATCGGTATAAAACCATTTGCCATTTTCTTTGATAAAGCGCGATCGCTCATGGAGTTGAGCTACAGATTTCCCTTCTTTGAACACTGCAACGAACTCCACAACACCAGTTTTATCTTCAGATTGCCCAGCTTCAGTGGCGAGTACGGTTAACCCCAGCCATTCCAGATGATTGGCAGTAGCAGTGATTAATTGTCGGCTATTAGGCTGGCGGTGACTGGGATGTTCGGTATTAAATAGGTAATCGATATTTTTAAGGCAATAGGCAACGTAGCGCGATCGCATTAGTTTCTCAGCAGTGGGGGCAGAGAATAATCCTTGTAGATAAACACCACAACACTGAGGTAATAACTTTTGACTTCCACAGGGACATCGCATCGAGGCAAAGTGAGTGAAAAGGATGAGCTAAGTTTAATCTCCTAGTGAGGACTAGCAGTTAGCGGCTCAGGAGACTTAACGTGCAACGTCAGGTACTCTATATCCTGCACAATAGGACTGATGGAACACAGCACCTACTTCGCGATGGGAGATGGCACGACCTTCAGCAGCTTGTCTCATCATACGGTTGGCATTGAGCTTTTGGTCGCCAAAAAGACATTAGGTCGGCAGAGGACCACGCCTCAACCGGAGCGAATTGGTCACCACACTGACAGAGCTGAAGGCCATTAGGGCGGCAGATGAGGCTGGACTGAGCAAAATCCCAAATTTAGGTAGCAGGATTCCTGCCGCGATAGGTAGGCCAATCAGGTTGTAAACCAGTGCCCAAAAAAGATTCTGCTGAATTTTGCGAAAAGTTGCTCGACTCAGGCGTAAAACGTCTACCAGGCGATAGAGAGGATTGGCCTCTCCAGACATCAGAATAATTTGGGCGGTTTCTATCGCCACATCCGTGCCACCACTTAACGCAATGCCAACATCAGCTTGGGCCAACGCAGGAGCATCATTAATACCATCACCGATCATGCCGACTCGATATCCTTGCGCTTGGAGATCGGCAATAACAGCAGCTTTGTCAGCAGGCGTCACGCCAGCCTGTACGGCTGTTGCCTCTAAACCCAGTTCTTGAGCCACGCTATAAGCAGTTGCCGCTTGATCCCCCGTGAGCATCTGAATCTGAACTCCCCAGCGTTTAAGTTCCTCCAATGTTTGAACTGCATCAGGTCTCAGGGTATCCTGAATCGCCAAACCACCCACATAAATCTGGTCAACAGCCAGATGGACCACTGTTTTACCGGCTTGGGCCAGTTGCTGTCCCTGCTGTTGGTCCTGTTCAGGTATCTCAATTCCGCAATCTTGGAGCCATTGTGTTGAACCGAGACGGGTGAGATGCCCAACGATCTGGCCTTGAACGCCATACCCAGGGACCGTTTCTAACTCAGTTGCTGAGCGACAAGAGAACGCTTGAGCATCAGCTTGTTCCACAATGGCGGTGGCAAGGGGATGTCGACTTCCTTTTTCCAGGCTAGCAGCGAGTTGCAAAACAGTCTGGGGCGAGGGACTGTCTCCCATCGGCAGGATAGATAAACCTTCTGATATCCAATAATCTGTGACCCGCGGATGCCCTGCGGTTAGGGTGCCCGTTTTATCAAATACGAGGGTGTCGAGGCGATCTACCTGCTCCAAAATATCGCCCCCCCGGATCAGGAGGCCCCGCTCTGCCCCCAGACTCGTCCCGACCAAAATGGCGGTGGGAGTCGCCAATCCTAAGGCGCAGGGACAGGCGATCACTAAAACAGCAATGGCTAGCTTGAGTCCCAATAAAATACTCGCGGCCCTAGGAGCCATCTCGGCTGGAACCAGATCTGGACTGTGCATCATCGGCAGTGTGCCTTGAATCAGAACGTCAGGCCAAAGATGCACGCCAATACTGACCCAAAATAGAAAGGTGAGAGTTGCGATCGCAAGGACGCCATAGGTGAAATATCCAGCGACCCGGTCAGCAAATTGTTGAATCGGGGCTTTTTGGGTTTGGGCCGTTTCCACCAGATCAATAATTTGGGCGAGGGTCGTTTGTTTGCCCGTTCGTGTGGCTTCAATCGTAACCAGGGTCGATTGATTAAGAGTACCTGCCACCACTTCATCGGCAGGAGCTTTAGGAACAGGCATTGCTTCGCCCGTTAACATTGCCTCATCTACTAGGGTGTTTCCCTCTAGAACTCGACCATCTACAGGAAACTTATCTCCAGGTAAAACCTGCAGCCAAGCGCCAATCTGGACATCCCGCACTGGAATTTCTACGAAGTGCTCAGGCTGAACCTCTGGATTTGGGAGCCATCGCGCTATCATCGGCTGCAACGCTAATAATTTTTGCAAAGAGGCTTTGGTTCGCCCCCTAGCCTGGGCTTCTAAAGCTCTCCCCAGCAGAATCAGGCCGACAATCATCACGGGCGCATCGAAAAAGCAGTCCCAATATAATTGCGGCCAAACCACTGCCACGACGCTGGCTAGATAGGCCGTGATGCTACCTAAACTAATCAGGGTGTTCATATTGGGGCGATTTTGCCACAGCCCCTGCCAGCCTTCCTGCAGAATAGGACGCCCAGGTCCTAGCAGCGCGAGCGTTGCCAGTCCCCAGTGAAATTGGATACTAGTCAGCCAAGGCAGAGTGAAACCAGGAATATGCCCCAAATGCCCCACCCCCGACAGCACGACCAGCACCGTCGCGAGTACTAAAGGTTGAATTTCTTTAAGGGGTTGTGGCGGCAGGGATTCAGCCTCCTCTTCCCGGTTCTGAATATAGCTGGGGAATCCTGCGGTGGTTAAGACCTGCGCTAAGCTGTCTGGCTCAACTTCTTGGGGAACATATTCAATTGCAGCTTGTTCCGTGACTAGATTGACGACCGCTGTGGCCACACCAGGCTGTTGCTGTAGGCGTTTTTCCACGGCCTGGACGCATCCCGCACATTTCATACCAGAAACGGCGAGAACCACCTGTTGGGTGGAGGGGGGAGGCGATAGAGAAGTCATCCGTTTCTACCCTGACAAGATTGCCAACGATTGATCGATAACAGCATGGCATCCATGGCTTGTCGTCGTTTACTGCTCGATTGATTGTATTGATTAAACATCAGACTAAACAGTACCGGTGAAGATTGGGGGTGTTGCAGGTAGCCCGTTAAGGTCGAGACCCCGCGCATACCCCCAGTTTTACTCCATAGGGTTGAGGCTGGGTTTTGCCCAATAGAATCTTTAGGTAAAGACGCCTGGAAGGTAGAGGCGTGGGGAGATTTGAGGATGCCTTTTAAAGTTTGAGTTAGGGCCAGGGGACTGACCAAGTTTTGTCGAGATAAACCAGAGCCATCGGCCACTGCATAGGTGGACGCATTGACCCCTAGTTGGGTGAGGGTTTGTTTGAGAACCTTTAAACCTTGCTGATGGGTATTTGGCGAGGATTGCTTTTGGGCCAGGGTTTTCACTAGGGCTTCTGCATAGAGGTTATTGCTCTCTTGGTTCGTGGTTTTAATCAGCGTTGTCAGGGGAGGAGATTGGATCTGTATTAGGCGCTGTTCTGATTTGCCTTTGAGGAGAGCATTGCGTTCTTTAGGGGTTGATAAAAGTGATAGTCGCCCTACTTTAATTTGTTGTGCCGCCAAGATGGCCCGAAACCGCTTGAGTAAAAACCAGCCTGGATCAATGACGGCTACTGCGGAGCGATCGTGAGGCGCACCGGCTCGCAGCTGTCCTATAATCTCAATTTCTAAAGTATTGCCCTTGAGGCGACGGACAATTTCTATATATTCTGGGGCATTTTGAGCCACGGTGCGGGTGCGATTAATCTGTCGCCATGGGCCAATGGGGTGAGGAGAAAGCCATTCGACGCGGAGGGGCTGGCCTAAGGCTTGGGGCCAGATTTTTAGCTCATAGGCATTTTGATTGAGAAGCAAGCTATTGACAGGAGCGCCATAGCCCGCCTGCAGATCTTCCCATTCCCAAGATGGAACAATGCCTGGCCCTTGAAAATAGGTGTCATCTCCTAGAAGATGGTTGATTTGGCGGATGCCTTTTTGCTTAAGTTGGGTGGCAATTTTTTGTAGCTGCTGATCAGAAAGGGTGGGGTCACCTCGACCCACAATGCGCAAATGGTCAAGAGTGGGTCCTGTCCCAGAACCATAAATATCGGTCTGAATCCGAAATTGAGGGCCGAGCTTCATTAGTGCCGCTGCTGTGGTCATCACCTTGGTGGTCGACGCAGGCAGGAAATAGCGCTGCGCATCCTTGGTGTAAATCGGTTGAGATGCCTGGAAGGGTTGAATGGCAATACCTAGACGCGCTTGATTGAAGAGGGGTTGAGATGCGATCGCATCCACGTCTCGCTTTAGTTGTGCCACACATTGGGGCTTCAGGGATGGGGCACCTTGGGCGGCGACGGCAATACTGAGCAGCCCAATGACTACGCCACCTTTAATAACATTGTCCCTAGACATTCCACGTTCCCCTGATGATAGGAGCCAGCTTAACGTGAATTGAGAAGGGGTTATTCAGCCTTCAGACCGACTTTAGGATTGAAGACATCAATTTCTTGCTTCCAATGCCGCTCACTACAATAGAAGTAGGACAACCTTAGGGAATCATGGATGCCGCATTACCAACCCTCGTTCAGCGGATGCTGCAACCGGACTTCTATCCCCATCCGGTTCAGACCCCGGTGCAACTCTTACAAACCCATATTTCCTATGTGTTCTTGACGGGGGACTTTGCCTACAAAGTTAAACAGCCGACCCAGTTTGGACGGTTAGACTTTTCTAGCCTGGAACAACGAGCCTATTTCTGCCAAGAAGAATTGCGTCTGAATCGCCGTCTATCCCCTGAACTGTATTTGGCCGTTTTGCCGATCTATAGGAACGATGGGGGTTACTACCTCAAGCTGCCTCCTGATCCTAGTTCTGAAATTGTGGACTATGCCCTACAAATGCGTCAGTTCGACCAAGCGGGGTTGTTTAGCCATCTCTTAAACCAAGGCCAATTAACGGCAGCCCATATGCAGCAATTGGGGCAAAGCGTGGCTCGCTTTCATGCCATTGCGGAGACCAACCCCGAAATTCAGACCAATGGGACCCTAGAATCCCTGCAAGCCATTGATGAGGAGAACTACACTCTGACTCAAGCCTATCTTGGCGAGTCCCAAACCCAGGAGCAGTGGCAACAGACTCGGCGGTTTACCCAGCAATTTTGGCAAGATCATCAAGATTGGCTACAACAGCGCCAAGACAAAATTCGAGACTGCCATGGCGATTTACATCTTAATAATGTGTGTTTGTACCAGGATCGAATTCAAATCTTTGATTGCATCGATTTTTGTCGGGAATTTCGCCATATTGACGTAATTTATGATGTGGCATTTATGGTGATGGATTTAGACTTTCACCATCGAGGGGATCTTGCCAATGTCTTTTTGAATACCTATTTGGAAAAGACTGGGGATTATGAGGGCGCTTTGTTGTTACCTGCTTACTTGAGCATGCGAGCAACGATTCGCGGAAATGTTAATAGCATGACCGCCCAGAATATAGCCACTTCAGACTACCGTTCTTCGCAGAAACTTCACTGGCAAAACGCTAAAGAGTACTTTGCTTTAGCCCATCAATACACTCAATCTCGACAGGGACAGATTCTCCTCATGTCTGGCTTGTCAGGATCGGGAAAAAGCACGGTCGCGCGTCGTCTAGCGCCGCACCTCAATGCCATCCATATTCGTTCAGATGCAGTGCGAAAACACCTAGCGGGCATTTCTTTAGATGAATCGGGAGCTGGGCCGGACTCTATTTACACCCCAGCCATGACTCAACGGACCTATCAACGCTTAGGGGAACTGGGAATATCCCTGGCACAAATGGGATGGACCGTGATTTTAGACGCGAAGTACGATCGGGTGCAGCTCCGTGAACAGGTGATGATTCAGGCGGAGTTGGCCCAAATCCCAGTGCAGATTTTGTTCTGTTCAGCCCCGGTAGCTGAGTTGCGATCGCGCCTCCAAAACCGCCGAGGTGACATATCAGATGCCACCCCAGATCTATTATTCAGACAACAACAAGCATTTCAACCCTTTACAGCTACGGAAAAGCCAAAGTTGACTCAATTTGCGACGGATCAAGATTTAGGCCCTCAGTTAACATCTTTTTGCAAGTATCTCGCCAAAACGGATAATGTCAGGTTAATCTGAGGGCAGTACGAAGCAACAAAGATTTATAGTTCAGTCAAAGTGTAAATCCTGATTTGGCACTTACCGGCCTAACTATTGCATATTTGAAGGCGGGGGGGAAACGCTCAAGTGCAGTAAATAAAAAGGACGATTATCCCTGTGGCGAATATGGCCCACCTCCGACTTATTAAGCGCGGAGTTAAACATTGGAACAACTGGCGAAAAGAAAAGTTTTCCGATCAACCTGATTTATCTGAAGCGGACCTCAGTGGGTTAGATCTACGAGGGGTCAACCTGATTGGTGCGGACCTCCACTATGCCAACTTAACTGGCGCAGATTTAAGTGGTTCTTACTTAAGCATTGCTAATTTTTCTCATGCTTATTTGAGTGAAGCCAAACTAACCGGCGCTAATCTCGGTAAGGCCAATTTAGAGGCCGTTGATCTCAGCTTTGCCAATCTGGAACAATCGATTTTGATTGAAACCCGTTTGACGAAAGCACTGCTAGTCGAAGCCAATCTAACTCAAGCCGTGCTTAATTTCGCAGATTTAAGCCGGGCCAACCTGAGTAAAGCCAATCTCCGTAAAGCTCATCTAGTCAAGGCAAGCCTTTTGGAGGCTAACCTCAGTGATGTCAGCCTGAAAGGCGCTAATTTAAATCGGGCACTGTTAAGTGAGGCGGACTTAAGTCGAGCCAATTTAAGCAACATTAATTTAAGTAAGGCTGATCTCAGTTTTGCCCGGCTGATTGAAGCGGATCTGCATGGAGCCAATTTGAACGGCATTATTTTAATTGAAGCCAATTTGCGCGGTGCTAATTTACAGGGCAGCACCCTGAAAAAAGGGCAATTATGCCAGGCAAACCTGGGCGGCGTGGACTTAAGTAACGCCGATATTAAGAGCACGAACCTCAGTGACAGCGATTTGATTAATGCCAATCTGAGTAAAGCACTGCTGGTGGACACAAACTTGAGTGACGCCCAGTTAGCCGGTGCAAATTGCCATAAAGCTTGCTTTCTCCATGCCAATCTCAACAAAGCCAATTTGTGTGAAGCGGATTTAACGGCTGCGGATTTCAGAGAAGCGGATTTGCGCAAGGCAGATTTGACCCGCAGTCAGCTTCAAGCGGCGAATCTATCGATGACCAATTTGACGGCAGCTTGTTTAGAAGAGGTGGGCCTCAATCGGAGTACTCGGTTTGATCATGCCATTTGTGACCATGTCTACTTAAAAAAGCATGAGCAAGATCGTCAGCCCAGTCATGGCAAATTTTTATCTGGGGAATTAGCACAACTGCTATGGACAAGCGCAGAAACCATTAATCTCAACTTTCATAATGGCGTGAATTGGGCAGCCTTTGCCACTTCACTCAAGAAAATTCAGCACACTTATCCCCAGGCTCAACTCGGTATTCAATGTATTGAACATAAAGGCAATGGCGTCATACTCGTTAAAGTTCATACTGCGCCTAATGTTGATCAAGAAAAGGTCCATAAGGATTTGATGCTGACCTACGTCAATATCCGGCGTCAACTGAACCCCCAACCGAAGGCGGGGGGGCCAGGTAAAATACCGCCTCCAGAATCGTTACAAGCCCAAAATCCTCAAGACATTATCAATCATTTGTTTGATTTATTAAATCCTGCGTTCAGCTCTTTACCGTAGGTTTTTAGGCTCACCATTCATGGGATAGGGGCTTTGGCTCACTCTCCATGAATGGAAATTTCGCTTAATAAATATCGTCCAAAAAATAAAGCATAGGATGATAGACGAGGAGCAACTCGCAAATCCTCACGAGGTGTTGTATGCGCTGGAAAATGGGTCGTAGAAGCAGCAATGTCGAGGATCGGCGCGGGAGTTCTTCCATGCCGACGGTAGCAGGCGGTGGATTGGGGGTTTTAGTGATCGCTCTGATTGCCGTCTTCTTTGGGGTAGACCCGAGTTTTATTCTGGAGCAGAGCCCCGTCCATAACCCGCCAGCTTCAGCTCCAGGCAACCGTCCAACTGCCGAAAATGAACTAGCAGACTTTGTATCCGTGGTATTAGCTGACACAGAAGATACTTGGGAAGCCCTCTTTCGCCAAGCGGGTGGAACCTATCGAAAACCCAAACTTGTCCTGTTTACTGGACAGACATCATCCGCCTGCGGTTTAGGGAAAGCGGCTGTAGGGCCGTTCTACTGCCCTGCAGACCAAAAGGTCTATATTGACTTGAGCTTTTATGACGACCTAAAAGAACGACATCAAGCTCCTGGCGATTTTGCCCAGGCCTATGTGATTGCCCATGAGGTGGGACACCATGTGCAAACCTTGCTGGGTATTTCTCGTAAAGTGCATGATTTAAAGAGCCGGGTAAGCCCAGTAGAAGGGAACCAGCTTTCTGTCCGTCAGGAATTGCAGGCAGATTGTTTTGCAGGCATCTGGGCACACCATGCAGATCGAACCCGTCAGATTTTGGAACAAGGAGATGTAGAAGAAGCCTTAAATGCAGCGAGTAGTATTGGTGATGATCGTTTGCAACAGCAAGCGAGAGGTTATGTAACCCCAGAGTCTTTCACCCATGGCAGTTCAGCTCAGCGAGTGAAATGGTTTAAGGTCGGCCTAACAACAGGCAGTTTAAGGGACTGCGCTTTGGGGATGACAAGGTACTTCAAATCTAGAGTCAGCAGTAGATAGGGCAGTGTGATTTCAAAGAAAATAGGGTGGCCGAAACGACTACCCTATCCA
>NZ_JANQOP010000037.1 GCF_028285745.1 Acaryochloris sp. IP29b_bin.137 | reverse complement strand
ATAGAGGGCGAAACGCTAAGATCAAAGGCAGAAATATTTTCGTAGCATTGGCTCAGGACTCTCGATACTTGCCTATCTCTGATCTTGCTACCGTTTCTTTGTATCAGCATAAATGGATGAGTACGATGGTCAAGAGGTTGATAGGGGGGACATCAAGACAAGGCTGTTTCAAGTTCGCCAGAGGTAATTCAAAAGCACTGAGAGCCCCTAAGAATCAAAAATGCTATGGAAAATCCATTCACGCAATCATCTTGGTTTTATATTTTCTCCCAGAAAATTAAAATAGCCTTGGACATCAAGATGCCTTCATCAGAGGCATGGAGAATAAGTCAAAAGATCTTGAGAAAAGAGCTATGAACCTATGGTAATGGAACCTAGAGTAACGGTAATATAAGTGAACAGTAATGCAAGAATATTTGGAGCATTGCCGGGGGTATAAAAGAATGGTATGGACTCATTCATGCTGGAGTGGATATAGACATTAGTCTAATGAAAAATCTAACTTTCAGTATAGAGTCGTAAATTGATAAGCCATCATCGTAGACTTGAAATGACTATAATATTCCAGCTCATTCGGAGGTGATCAGAACTATCACTTGCTTAGTCTTAACTCTGAATTTAGAGTATATTGGGAGTTGATTCTAATGTTATATGAGATATGCGTATTGGACTTAGTAATCCAAATAGATCTCTAAGTTTATCAATAAGTTATTGTTTATGAGAATAATGAAGATATATTCTCATAAACAATCTAGGTTTTAATATTAAATAAGCATCTTTGATATTAAAGTACTCTCTAGATACATCTAGATTGAATTTTCTCTTAATAGCTAAATATAATTCAATATTGAATTGTATTATATGATAATTGGCAGAAACATAAGTAGATATAATAAAAAGACTACTTAGATTATATAGTGAATCTCAAAAAGTACTTTGATATTCGGTGGTTTATCTGAATATTAGGATAGAAAATAATTATGTTTGAAATAGCAAACCATGAAACTCAAACTTTACTTTACAGAAAAGATAATACAAGTATTTACATAATAAAAAATATTGTTAGCAATCAAAAGTTTGTTGCTAAAAGTTTGAGCAGCGAATATCCTTCTTTCTCTAATATATCGAAACTTAGGTATGAATATGAACTTACTAGAAAAATAAATACTAATGGAATAATAAAAGCTTACTCATTTATTGCAAATAACAACATTTACGCATATTTAAAAGAGTATTTTGAAGGAATCACATTAAAAGAATACATCTCTAAAGAAAAATTGAAAATCGATGATTTTTTGAAGGTAGCTTGTCAACTGACAAAAGCAATTTGTGAAATACATGATCTTAATATCATACATAAAGACATTAACCCTTCAAATATAATTTATAATCCAAAAACTAATGAAGTAAAAATAACTGATTTTAGTATAGCATCTGAAAATGCAAAAGAGAAAGTGAATATAGAGAATGAAGAAATAATTGAGGGGACGCCGCTATATTTATCTCCAGAACAAACAGGGAGGATAGATCGAGATTTAGATTATCGAACTGACTTATACTCATTAGGTATTACTTTTTATGAGCTGTTGACTGGTCGAGTCCCATTTCAATCTCATAAAATTTCTGAAGTTATTCATATGCATTTATCTGTTACTCCTATTGCTCCGCATAATATTGTGGAGAATATTCCAAAGCAAATCTCTGAGATAGTCATGAGATTAATACAAAAAAATGCAGAGGACAGATATCAAAACTCACAAGAATTATTAGTGGATATAGAGCAGTGTGCAAAGAATTTATCAACTCACAACACGAATTTTACTCTAAAAACCAAGAAAAATATAGGCATTAGTAAATTTTATATTCCTGATAAAGTATATGGGAGGGACAAAGAACAAAATATTTTGAATGAAGGGTTAGAAAATATATTTAAAGGTAGAAAACAGGTAATATTGATTTCAGGAAAGGCTGGAGTTGGCAAAACATCTCTAGTGAAAAATTTGAACAAAATCAATATGGATCGATGTAGAATAAATATTAGTGGAAAATTTGAGCAAAATCATAAAAACACTCCATATTATGGTTTTATTCAGGGGTTGACTACAGCTATAAAAAAAATCTTGAAGAGTGATGAAAATAATATACAGTATTGGCAAGAAAGATTTACTAATTCTTTGGGCAAGAATATAAGTCTTTTAACAAATGTCATACCTGAGCTTAATAGTATTCTACAACTAGAACAGATTGAGCATAAACAAGTTTTGCTTGAGTCTCAGACTGTATTTATTCAAACATTAGAGTCATTGGTACAAGTTTTTAGTAGTAAAGAGCATCCCATAGTTTTTTTTCTAGATGATGTACAGTGGGCTGACTTTGCATCACTAGAATTACTTACAAGCTTAATTATGAGTAAGCAAAGTAAGTATATTCTATTCATTCTGGCTTACCGTGATGCTGAGATAAAAAAAATACACCCTTTCAATAAGATGCTGAGTGATTTGAGACAAGCAGGTTTAATAAATAATACTATTCAATTACAACCATTATGCTTATCTTCTGCAAAAGAGCTTATTGCAGATACACTGAGTTGTGATATAGATGAAATTGAATTTTTAGCTAAGCTTATCTTTAAAAAATCAGAAGGAAATCCTTTCTTCTTAATTCAGCTATTGATAACATTATATCAAGATAAATACATCTACTTTGATTATAACCTTGGAAAATGGACTTGGGATGTTGAAAATATATTAAAAAGTAGTATCACTGACTTCAGTATACTTGAGCTGCTATCTAGAAATATAAAGAGACTACCTCAAAAAACGCAAGATTTAATTAAGTTAAGTTCATGCATAGGAAGTCAATTTGATCTGTTTACCTTAGCAGGGATTAGCTATAAGAATGATGTAGAGTTATACAAAATTTTGTTGCCAGCAGTTGATGCAGGATTGATCGTTTCGACACAAGATTTATATGATAATAGTCAGCTTTTTGATGACGAAAATGAATCAGTTGATAACATAAGATTTAGATTTGTTCATGATTATTTTCAGCAAGTAATATATGCAAGTATACCTAAAGCCACAAAGAGTTCTTTACACATATCAATTGGAGAATTATTGATTAAAAATAGAAACAATCTAGTTTTAGATAAAGAAATATTTGATGCTGTTAAACATTTTAATAAAGGAATTGATCAAGTTCGGGATTATATAAAAAAAAATGAAATTGCTGAACTAAATTATTTAGCAGGTAATAAATCGAAGCAAGCTGCAGCGTATGAATCTGCTTGTCAGTATTACATACAGGCATCACAACTTTCAGAAAAAAAGTATGTTTTAAAGCATTATAGTCAATCTAGTATACAACTACATCTTTCCTTGTTGGAATGCTTATATATTTGTTCTGAAGTTAAACATGCAGAGAAACTTGCTATAGATTTACTTGAAAACTCAAACTCGTTTGCCACAAAAGTAGCAGTTTATGAGTTGCAAATTGCCTTTTACTTTACTCAAAATGAGCCGTTGAAATCAATTAATATAGCAATAGAAGCTTTAAGCTTTTTAAATGTTAATCTAAGCGAAAAACCTTATAAGTTTGAGATTATATTTTATTTGCTAAAGGCAAAAATCTTACATCGAAGGCTGGCAATAAAAGACTTAGTAAATTTACCTATAATGAGTAATGAAAATAATCTTGCTGCAATGCGAGTTCTTATGGCTTTGGTCCCTGCAACATTTGTTGCAAGACCAAATCTTTTTCCATTAGTAATACTAAAAATGGTGAGTTTGTCAATATCTTATGGTAATTCACCAGTGTCAAGTTTTGCATATAATAGCTATGGGACATTATATAATGTTATTTTTAATGATGTAGGGAAATGCTGTGACTATAGTGATTTATCATTACAGTTACTTGACCAATTCTCTAACTACGAATTAAAACCAGCTATTTTTTTGGTTGGCTATGCATTTAATAGACCATGGAAAGAGAATCTTAGAAGTTTATTGCCTCATTTATCTAATGCTTCAGATTATTCATTAGAAATCGGTGATATTGAGAATCTTGGACATTGTTCTGCTTTTTATTGCACACTATCCTTTTTTAGCGGAAAACCTTTATCTGAGATTATCAATGAGGATATTAAGTATATTGATATTGTATCTAGTTATAAACAATATTTTGATTGTATTCATCTCAGTATTTGGGCACAAGTTTCTGAAAACCTTGTAACAGTAAAATCCGATCAAGTCTCGCTTAATGGTAGTTTTTTTAATGAGAAAAATCAGCTTAGAGATATTTTTGATTCCTCAAATAATCTATTAATTTTTTCTTTCTATCTAGCAAAATTATTGCTTTCTTTTTATTATAAAAGATTTGATAAAGCATTATATTATGCTCATGCTTCAAAAAAATATATTGATGCAGTTAATGGATTTTATTATGTTCCAATATTTAATTTCTATTATGCTTTGACATTGCTTTCACTCTGCTGTAAAAATTCTAACATTGTTAAATATAAGTATTTATTAACTGTTAAAAGAATTCTACATAGATTTAAGAAATGGTCTAAATCATGTCCAGAAAATTTTAGTAATAAGTACTTCTTAATAAAAGCTGAGTATAGCAGAGTCTTGGGTGATAAAGATTCTGCATCTAGATATTATGAGAGATCTATTGATTTGTCTAAAGCTTATCTTTTTCTTCAGGAAGAGGCACTTGCGAATGAATTAGCTGCAGAGTTTTATCTTAAATGTAACCAGTTTAAGATTTCATCTTTATATTTCAAAGAATCTTGCTATGCTTATTTTAATTGGGGATCCCTAACAAAAATAGAAGATATTCAGCTAAGATACTCTAATCTTATTGGAGATTTTAAGTATAGCTTTTACTCTGATGAAAAATCAAGAAATGATGTTAGGCTTTCTGCTTCTGAAACACTAGATAATATTGATTTGAGAACAGTTATTGAATCATCTCAAGCAATTTCAGAAGAAATAATTCGAGATAAGTTATTGCAAAAGCTTTTAAGATATTTAATAGAGCTTGCTGGGGCAACACAAGCTTTTTTAGTACTGTGTAGAGATAGAGAATTGTTTATTGAAGCTCATGCTTCAATAAACAATTTTCCTATTGTCAATGTTGAATCATATTCAGTTGATGAGAATCATGAGATTCAACGCAATATTTTGGATTATATTTATCGCACTAAGGACTATGTGTTAATTAATGATTCCAGAAAAGATTCTGATAACTCATTTGGTCTTGAGCTGTATCCAAACTTTCCAAAGTCTATTCTAAGTATGCCTATTATTAGTCAAGGTAAACTAATTGGAATTGCTTATTTAGAGAATAATTTAGTTTATGATGCATTTAGAGATGATCACATAGAAACAATAAGAATTTTATGTGCTCAAGCCGCTATCTCTCTAGAGAATGCTTATCTATATGAGGATTTGCAGCAATCTCAAGCACGAGAACAGGCTGAGCGAGAAATTAATGAGTTAAAATCTCGCTTTATTTCGATGACATCCCATGAGTTCCGCACCCCCCTAACGGCAATTTTAGGTACTACAGAGCTGATTAAGCATTATGGCCAAGGGTGGGATACCGAGAAACAACATACATATCTAGACCGGATTCAAAAGAACGTTAAGCATATGACTGGACTCCTAGATGATGTTTTAGTCCTGAGTAAAGCTGATGTTGGTAAAACTGAGTTTAATCCTACGCCTCTTGATTTAGAAACCTTTTGCAACGGTCTAGTTGAAGAATTTCAGCTTAATACCAAACTTGATCAACGGATTGAATGTGAGGTGCATGGCAATCATCCCCACTCCTATGCTGATGAGAAAATTCTGAGACAAATTCTGAGTAATCTACTCTCCAATGCCATCAAATATTCGCCTGAAAAGACCACCGTTCGATTTAATGTCAGCTTTTCCGAAAACGAAGCAACCTTTTTAGTCCAAGATCAAGGTATCGGCATCCCGGAAGCTGACCAGCCGCATCTTTTTGAATCTTTTCATCGGGCTACTAATGTAGGCCAGATTCAGGGAACGGGTCTGGGGTTGGCCATTGTCAAAAAATCAGTTGAACTCCATCGGGGCACCATCACCTTTGAAAGTATTGCAGATCAAGGGACTACGTTTATCGTTAAGCTCCCCATCACTGCGGAGGCGTTGGGGATAGAAGCCAATTAACCCTGAGCAGCGTTTTCAAATACTTCAGCTGCTTTATTGGTGGCTTCGACCTGAAACATTTGTTCTGCGATCGCAGGTGAGACCGTAAACGTATCAAGGTTTGCCTTCGTCAGAGTGGTGATGTCATCAATGCTGCGGATGCTGGCGACTAAAAGCTTTGTGTCACTATTTACACCATTAAGTCCTTGTTGCATTGCAATAATGTCTTGCCTGCCATCTTGGCCCAAATCAGTCATTCGCCCTAGATAGGGAGCCGCATAATCCGCTGTAAGGGCGGCAGCGATTAAGGCCTGATGAACGGCATACACCCCAGTCAATGTCACCCGAATCCCCTGCTGGATGAGTTGGGCTGCGGCTTCCGTGCCCGTCAATGTAATGGGTACTTTGACGACTACGCGAGAGTCGATGTCTGCAATCTCACATCCCCGACAGACTAAATCTTCAACTTGGGTCCCCCAGGTTTGTAAATGGATTTCTTGGACACCTTGGTCGAAGGCTTTTGTTGTCAAGATCTTGAGTTGTTCCAGGGTACAAGGGATTGTTGCCCGTTCAAGTAGGGTCGGATTCGTCGTCACCCCATAGAACAATCCTTTACTCAGCCAATAATCCCAGGCCGCAAGGTCTGCGGTATCTAAAAAGAGGTACATCACGCCAATTCCCAGTAAGCTTTGTCCAAGAATCTTACCCGAATTGGCGTCGTTCGCTTACCTGTTGATGAGGTGGACGTCTGACGTACTAGGCAGGGTAAATCCGTAATCGACGATTTGGATCTTCGCCAAAACTGCGGGACTGCAACCGATAGTGTTCAATTAACTCATGCTGCATTTTGCGAATGCTAGCGGAGCGGGGGAGGAGCTCTACGGGTTGCTTTTTGGGAATTACAATTTGCTCAACGGCGAGTCTAGCCTCTTCTAGAGCTTCGATTTCATCATCATCGTTACTGCCAGCAAAGAGTTTTAGATCCACCAATTCCGGGGTGCCTGGATCATCCATATTCACCAGTCGGCGGAGTCCTCTGGCAATTTGGGGAATTGTACTCGACTTAACGGTATGGATGGGAACCTGGCGCGTTTTGGCTAGATTGCGCAGTTTGGAATGATGCTTGAGATGCGATCGCAACGCAAAAATCACATCTGCATGATCAATATCCTTGGTCAGCACAATCGGTAAGTTCAAAGTGGTAATCACCTGATCGAGCTGGGAACGGCTCACGGCATAGGGGTAGACATGGAGGGGCAGATCTTCTCCATTGGGACCTGCGGTGAACGCCAGGGTATTCCCATACGGGTCCTGGCGCTGCAGAGAAGCATCCAGCAAGGTTTGGAACTCATTCAGATCTGATTTTGCCGATGCTACAGGATTGGGAACCGGCTTCATCCGCCCGGACGATCGCCAGCCACTGGGTGCGGACTCAATGGGAGTAGGTTCGGCGACGGCGGGCAGCTCATGGGTAATCGTTACCTTGCCACTGTCGCTGACGGCGCGAACTTGAGGATTGGGGAGTCGTCCTCGTAGAAGACTATCAATCGTGTTGGCGACTTCCTCATGGACAATCCAGCGAGCCCGCTCTAGCATTTCGACGGCTATATCAAACGTGGGAGGGGCCTTCCGTTCCAACACACTTTTCTGGCTGCCCCGACGGCGAGCTTCATCATCTCCGAGGGTAACGGACTGAATCCCCCCCACCAAGTCTGATAAGGTCGGGTTTTTCATCAGATTTTCAATCCGGTTACCGTGGGCGGTGCCAATCAGCTGAACGCCTCGCTCAGCGATGGTACGAGCAGCTGCTGCTTCCAGTTCCGTGCCGATTTCATCAATGACGATAACTTCTGGCATATGGTTTTCCACGGCTTCAATCATCACCTGATGTTGAAGTTCGGGACGGGCCACCTGCATTCGTCGCGCCCGACCAATGGCAGGATGGGGAATATCGCCATCCCCAGCAATTTCGTTGGACGTATCAATAATGACGACCCGCTTCAGGAGGTCATCCGCCAAGACGCGGGCAATTTCCCGCAGGGCAGTTGTTTTACCGACACCAGGACGTCCCAGCATCAGGATGGAACGACCACTTTCCACCAAGTCCCGAATAATTTCGGTGGTGCCTAACACCGCCCGACCAACGCGACAGGTGAGACCAATAATCTCTCCTTGACGATTGCGCATGGCGCTAATTCGATGCAAGGTTCGCTCAATTCCGGCTCGATTATCGCCACTAAAGTGGCTGACCCGCTGGATGCAATAGTCTAAGTCTTCGCGGCTAATCGGGTCTGTGGACAAATATTCAGCTAAGTCTGGGAAACGGGCTTCGGGCTGGCGACCTAGGTCCATCACCACTTCAATCAGTACATTTCGTTGGGGGTGGTTTAGCAGGTGCGATCGTAACGTCTTGGGCAGGATATCCAGTAATTGGTCCAGGTTATCGGTGATGTTTTGGTTTGCTCCTGGTGTTTGTTCAACCATAAATCTGCAGTGGTGAAATAACAAAGGGTTAGGGGTGAGCTAACCGGTCCAAGATGAGTTCCCCCTGCTCATGGGTTGGACGAACGGTAAATCTGGCTCTAGAGTGGCCTGAGGTGGATTCAAACCAGATGTTTTCAGTTGGGCAATCAGGGAAGCGGCTAAGGAAACCGCCTCGCGAAGTAATGAAGCATGATCTTCCAGATGATGAGTTGACAAGGGTTCCAGTTGGGTTTGGATGGGGGCGAGTAACTGCCGAGCAAAACTGCCATAGGCAACACCAGCAATGTGGGGTGCACGAATCGTCATGGATGGACTTATCAACCGGGGATGCAGTAACCCTTTGGCTTTGAGTTTAGCAATAGTATGTCGATTTGTGCCGCCCGCCAGCTGGACAAACCCCGGCAATTGGGCTTGTAAGACTTTTTCGGCTAGTAAAACCGTCGCTCGGGTGGTACCGTCGCCAATATCGCCACTCATCGGTCGGCCATCGGTTTGCCAGATAAGGGCACAGGGTAAAGGGGCCATCAGTTGGAAAAGGTTGGCTAAGTAATCTAGCAGACCATCTCCATCCGGACAACTAACAGCCAAAACCTGTAAGTGGGGCACAAACGGTTTAAGGGCTTGCCATAACTGCTTAAACTCAGCCTCTCTGCCGACTTGGGTGTGAATTTCTAGGGCTTGGACCACGCCCGTTTGGATAAAAGGACCGACGATTTCCGGCTTGGCCCTGTGGGAAATGGTGGCAATTTGCTCAATGGGGCAAACCGGTAAACAGCGTCCACAGCCATAGCAGCGATCGGCTATCACCCCCGGACTGGGAAACGCAATCGCATCTGCTGGACACAGACTGGCACAGGGTTGGGGACAGTCGGTAGGGCACTGCTCTGGAGATAGGGACGCTTTGCGAAAATGCGGATCCTCACCATCGTTGAGGCTAACCATCAACAGGGGACGGGGCTGGTTGGGGTTGAGATGGATTGCGGTTGCGATCGCAGCCTGAGCTGCCCTAATCACAGCCGGATCCGCAGCAACATCAATACAATCTGCACCGGCTAAGGTATAGGCCAACACCAAATTGCGGACAGCAGGTAAATGCTGATAGCTGGCCCCACAAATTAACTTAAACCAGTGGCCATGATGGAGGGACTGGAGAGGAGTCACAAGATCAATCACCCTATTAGCCTAATCTGAATTGATTAGCGCTGGGTTAACTTTTTCCTGTGTCTGAACGGAAGCGAGATGAGGTTAAGCAGCTGCCACAATCTCAGCAAGGGGCTGCCATTCAAATGATCGAGCACCCCCCAGCTCAACCACAACCTTCAGTCGGGGTTCTGTGGCGGTAATTGCATCCAGATAGGCTAGTTCTTGCTTCGCTAGACGCTTGCCATCATAAAGCCATAGGGCTAACCCTTTGGCTTGCGGGGGGAGATGTTCGAGTTGGTAGGTGACAAAAGGGGGCAAGAAATAGGTGCGAATTTGGTTTTTACCCAAATGAGGTGGGCGCACGCCGTGAACATCAGTAAAGTAAGAGGCTAAATCACCCATGCCTGGAGCGGAAACGAAGAGTGTTAGATATCCGGTGGCCCGGAGTCGGCGTTTGTAGCGGCCTTCAAAGCCACCTTCAGACGGAACATAAATGCCAACAGCCCCTGATTTTTCAACGGTGCGAATAAATTTTTTCCCGGTTGCTAGCAGTGGCATAAGCAGAAAATTACCCCGAGTGTGGATGGACGCAAAAATACTTACCCTAAACTTACACGAAATTCAGGGTATCTGTTGCCTCCCTCCCAGACGGCAGCCATAATTCACCCCTTGTCGCAAATTTCTCACGCCGACGTCCTCTTCCTCAAGAGGGGTAAGAGCTGAGGAGGGCCTAACAGTTAGCTTGCTCAAGCGGTGGGTTTAAGAGCCATTGTTCAAGTCCACCATTTTCAGTGTTTTCGCTGAGGAGAAATTGTAAAGTTTTGTAAATAATAATAGGTAGCTGAGTAATGCTTCCGGCGTTGTCCCGATCTTCAAGGCAGAGGGGAAGCCTCATTTGAACGCTCAGCCATTTATCTAGTATGGAGAATAGATACGAACAATGGTTTACGACGTTACGTTTGTGAATAAAGCAACGGGAGAGGAGAACACAATTTGCGTCCCAGAGGATGAATATATCTATGATGCAGCAGAGCTAGAAGGAATAGAACTCCCCGCTTCGTGTCGTTCTGGATCTTGCATTACCTGTGTGGGCAGAGTTGTTAATGGCAATGTTGAGCAGGATCGCTCCATCCTGAGTGATGCAGAAGAAGCGGCGGGTTTTATGTTGACCTGCTGTGCCTACGCCCGGTCAAATTGCACGATTCTGGTCGATCAAGAAGATGAGCTTCTAGATTTCAGTCCTACGGCATAACCCTGCAAGAGCATGGGCCAAAGTCATTCATCATGAAAGCTACAGGCCACGAGTCGATAGGTATCCATTAAAGGCTCCTTCGGTTGATGAAACGTCAAGACGATATGGGCATTAAGTGAGTTGCGTTTTGATTGAGATCGGAGTGGTCAGAAGTTTATGGACTGGGCAGCGATCGCTAATATCTCGGAGCCGTTGCCGTTGCTGTTCATCTAGGTCGCCTTCAAGAGTAAGTTTGGCCTGGATGATGGGCGGTTGATCATCCGAGTCGTAACTCAACTCTACCGCCACAGATGCTAGCGTCCATCCTTTGCGCTCGGCATACATTTGCAGGGTGATCGCCTTGCATGAGCCTAAGCCCGCCAAAATCAATTCCGTAGGGGTGGGACCCACATCATCCCCCCCTAGGGAAGGCGGTTCATCCGCAGCTAGGTGTAGATGGCGAATAGAAATATCTTGGCCATACCGGGAATGATTGGAGGCAACTTGAACCGAAATCATGAGGATTCTCCTGGGTGATAGACGTTCTCTAAATGTCCCGTTTTCACGTAAATCAGGCAGCCTTCTTCACTAAAGGGAGTGTGGATGCTGCCGGGTGGATTACGTAGCCAAGTTCCCTCGGGATACACGCCCTGGTCATCGGCAAAGGTGCCGTCTAGGACAAAGATTTCTTCACCGCCCCAGTGCTGGTGAGTTTGGAACTTCGTCCCCGGTGCCCACTTCACAAAGGCTACTTGCTCTGTACCGTGTGTATGTAGCGGTAGCACCTGCAAACCCGACACTAAACCCGGTACCCACTCTGCCTGAGTCGTATCAATCACCACTGGCTGCTGATCCGCTGGGTCCATTTGCCAGAGTTTGACCAAAATGGTAGCCCCTTCTTTGCTATGGGGGGTGTGGCTAGAGCCAACGGGATTACGCACATACGTGCCTGGACCAAAGTCGCCATGCTCGTCGGAAAACACGCCGTCTAGGACAATATATTCTTCGCCACCCCCGTGAATGTGGGCAGAGAAGGCACTACCAGGAGCATAGCGAACGATGGAGGTTGCCCGAGCGACTTCTTTGCCATCCCGTTCCAACATGCGGCGTTGCACCCCTGGCATGGGAGACTCCACCCAGGGTAGAGCGTCGCTATGAACAACCGCCCTTTGAGTTAGATCTGCGTGAATTTTCATGGTGTCTATCTCTTCTGTTTACTGTCTGCAACGCTAGCTGTATTAGTTTCGACCTGCCATAACGCCACCATCAATATTCCAGATTGCACCAGTCGCCCAGGTGGTTTTATCGGATAGTAGGAAGGCAATAGTCTCGGCGATATCTTCAGAGGTGCCAACCAATGGGATGAAAGCTGTTAAAGCCTTATAAGGCTGAATGACCCTCTTTGTCTTTAGTCAAGGAATATATCTTGCTTTCTGTTCGCGGAAAATTCACTAAACAGCAAGCAAGATAATGAGCCGATTTGATGATCAACAATCCTATTTGTAGTTAGAGATGTTTTGCCAAAAATTGACGAATTAGAGAGGCAATTTTGTCGACATCCTCTTCAAGGGCAAAATGCCCGGTGTCTAGCAAGTTGAAATCCAGTGTCTTTAGATCTTTCTTATAAGGATGTGCACCAGATTCAGGAAAAATCACATCATTTTTACCCCAAGCAATCAATGTAGGAGGCTGCCTCTCTCGCAAGTATTTTTGCCACTGAGGATATAGCGATACGTTTGTTTGATAGTCATAGAACAAAGCGAGTTGAATATCGGTATTATCAGGGCGATCCAGAAACCGTTGATCCATATTCCAGTTATCAGGACTGATTTTTTCAGGATCACGAGTGCCTTCGACGTATTGCCACTTCGTATTCTCTAGTGCCATAAATTGTCGTAGCGGTGCTTCATTCTCTTTAGAACGATTAGACCAATAGGCTCTCAAGGGATTCCAAAAATCTTGGAGTCCTTCTTCGTAGGCATTACCGTTTTGAATCAAAAGTGCTTGGACTTTTTCCGGATGTTGGGTCGCTAATCGGAAGCCAATGGGCGCGCCGTAGTCCATCATGTACAGGCTATACTTTTCGAGACCAATGGCTTGCACAAATTTATCCATGACTCTCGCTAGATTATCGAAAGTGTAGTTAAATTGGTCAGCCGTTGGCATCGAACTGTTGCCAAATCCGGGATAGTCCGGGGCTATAAGGTGGTAACGATCACTCAAGGCTGGGATCAGATTCCGAAACATATGAGAGGAAGTGGGGTATCCGTGCAACAGCAAAATGGTTGGGTTACTAGGATCTCCAGCCTCTCGATAGAAAATATCCAACCCGTCAATCTTGATGGTGCGATACTGGGTGCTTTGCTGTGGGTTGCTTGGACGAGTTACATCTGTTGAGGCTTGGGCAGGCAGTATGAATTGACTGGCAGACTGCCCCATGACCACTGACGCGATTATACCGACTCCAAATGCTAGAGCAGCGCGCCGTTTGAGGCGTTTGAATGATAAGACCATGATCAAATTCCTATGATTAGTGTTGAATATTTCAGGATTGTGAACAGTGATAATGAAGACGGGTGGCCGAGACATCTGATGAAGGACATATAGGTCATCAAAGCCACCAATGTGCGGATCATTAGTCAGAATCTGGGGCATTACAGCATTCCCCATCATGACGACTTCCCTCTAGTTGTATTGATTACGACCTGCCATGACTCCGCCATCAACATCCCAGATTGCGCCCGTAACCCAACTGGCTTTATCAGAGAGGAGGAAGGCGATTGCTTCCGCTACGTCTTCTGCTGTCCCAATCCGCCCAATGGGATGGAAGCTGTTGAACCCCTGCAAGGCACCATGTACCTCTTCTTTGGGAATAAATCCTTCATAGATGGGTGTTTCTACAACTGCTGGAGAAACTGCATTGACTCGAATGTTTTTATCAGCCAATTCCATCGCGAGATGCTGAGTTAAGGAATGCAATCCGGCTTTGGCCATTGAGTAGGCCGATGATGGCGTCGCTTGTACAGCTTGCTTCGCCCACATGGAACCGACATTAACAATGGCACCCTTCTGATTTCGCTCAATGATGTTTTGGGCGATCGCCTGGGTAATAAAGAACGTTGCCTTGTTGAGATCAAGGTAAAGGTCGTAGTCGGCTTCCTCATACTCTAGGAACGACTTGGGCAGGAAGACGCCTGCGGCATTGACCAGCAATGTGGCATCTCCGTGAGCCTGATGGAGTCGTCCGAGTAGAGCCTGACGCTCAGTAGGCTGGGTGATATCAGCTTGCTCTCCTATGACGACACCGTAGGGTTGCAGCTCAGCGACGGCGGCATGTAATTTCTCTGGACTACGTCCCACCAAGATAGCTGTACCCCTTTGCTCTAAGACTAATCGAGCGACCGCTTTACCCATGCCGCTAGTACCACCAATAACGATGAGTTTTTGACCTGAAAAAGACTGAGACATGTTGAACTCCTTTATTGAGATTCTGAATACAATACTTACCTACTAGAAGGTAGTTGAATGAACAAAAAAATTATGGCTTGGAAAACTTTGCCTTTAAAAGGGGATAAACCATCTGCTCGAAAGTATCGGTACTGTTCGTTTGGGAGCGGGCGAGTAGTTGCGCTCCCTGAAGCATTGCGATTAAACCCTTGGCTTCTTGGTCAGCGGAGGGGTGACAGGTCCAAAGTCGGGCATCACTTCCTTGCTGGAGTAGGTTGCTCAACCAATCTTCCGCAACCTGAAAGAAGGTTTGAATTTCATTCTGGACGGACTGAGGTAAGACGGCATAATCAGCAGCCAACATGGCACAGAGGCAAATCTGCTGTGACTCCAATCCATTGCGATAAAGATTGGCAAATTGAATCACCTGTTGATCTAGATCGAGGCTGGATTGAGAGATGCGATCGCAGGCCCGCATCATGTCCTCCCGATATCGCTTCACCAATTCTTTCACCAACTCATCTTTAGTAGAAAAGTGATAGTGAATACTGGCTTTGCGAATCCCGACTTGCTTGGAGATATCGGCGTAACTAAAGGCGCTATAGCCTCGATTCCGCACCATCTCTTGGGCAACATCCAGGATTTGAGTGGCAGTGTTTTTTTCCATATTTTGAGTATCTACCATCTGGTAGGTAGATGTCAAGATCTGTTCTTTGTGTTGTGTAGGCAAAACTATTTAGCAAGAAAAAAATAATCTGTCAATTTATATTGCGTATTATTTACATAAGTGTTATCTTGATTTACATAAAGATACATTTGTTGCCTTGTTGTTAACCGACATCCCCAGTGAGTTGAGAATTGTCCCATGCTTGTCCTTATTTCATTTGCGATCGCAGGCAAAGTTCTAGGTTCAGTTCTGAGAACTGAGGCATATTCTCCCGTGGAGCAAATGGTGGCGTACAGCCAACAGGCTGGTTCGAAACCGTTTCAGACGACCAAGACTTTTGGCTTTGATGTATCCAGAAACTATTCAAACCCAATGAAACAGGCGGTTCCAGAACCTTGCTAAAGGGTTCGCATCTTTTATTGGGTATTAGCACTCTCCTCTCGCTCATCTGATACCGCAGATGAGTGATTTTTTTGCATCCATATACCAGCCCCGTTGGAGCAGAGAGGGTTTGATGCCTGGATCGCGCTGGTGAAAGATCGAGAAATAGTATCCTAAAAGATAATTGACTCCATTGTGCCATTTTGGTTTGAACACCATGGTTGCGTCCCCTCCTGCCACCTTAATTCGTCCTGATATCCAGCAATTGGACCTGGTGTCTTGGCGACGGCATCTTCATCAATATCCTGAACTGGGATTTAAAGAGCATCTCACGGCCAAATTTGTGGCCCAACGCTTAACGGAATGGGGAATCGCGCATCAAACTGGTATTGCTGAAACGGGTATTGTGGCTACGATCGCTGGCGAACAACCAGGCCCCGTCTTAGCCATTCGGGCAGATATGGACGCTTTGCCTATTCAGGAAGAGAATCCTGTGTCCTATCGGTCCCGCCATGACGGGATAATGCATGCCTGTGGTCATGATGGGCATACCGCCATTGCGCTGGGAACGGCTCGTTACCTATCGCAACATCGCCAAGACTTTGCAGGGACGGTTAAGCTCATTTTCCAACCTGCCGAAGAATCCCCTGGCGGAGCCAAACCGATGATTGAGGCCGGTGTCCTTAAAAATCCTGAAGTCGATGCCATCATTGGTTTGCATTTATGGAATAACCTCCCCCTAGGCACGGTTGGGGTGAAATCGGGTCCACTGATGGCGGCTGTGGACTTATTTGAATGCAAAATTCAGGGCAAGGGGGGGCATGGAGCCATGCCCCACCAAACCACGGATGCGGTCGTGATCAGTGCTCAGGTGGTGAATGCCCTGCAAACAATTGTGGCTCGCCATGTCAATCCGCTGGATTCAGCGGTGGTGACGGTGGGGCAACTCCATGCTGGAACCGCGTCTAATGTGATTGCCGACTCTAGCTTTATGAGCGGCACGGTTCGCTACTTTGATCCTGACCTAGCCCACCGAATTGAGCCACGGATGCAAGACATCCTAACGGGGGTTTGTCAAAGCTGGGGGGCCACTTATGACCTCAATTATTGGCGACTGTATCCACCTGTGATTAATGATGCTGCGATCGCAGACTTGATCCGCTCCGTCAGCACCGATGTCATGGAAACACCAGCAGGTGTAGTTCCTAACTGCCAAACCATGGGGGGCGAGGATATGTCCTTCTTTTTGCAAGCCGTACCAGGCTGTTACTTCTTCTTAGGGTCTGCCAATACCGAGCGAGGATTGGCCTATCCCCATCATCATCCTCAGTTTGATTTTGATGAGACAGCATTAGCCATGGGGGTGGAAATTTTTGTACGCTGTGTTGAAAGATTCTGTAATCTATAGTGCCTAAGTGCCTAAACTAGCATCCGCAGGTATTACCCTCAACGAAAGCATCACAGTGGAGAACCTCCTGTATTCATTTAGTCGACAGGATTATGAAGCCAAACCCTTTGACTTGTTGGTGTTTATTCTAGGGACAGAGGTCGAACGTGAACCCTGGGGGCGCCCCTTCTGCTCTCGTGCCTGGAATTTCGATCCAGAATGTATTGTTCAAACGGGCGATTATGTAAAAATCCTCCAAAGGCTTTGCAAAATTGCAGATCAGCCCAATGTCCTGTCGGAAGTAGAGGATTTTGTCGATATTGAGTCTGGCATTGCATGGCTTAAGTACAAAGTAGACAACATTGCTCGTACCTGGCCCATTGAGCAATATATTGATCAATGGGACCACAATATTCAAATCCATACTTGATGTGCAAAGCCCGTGCAGGCAAGAACTCTGGCAAAGCCTCTGTTTCCAAATACAGCCATTTGTAGCTGCGTCTTTTGGCTGTTTGGATAATATGTTCCAGCATCTGCGAAGCAATGCCTTTACCACGATATGCTTTTGCAGTCCGCATGGATTTGATTTCCGCCGTTGTCACATCTAATTCTTTGAGCGTTCCACATCCGCACAACGCATTACCCGCCCAAGCTGACCAGAAGGTAATATTGGGCAAACGTAACGCATCCAGTTAAGAGCATGAGTACTGTCAGGAGGCGTAATGGCATGCATCTCATCCAGATGTTTTTGGAAAAAATTGCCAATTTCCTGAATCGTTAGATCATCAATACTAAGCAACCACAATGCAGGTTAGGCCTATTTTTAAGGTCTTTCTGAAGAATGATGGTTTTAGCTGACGCAAGAATAGGGATTTAAACTTATCCCAATTTCAAGTTAGCAGATACTTTTTTAGTGTCGTGTTTCTCGAAAAATCTTCTATATTTCTCCCGCTAGAGCATAATCTGCGTATAAATTCCCATATTTACTGACGTAAGACTAGTAGAGCTGTCTCATTTAGAGCAGAAACCACCGCTGAATGGGACAGCCCTCATTTTACTGACAACCCTCCTGCCAGGTGGCTTTATCACTGGATCGTGGATTTGAGCTGGTGACGTACCAGTCGCAACGAGGGTCAGTCAGGAGCACGTCTTTATCTGCAGAGGAGCGTCTTAATGTTCAGTCATCCCATTCGGTTAGGTCTCTTACTTCTGGGTCTAGGTCTTAGTCCCACCCCTGTTCTCCTTGCTCAAGCTCCTCAGTCAGCCGTTGAAGCCGCCGAGGCTACCGAAGCTGATGTACTAACAGAGCGTGTGATCAAGCTGTATCAGCAGGGAGAGTATGCAACAGCTATTCCCCTGGCTAAAAAGGTGTTACAGCTGTATCGACAGCAATTAGGCCCCGACGCTCCTCAAGTCGTCACTGCCCTGAACAACCTGGCGTTACTCTATCGAGTTCAGGGCCGCTACGCGGAGTCAGAACCACTCTTTAAAGAGTCGTTATCGATTTTGCGTAAATCGCTTCCCCCGTCCCATCCTGCCATAGCACAGTCCCTGAACAACCTGGCGGGCCTCTATGAATCTCAGGGCCGCTACTCGGAGGCAGAACCACTTTTTAAAGAGTCGTTATCGATTTTGCGTAAATCGCTTCCCCCGTCCCATCCAGACATAGCAACGGCCCTGAACAACCTGGCGGGCCTCTATGAATCTCAGGGCCGCTACTCGGAGTCAGAACCACTTTACAAAGAGTCGTTGTCGATAAGGCGTAAATCGCTTCCCCCGTCCCATCCTGCCATAGCAACGGCCCTGAATAACCTGGCGGGCCTCTATGAATCTCAGGGCCGCTACTCGGAGTCAGAACCACTTTACAAAGAGTCGTTGTCGATTAAGCGCAAATCACTTCCCCCGTCCCATCCTTCCATAGCAGTGTCCCTGAACAACCTGGCGACACTCTATCGAGTTCAGGGCCGCTACTCGGAGTCAGAACCACTTTACAAAGAGTCGTTGTCGGTTAAGCGTAAATCACTTCCCCCGTCCCATCCTTCCATAGCAACGGCCCTGAACAACCTGGCGAGCCTCTATGAATCTCAGGGCCGCTACTCGGAGTCAGAACCACTTTACAAAGAGTCGTTGTCGATAAGGCGTAAATCGCTTCCCCCGTCCCATCCAGACATAGCACAGTCCCTGAACAACCTGGCGGAATTCTATCGAGCTCGGGGCCGTTATGCGGAGTCAGAACCACTTTACAAAGAGTCGTTGTCGATTTTGCGCAAATCACTTCCCCCGTCCCATCCACATATAGCAGTGTCCCTCACCAACCTGGCGAGCCTCTATGAATCTCAGGGCCGCTATTCGGATGCAGAACTACTTGACAAAGAGTCGTTGTCGATAAGGCGTAAATTGCTTCCCCCGTCCCATCCACACATAGCACAGTCCCTGAACAACCTGGCGATACTCTATTGGTCCCGCCAATCGATATCTCCAGCTTTGTTGACTCTTCAACAAGGGTTAGAGGTAGAAGAAAATAATCTAGCCAAAAATCTTGACTTTGGCAATGAACAGCAAAAACGCCGGTACCTCTCCTTGTTTTCTGGTTCAGTGGACTGGTCCATCTCCCTTCATCAGCAACTCGCCCCTGATGACCTCCAAGCCCAGCAGCTAGCGCTGACCACTATCCTTAGGCGCAAAGGCCGCCTCCTCGATGTCCAAGGCCAATCTCGCCGTCGCCTGAGACAAAACCTCACCCCCGCCCTTCAGACTAAGCTAGACCAGCTCAACCAACTTCAGGCCTCCCTCTCCGGCCTCACCAACCAGGGCCTACGCACCAACAATCCTGCAGACCAGGACAAATACGTACAAGACCGTCAAAACCTGATTCAACAAATTGATCAACTCGAAAATGACCTCAGCCGAGCCAGCGCTGAACTCAGGCGAGAATTCAATCCCGTCACCATTCCTCAAGTCCAAGCCCAGCTCCCTGCTCAATCAGTGCTCTTGGAGTTTATGGTCTACACCCCTTTCGACCCTAAAGCCCCCAGAAAGGAGCAATGGGGTGCTGCCCGCTATATCGTCTATGTCCTCACCCCCCAAGGACAGATCCATGCTCAAGACCTTGGCCCTGCAGCAGATCTAGATCCCATTATTGAATCGTTCCGCAAAGATGTAGCCGACGTCAGCCTCAGCCCTGCAGAGGTGCAAACCTCCGCTCAGAAACTCTACAGCCAACTTCTCAAACCTATTCAACCCTATCTCCAGTCTGCAGAGCATTTATTAATCGCCCCCGATGGCCCGCTTAATCTGATACCCTTTGAAGCCCTGGTGGATAGTCAAAACCAATACCTAGTCCAGACCCATCAGCTGACCTATTTCTCCTCCGGTCGAGATTTATTGCGATTATCAGACCCCATCCCTGAAACTCAAGAAGTCTTAGTGATGGCCAATCCAGACTACAACCATCGGAGTACGCAACCACCGACACAGGCCCCCATAGCCCGTGTCTGCCACAGTGATTGCTCAAGCCCAGGGACCTTCAGAACGTTCTCGGGACTTTAGCAACACTCCCTTTCAGTCCTTACCCGGCACCTTAGCAGAAGGAGAATCCATTGATAAAGAACTCAAATATAGTCGCTTATTAAAAGCAGAACAGGCCACAGAGACAGCCTTAAAACAGAGTGTCACCCCGCATATTTTGCATATGGCAACCCATGGCTTTTTCCTAGCAGATCAGCCTCTAACGCCCGGTACTGACTCTACAAATACTCGCTACCAGTATGAGAATCCATTATTAAGAGCAGGGTTAGCCTTTGTGGGAGCGAATCATCTACCGCAAGCGCCGGATGACGGCATCCTCACGGCCTTAGAGGTGAGTGGATTAAATTTACGGGGAACCCAGATGGTGGTGATGTCAGCCTGTCAAACCGGATTAGGGGAAATCATCAGTGGAGAAGGAGTCTATGGCTTACGTCGTGCATTTACGCTAGCGGGTTCCAGGAGTCAGCTGATGAGCTTATGGAGAGTCAGGGATGTCAGCACCAAGGATTTAATGGTGGCCTATTATCAACGACTGAAGTCAGGTCAACCGAGGGGCAAAGCACTGCAGGCGGTTCAACAGCAAATGCTCAAGGGTGAGATGAAGGATTCCGAGGGTAAGACCTATACCCATCCGTATTATTGGGCAGCGTTTGTGCGCACGGGAGATTGGTCACCCATGAACTTGGAATAACACTCTATCACCCAGTTATTGAGGCCAGAGTGAATATTCGCACTCATAACCACTGCAGTGAGACTCATACCATATTCGAAGCAATCTTATGAATCTTGGATTAATCATTTTTCTTGGATCTATCTTCGGTTTTACATTCGTTAGAGTTGCTCTCCCGAAACGCCTATCACATAGACGCAAAAGCAAAATTCGAGAGTATCAATTACATAAAAATTCGAAAATTTCTCAACGCTTAAGAAACAAGATACCTTCCCAGCCCCTAGGCGATAAAGATCAGCCTTCTGAAAGGACTTCCCTTTCAGGACTGAAGACTCAAGACCACTCACCTAGTGGAACTATTGCTAACACTTCAGCAGCCCAAAGCTTATCAAAACCAGCGATACGACTTTATATCTCTGTTGTACTTTCACTCGTTGTCTTAACTTCATCCATATATGTCATCCTCAATGGCTCCTATGATGATTCAACAGAGAAATGGGCCTTCGGTGCTGTTGGGACAATCTTGGGATATTGGCTGAAGGATTAAATGCGTTTACTGCTGCCTATTTCAAACCAATACAATCAGATCTTGCGCGAATCAATTCCGTTATCCGATCAGCAGAAACTTTTTATGGGTAGAATATGCTGCCTGTTCCACAGCATGTAATCCTATAGTTCAAAAGGGTTTAACAGTGTCTGAGGTAGCATCTTTCCAAGCAAAACAAATCACCAGATTCGTTCCTATGTGAAAGACTGGCAAACATGAAAAAATGGCACATCATTCATCATCAACAGCGAAGATTCAGTCCTGTAAGTTGGTGGGTACACAAAGCTATATCTGAGACCTCACCAACTACAGAATGGAGGAACGCAGATCAGTATGAACCCGCCTTCCCGCCCTGTGTCTTTGGGAAAGGATTTCCCTACTTGTTAGTCACGGTTGATGGGTTTGAGTTAGAGTTTGCTTCATCCCACGAAGTCAGGCACTGCCTTGAGATATTGCAGCAAAAACATTTACCTGCGACGAAAAACTTAGTTTGCAAAAACAGTACAACCTACCAAGGGTTCAATCACTGGTTAGCCATTTATCCCGCTTCCCTCAAGTCATGGAAACAACGCCAACGAACAGTGACGATTCTTACAAAAACATTGGTTGAGTTGGAACAAGCAGGCATCCATTTTTAGCTCATGCTTGTCTTGCAGGCAATTTTCGGGATTGGGCTTTATCTTAGACCTCTTGTATGAATCCTTATTTGAGGCTATTGCCCCTGCCTATTTCGCTATTTACGTGTTGCACTAGCCCCCCCAGCCCCCCACTTCTGGGGGGAGAATAACTTGATCTTGTTCTACTCTGTTGTAGAAAATCGATCTGAGTTAGCCCACTATCCGTACCTTTGATCAAAGTTGTTACTCACACTTAATCCCGTAAGTTCAGCCCGTAGATGCTGACGACCACGGCGGCATCTTTCAGCACTCTCCCCCCAGAATTGGGGGGTCGGGGGGGCCAACGCAGGATTGAGCACTGAGGCCTCTTATATGCCAACCTAATGAAGATTGGGTGTGATGCCTGTCAATGCGTTAGTCAGGGCTAGATGAGAGTATGGCTACAAGACTGGGTATCAGGTAAGAGATTTTTGCGGCATGATCAAGCCATCTGTCATATCTAAAGGTTGGTTATCGGTATTCGTAGTGTTGATGAGCACTCCTATGCTCTGGGCCTGTAATCGGGTCCCCATTGTTAGGAGATTCTCTGACGATCAAGCTCAAGCAACCGATCAAAAACCTGACAAAGTCCTACAAGCTTTTCAATCCATTCCTGGTACACCTTATCTGGTCGCTGATATCGCACAAGTAACAGCAGGCAAATCTCGCATATCTTCTTCCGAATTCTATTCGCGAAAAGGGGGAGGTATTGCTAACCTTGTCTTTCTTGATTCGGGTTCACTAGAGTCTCACAGCCTGTTCGACACGAATCAATACACGATTGTTGAAGCTAAACAATATTCTCTCGACGAACCAGCCTCTAATCCAGAAGCAAAGAAGATCAAGAAAACTGATCGCTTTGTCTATCAGGTACTCAAGAAGGATACCAATGGAGATAAGTATTTAGACAGCAGAGATCATCGGACTATCGGGATTTCAGATGCGTTTGGTAAGCAGTATGTTGAAGTCTTGACGGATATCAGTCAGCTTTTCAACTTACAGCCTTTAACTGGCAACCGTTTGCTGGTGGTGTATGTCAAAAATGGCACGAAAATGGCGAGTATTCTGGATCTCAATCAAAGAAAAGTCGTCCAGACCAAAGACCTGACCAAACTAGGGGATGATGTCGAGTAGTGGAATGGTAAAGCCTTTCCGAAGTTACACCTAAACATTCAACTCAGCGTAAATTCCCCGATCGCAAAATACTGACCGCCAACCACAATCCCAAAAAGCTCGCCACCGCAAATAGGGTATTGCTCAACCAGTACAACGCTGTCTGTTTCTCTGCCGAAATCATCGCTGCTCCCATAATCAGCGACCCCACTAAAATACTGAAGGAGAGGCGATTAGCAGCGTTATCCAAGGTAATCCGTAAGCCATTCAGACCCAACAGATTTAAGTTCCACTGCAAAGATTCTGACGTCACTTGGTCCAGGAGTTGCTCTAGCTGACGGGGCGATCGCAACGATAAACTCTTGACATCTAGGGCCGTCCTTAGCAGCGTCGGCAACGGATCTTCTCCCACGAACTGCCGTCGAAACAGATCGCTCATCAATGGCTTAATTTCATCCAGCACATTAAACTTGGGGTCAAAGGTCCGAGCTGCTCCCTCTAGATTGGCTAGCGCTTTGACGTATAACCCCACATTTCCCGGTAGCTTGAGCTTATTGGTGCGGGCCACTTGCAGCACTTCGTACAGCACTTCTCCCAGATTAATTTCTGCCAAATTGCGGTTATAGTACTTGCGCAGTAAGGCTTCAAAATCACTTTCGAGTTGGGCTAAGTTCTCTGCCCGCCGAGTTTTTGCTAGCTGCAATGTCAAACGGCTACAGCGCTGGGCATCCAGATCCACAATCGCTAGCAGCATTTCCGTCAAAATCTGCTGGGTATTGGGGTCTAGGCGTCCAACCATACCGCAGTCTAAGATGGCTGCCCGACCATCTCGCAAATAATATAAATTACCGGGATGGGGGTCGGCATGGAAGAAACCATCCACATAGATTTGTTGCAAAAAGGCCCGAAATAACAGCGTCGTCACCTGCCGCCGAGCGCTATCGATCCTGGGCTCCTGTTGGGAAAAAGGTAGGTTTGCCGATAATAAGGGTTCTCCGTCTAGCCACTGCATGACCAGCACTTTCTGGGTGGTCAAAGCCAAATTGATTTTGGGAATAACAAGCTGTTGTGGATCAAACCAGCGGCTGGTGGAGAGGTTTTGGCGAAGCTGTTCAGTATGGCTGGCTTCAACGGTGAAATCCAGTTCATCTAAGAGGGCATTGGCAAACTCTGCGGCTAGGGCTTTCAGGTCGTAGTCCTTACCAATATCAGTGCGGGACGCCAGATCCGCGAGGGTGTTAATCAGAGCAATATCTTGATTGACGATGACATCAATACCTGGTCGCTGCACCTTAATCGCCACCTGCTGTCCATTGGCCAAAATAGCGCGATGGACTTGGGCAATGGACCCTGAGGCCACGGGGGTGGGATCAATTTCTTTGAATTGAGACCGGAGTTCCTGGGTAATTTGCTGCTGAATCACGGCTTTGATTTCTGCCCAGGTAACGGGAGGGACCTTGCTTTGGAGGGTGGATAACGCTTCGATATAAGGAGCGGGCAGAATATCCGGTCGCGTACTCAGGAGCTGACCTAATTTGACATAGACTGGTCCCAAATCCACCAGGATGTTTCGCAGCACGGCGGGCGGCGGCAAATCCGGCTGATTCGCTTTACCCCCCGTTAAGAGCTGCTGCATGAAGTCCCAACCATTGCGGAGGACGACTTCAATAATGTCGCGTTGCCGGGAGGCCGTTTGCGTTAACCCTGAGAACACAATGCCTCCTCATCAGACGTTTAGAGTTGTTGCTTGAGAAATCTAATTGCTGTGATCCTAGCGCAAAACTCCGTCAGACCTTTGGTTCCAGTGGATGCTGCTTCGTTCAGCCATACCTTCGGACAGAGTTGATGTGCGATCGCAGAACAACATTACACCTATTAATTTCAATGTCTTTAATAGGTGCAATCTCTCGCATGGGCAAAATAGCGCAGGCCAGCCTACGAAACAGAGGCTTGATTTGAAGGAGCCGACTGAATGGCCTTGAACTTTTGCAAAAGGTGATTGGCCCAATAATCAACGTCGTACTTCGTAACCGTTTCGAACATTTTAGTCATGGCGGCTTGGCTTTCTTCAGCAGGCATTGCTAAAGCCTTATCAATCGCCTCATCCATCCGATCAATCGAATAGGGGTTGGTAAGAATGGCTTCTGGCAGTTCTACCGCTGCTCCCACAAATTCAGATAGGACCAAGACTCCAGGCTGCTTGTCTTTGGCAATAATATATTCCTTGGCAACCAAGTTGAGGCCATCTCGCAGGGGCGTTGTCCAGCAAATATCGGCGACCCGATAGTAGCTCAGCAGTTCTTCTAAAGACAAGGGCTGAGTATAGAGCAAGATCGGCGTCCAGCCTAACTTGGCAAAGCGGCCATTAATTTTACCCACCTGCTGTTCAATTTCGCTTTGGGCTTTCTTGTACACTCGCATCCCCGTGGCTGGGGTAACACAGGTCATCACGAAATTGATTTTGCCGTGGAGATCGGGTCGGCGCTTCAATAGACGGCCAAAGGCTTCTAGCTTCTCGCGGTTGCCCTTGACATAGTCCACTCGACCAGCCGCGATAATCAATTTGCGATCGCCTAGTTCTTCCTTAATTTCTGCCAACCGCTTTTGGGCAGAGGGCTGGCTCAGGGTTCCTAAAATATGCTTGGGATTCGTGCCAACGGGGAAGGCATCGATATTGACCAACTGCCCTTTATAGCGAAGGTAGGTGGTCATATTCGGTTCAGCCAAGGCCGTGCCTACCGGGGTGATGTGTTCTGGAATTGGACCTTGCTCAACCACTTCAACGGGCCGGAGACTGCGGGCCACATTGACAAAATTCTCCGAGTAGCGGGGAATATGGAAACCGACGATATCGCAGCACAATAGACTATCTACAATTTCTTCTCGCCAGGGCAAGATATTGAAAATATCGACCGAAGGGAAGGGCGTATGGTGGAAAAAGGCAATCTTGGCATTGGGCTTCAGCTGGCGGATGTAGTGAGGTGCCATCCACAGGTTATAGTCATGAATCCAAATTAAGGCGTCATCTGCAGCTTGCTCACAGGCCGCTTCAGCAAATAGGCGATTGATGGTGTGAAAGTTTTCCCAATCCGAAGACTCATAGGTGAAATGGTAGGGAAAGGAATGCAGAATCGGCCAAAAGGCTTCTTTGGAGGTGATGTGGTAGAAGTGCTTAACCTGATCGGCACTCAGGGGGATGCGGCAGACGTTGTAATTGCCCTCACCTTCAACGGTAACCAGCGTTTCAAAGTTACTGCGTTGTCTGGCCGTGACCTGCTTCCACGCAATCCAGGTGCCCTGATTGACGCTGGCAAAAAAGCTTTTTAGGGTCGGCAAAATGCCGTTGGGACTTTTTTTGGGCCGATAATGAACTTTACCGTTTTCAATCACCTCATCGTAGGGCTCACGGTGGTAAAGGATCACCAGGGAAGATTTCATTAATGGGCCTCCTATTTTTCACGGTCATCCAGAATACAGGGGGACTGTAAACCTTCGAGCGCCCAGAGCATCGCTGTATCTTATCCAATGCGGTCGGAACGGACGAGGCGATTGACCCAAAACGACTGGCCTCAAAATCTCTCGCAATTCAAGATGACCCCATGATTACCCTATGCCAACATGCCCCACTCTGCAAACAACATGCCCTACACTGCAAATTTTAGACCTGCTCCATTCTGGCTGCTTTCTGTTAGGCTAAACAACAGCAAAAATGTCATTCACGTCGCAAAAAATTGTGGTTGATTCTGCTTTTCCCGAGCCCGTTTTGGATGACCCAGAAACCCATGTCCTACTAGACTGGGCTGCCAATATTGACCAATCTGATGCCACCTATTTTCAAACGGGCCAACTCCTCGCCACCCGTTTAGGCGCTCATTATCGAGCAGATGGCCTGACCGAAATTGGCTTCTGGACCCCTGGACTCGCGGCTGAAGTGATTCAGTCCGAGCGCAGTATCTATTTAGAGGTCTTTACGCCCCTAGAACCCATCGACTTTCAGGCAATTGAGCAAAAAATTACCTGGCAGCGCGATCGCATCCCTCTTATCCTCCAGGGCGAATATATTTGGGGCGTGATCAAGGGCCTGCGACCCGGCACCCGCGAGCAGGCGGGCAGTTTCTACTGGTTGCGATATATCGATAACCAACAGCAAGTCAAAACCATCCGCGATCCACTTGCCTATTCCCTCCCCTATGGTGTGTTTGCCCCCGCCGAACTCTACGATAGCGATCGTCTGCAGCACCAGCGACCTGATTTAGACTATTTCAAACAAACTGGGTCCCAAACCAAATCACGTAAAGGTTTTTTGGCCTCCGATCTCAAGAATCCGCCGCCTCGACTGGCTGCGCCTGTCTGTATTTTACAGCTCCATATCCATACCGCTTCTCCTGAAGGCACCTTGGCGGGGCTAACGCGGATCTATCAGCGCATCTCAGACAAACTAGCCAAAGGAGCGGATCTAACGCCCACCGAACAAAACTATGTGGGTTACGACGCCATTGAGCTATTGCCTATAGAGCCCACCATTGAATATCGCTTGGACGAAGACAATCACCACCATGAATTCTTTGCCCGTCCCCCCGAACCCACCAGCCTCACGGATGAGCATACCCAGACTATCCAAATTACCCTGCGCAAACCTAACACCCAAAATTGGGGCTATGACGTTCCCGTGATCGGTTCAGCCGCCACCAACCCCGCTGTTTTAGAAACCCTGCGCCCTGACGAAACCATCGACTTTATCGCCACCCTCCACAACTTTTCCCAAGGGCCAATTCAAGTGATTTATGACTTGGTTTACGGTCATGCCGATAACCAGTGCGAGCAGTTGATTAGCCGCCAGTACCTTAAAGGCCCGAATATGTACGGCCAAGACTTAAACCATCAGTTGCCGGCGGTGCGAGCCATTCTCTTGGAAATGCAGCGACGCAAGAATAATACCGGGGCCGATGGTATCCGAGTGGATGGGGGCCAAGATTTTCGGTTTTTCAATCCGCTGACCAATCTGGTCGAACAGGACGATGGCTATTTACGCGCCATGGGCAATATCGTCCAAGAGATAGAAGGCAACGAGCGTCTGATGTTCACCATCTTTGAGGATGGTCGTCCTTGGCCCCAAGAGGGTTGGGAAGAATCTTCTCGTTATTTAGAACTAGTCGAACTCGAACCCCACTCTTATCAGTGGGGGCCGCTGATTTTTGCCCATAATACCCCTGCCCTGAAACACTTCTGGGACCAGAAATGGCGACGCGTCTGTGAGGTGATGTTCCAAGGCTCCCACTGGATTACCGGCTGTGCCAACCATGACACAGTTCGTCGAGGCAATCAAATTGATCCAGAAGGTCCGATTAATTGGCATTTGGGAGACACCCTCGTTGAGGTGACCAAAACCGCCTATGACAATCCCGCTATCAAGCTATGGGTTTTAGGATTTTGTCCTGGGTTACCCATGGAATTTCTCAATGCCAACTTCCGCGGCGCTTGGGGCTTTTTCCGGAATACGGATGAACTGTATGGCGTCAAAGTCGTATCTGAAGAGATCGGCTTTCTGGAATGGCAGCTCACCCCCGAACTATATCAGCCCCCAGAAGTATTCCCGCAACTTAAGGCCCTCGGATTTACAGACCTAGAGATGCTGCGTCAGTTTGCCAAAGCCTTGCAGGCTACCATGCTGGAGTCGGATTATGACTTGGAAATTGTGGCCGAATCCTGTCGGCGCTGTTTTGGCGGAGAAGCTGGCGTCTGTGCCAATATCAGTTTGGAGTCCCTCAAACATTCGGATCGCCCAGAATTTCTCAACGATTTGGATGTGCCCAAGCTGAAACATTTTGCCCGCGCCTTTATGGAAGATGGCTATGATTTTTCCAATGTCAAGCATTGGAGAGAGGGCTTGGATCCAGAACAGGTGGCCTTTAATTTAGCGGCCCGTCAGTTCCGATTTGAACATCCTTGGTTAGGGGAGAATTTAACGGAGCGCGATCGCTTTAACCGGATCACCGAAGAGCCCTACACTCTGTTCTACGGTCATCGCACCCAGCATAACCCCGATATCGAGCAGCCTGAAGATATTGTGATGGTCAGCCATATGGGCGGTGAGCCTGCCATGGTGACTTTAGGAGACTGGTTACAGTTGGAATTAAGCCAATGGCGAGTTGCTTTGGCCTCTCCTGGCTTAGAGATTGGCAATGATGTCGAAAGCTTAAGATCTTTTGAACTGAGGGACACTCAAGGGGTACTCCTAGAGAAGATTGTGTAAACCCTTCGAGGAAGATCATGACTTCAGCCACCTATATCATGGCCTTGGATTTGGGGACCACTGGCAATCGTGCCATTCTCTTCGACCCAAACGGCCAGATTGTCGATCAAGCCTATAAAGAGCTTCCTCAGTACTATCCTCAACCGGGGTGGGTAGAGCATGATGCCCTAGAAATCTGGCGGGATACGCGCTGGGCGATGGAAACGGTAGTGGCTCAAGCCCAGATTAATCCCGTCCAAATTGCAGCCATTGGTCTAACTGTCCAGCGAGAAACCTGTCTGCTTTGGGATAAAACAACGGGACAGCCCTTGCACAAGGCCATCGTTTGGCAGGACCGTCGTACCGCAGCCTACTGTAACCAGCTAGCAGAACAAGGTTATACCCAAGAGATTTACGATCGCACCGGCCTGGTCCTCGATGCCTATTTTTCCGGGAGTAAGTTAGCATGGCTGCTGGCAGAGGTTAAGAAGCAAAACCCCAACCTCAATTTAGACAATGTGATCGCCGGTACGATTGACACCTGGGCGCTATGGAATCTGACGGGCGGTAAAGTTCACGCCACCGATCACAGCAATGCTAGCCGTACCCTGTTGCTCAATCTCAGTCAAGGCACCTGGGATGACCATCTGCTCAATTTATTTGGTATTCCCAAGTCATTTATGCCAGCGATTCAACCCAGTTTAGGTGTGTTTGGCAAAACCGACGCCAAGTTCTTAGGACAGGAAATTCCCATTGCCGCTATCTTTGGCGATCAGCAGGCTGCCTTGTTTGCCCACGGTTGCGATCGCCCCGGTTCCCTTAAATGCACCTATGGCACTGGCTCCTTTTTAGTGGCCCATACGGGCAGTGACATTGCTCGCTCCAAGAATCGTCTACTGTCCACCGTGGCCTGGACCCAAACCAATCAGGGACAAACCCAAACTGGCTACGCTATCGAAGGCAGTATGTTCACCTCAGGGGCCTGCATCCAGTGGTTGCGGGATGGTCTGAAGCTGATTACCCATGCGGCTGAAACGGAAGGATTAGCCCAAGCCGTCGAAGATAATGGTGGCGTTTATTTTGTCCCTGCCCTAAGCGGTCTGGGGGCGCCCCACTGGGATATGAGCGCTCGAGGAGCCTTTTTAGGCATTACCCGCGGAGCCCAGCGGGAGCATATGGTCCGAGCGGTTCTCGAAGCGATTGCCTACCAAACCAAGGAAGTGGTTGATGCCGTGAACCAAGATTGTGGCACCTCCATTCAAAACCTCAAAGTCGATGGGGGAGCCTGTCAAAACAATTTCTTGATGCAGTATCAAGCTGATGTCTTAGGGATTCCCGTCGAACGCCCTGCCGTGCTGGATGCCACAGCTCAAGGTGCGGCCTTTGGGGCGGGCTTAGCCGTTGGGGTCTGGCAAGACTATGCAGCCCTGGTTGCGGGCCGCAAGATTGATCAGGTCTTTGAACCAGGAACGAATGCCTCCTCTGCCCAAGCCAATTTTAAGACTTGGCAGAAAGCTGTCAGCCGTGCTAAAGAGTGGGCCACGGATTAAGCCCCTTGTTTCTCAAGACCTGCCGTTCTGCAACCTGAAGACCACTCCCTGATGAAGCTCGTTCTTTCGGATTTTGTGGAGTGAACTACTCAATCCCTTTTCCCAACAATGTTCTGTAGGATATAGAGTCCATGATGCCCTCACTCTTGGTCATCATGGAATTCAACAGTCCCGGACACAAAACCATTTGCCTTCCCTTTCAGTCTGAAG
>NZ_JANQOP010000004.1 GCF_028285745.1 Acaryochloris sp. IP29b_bin.137 | reverse complement strand
CGGTTCATCAGCAGCAGAAACGCTGGTAAAGGCTGGTATTGAGACTTATTTGTTTGAGCGTAAATTAGATAACGCCAAACCTTGTGGTGGTGCAATTCCCCTGTGCATGGTGGACGAATTTGATCTCCCCCTTGAGATTATTGACCGACAGGTTAGAAAGATGAGAATGATCTCTCCTTCTAACGTTGAGGTTGATATCAATATCAAAAATGAGGGCGAATATATCGGCATGTGCCGTCGAGAAGTTTTAGACGGTTTTATGCGCGATCGCGCTGCCAAGTTAGGTGCAAAGTTGATCAACGGCACCGTCAACAAGCTGGAGTTCCCTACAGGAGACAACCAGCCCTATACCATTCATTATGCTGACTTAACCGGTGGCCGTTCAGAAGGCGTGATGAAAACGCTCCAGGTCGATTTGGTGATTGGTGCAGATGGGGCTAACTCCAGAATCGCCAAAGAAATTAAAGCAGGCGATTACAACTATGCGATCGCATTTCAGGAGCGCATTCGCCTTCCGGATGAGTACATGGCGTACTACCAGGATCGCGCCGAGATGTACGTCGGTGACGATGTCTCCACGGACTTCTACGCTTGGGTCTTCCCTAAATATGATCACGTCGCCGTCGGTACTGGCACCATGAAGGTCAACCAGGCCGACATCAAGAAGCTACAGGCCGGTATTCGTGCCCGTGCCGCCCATCGTCTCGTTGGTGGTGAAATTATCAAAGTGGAAGCTCACCCCATTCCTGAGCATCCGCGTCCTCGCCGAGTCGTGGGTCGGGTTGCCCTAGTTGGTGATGCTGCTGGTACTGTGACGAAGTCTTCTGGCGAAGGCATCTACTTTGCCGCTAAGTCTGCCCGGATGTGTGCTGAAGCCATCGTTGAATTCTCCAATAATGGTCAGCGCATTCCCACGGAAGATGAACTCAAAATTTATCTGAAGCGTTGGGATAAAGCCTATGGCATGACCTATAAGGTCCTCGATATTTTGCAGCGGGTCTTCTATCGTTCCGACGCTACTCGGGAAGCGTTTGTGGAAATGTGTGCCGATGAAGATGTCCAACAAATGACGTTCGATAGTTATTTGTATAAGACCGTGGTTCCCATGAATCCGCTCAAGCAAATCAAGATTACAGCAAAAACCCTTGGTAGCTTGATGCGCGGGAATGCCTTAGCGCCTTAAGTCCTTGTTTTGTAAGTACTTTTGAGCTTGAGCGTCAGCCCTTTAGCTAATTGGCTAAAGGGCTGACGCAATGTACCGGATAAACGTTCGTGAAGGCGTATCTCGAAGTTGGGGAGTTGCCTCTAAAGTCCTTTTGGCCACCTAACAGTTGGATACGCCCCGATAAAGGCATGGGGATATCTCTAGAAGTCCACCTTAAGTGATGACACTGATCGATTAAGGATTTAAGACTTTCACTTGTATCCCCCGATGGTCCTCGTTCTCAGGGACCTCCCCTGGCTTATCTGGCCCCGGTGTGAGCTTCACTTGTGGGGGTAAACCCACACTAATTTCCTGAGGGTCCGGTAATTGCTTGGGTTGAGGTTGCCATGCTCGGATGCCCACTTCTTGGACTCCTAAAACTTCAGCATCGCTGGGATTGGAGGACGTCGATGGCCGATTTTGCCTCCGTTGCTGAGCCCCGGCATATTCTCCTCCTAGACTTAGCAACACCGTCAATACCGTCGAACAAACAAAAAATGATTTAAACATCGTTTTAGCTCTCTTTGTAATGGAGTAAGCCAGCTAAACGGGAATGGCGTTAAACATTGAGTGAATGGTTGACCCGTCTACATTGACCCATTAGTCAGTTTTCCCTCAGATAGTTCTATCTTAGTCAATGGACAGTGGACTGTTTGGTATTGAGAGCAGCAAATAATCAATCTTGAGATTGATTGAGGTGGCATGGCGGGTAGGAGCACTATCCTGACTTGCGCTCAATCTCTCCCAGACCCTTTATTCTGAAAAAGAAGATGTAAAGGAGCCATCACCCTATGGCTGTGACCATTCATCAGCTGCGGAAGTGGAAGGAAAAGGGGCGTCCTATCTCAGTATTGACGGCATGGGACTATGCTTTTGCTAGTCTATTAGACCAAGCCGGAATTGACGTGCTGTTGGTCGGAGACTCGTTGGCCATGGTGGCACTGGGGTATCCCACAACTCTATCTCTGAGCTTAGAAGAAATGCTCTATCATGCCCAAGCGGTAACCCGAGGGGTCAACCATGCCCTGGTGGTGTGTGATTTACCGTTTCTGAGCTACCAAGAAAGTCCTCAACAGGCCCTGAGAAGTGCGGGGACTTTACTCCAACAGGCAGGGATAGCCGCCGTCAAAGTGGAAGGGGGCTACCCAGACATGGTCAACACCGTCCACTATTTGGTCGAACGCGGTATTCCCGTCATGGGGCATGTGGGCTTAACTCCCCAGTCTGTGCATCAGTTTAGTGGGTATCGGCGGCAAGGCACATCCGATCCAGAGGCAGACCGGATATTACAAGAAGCGATTGCCTTGGAAACAGCAGGCGCTTTTGCCATCGTTTTGGAACATATCCCTCACCCTTTGGCCTCGAAGATTAGCCAAACCTTGAAGATTCCCACCATTGGCATTGGAGCTGGGGCAGGCTGTGATGGTCAAGTGCTGGTTACTGCCGATCTGTTGGGATTATCCGAATGGCAACCACCGTTTGCCAAAGTCTACAGCAATTTACAAGACTCAATTACTGGGGCTGTGCAGCAATTCTGTGATGACGTTCGTAATCATCAGTTCCCCCAATAATACCTGAGGTTCCATCGCCGAAACAGAAAAGCGATAAGGTAATAGGGTAGGGATGTGGCCTAGCTGGGAAAGGAAGGGATGAATGCCTATCATCGCCGTGATTGACTACGATATGGGCAATCTGCATTCGGCCTGTAAAGGACTGCAAGAAGCCGGGGCACAGACGGTTGTCAGCGATCGACCAGAGGATTTAGTATCTGCTGATGCTGTTGTCTTGCCTGGGGTGGGAGCCTTTGATCCAGCGATGCAGCATTTGCGATCGCGTCATCTTATCCCCGTCATCCAAGATATTCTCGCCAGCGGCAAGCCCTTTCTCGGTATCTGCTTGGGGCTACAAATTTTGTTTGAAGGGAGCGAAGAAGGCACTGAAGCAGGCTTAGGCATTATTCCCGGCACCGTCAAGCGGTTTCAATCCGAACCGGGCATTACCATTCCCCATATGGGCTGGAACCAACTGGAGTATCAACAGCCCGATCTGCCCCTATGGCGTCATTCTCCTGCTCAACCTTGGGTCTATTTCGTCCATTCTTATTACGTTGACCCCGTTGATCCCACCGTTAAAGCCGCCACCGTTACCCACGGCACGCAAACTATTACCGCAGCCATTGCCCGGGATAATTTGATGGCCGTTCAGTTTCATCCCGAGAAATCCTCCACCTTCGGGCTCCAAATCTTGGCTAATTTTGTCGAGCAAGTGCAGGCCACCCTGGCAACGCCAGTTGCTTAGCCTCCCATGAATTACCTTATTGCGGTCCTAGCGGATCGGATTCAAGCAGAAGCCGCCTATACGGATTTAGAAAAAGCGGGCATCCCCCTGGCCCAGCTTTCTTTATTGGGTCGGGGCTACAAAAGTGCCGATGAATTTGGCTTTATTGACCCCAAGAATCCCGCCCGAAAACAGGCCCGCCGATTAATGAACTTTTCGATTCCGATTGGATTCATCTGTGGGGCCACCTTTGAGTTATATACGGGCGTGCGCTTATTCCCAGGGATGGGCAGTACGGTCCTTAATGTTGTCCTTGGCGGACTCTTGGGCGCGTCCTTTGGGGCTTTTGGCGGACTGTTCTCTGGAGGGCTGGCCGGTTTGACGGCAGGCAGCGGGGATGCCCTGGTGTATCGCAATCGGCTGAATGCCGGGAAGTATATTGTGGTGGTGAAAGGGACCGAACCCCTGACCCGCAAAGCCACCGATATTCTGCAACGATACGACCCCGAAAATATCCAAGGCTATGTTGAACCGCCAGACTGATGGTCAGAATTTACGGTAACCGTCCGATCAAAACCTTACCGGGTCTGCAAACCCGCCCCACCACCGCCCGGGTACGAGAAGCCCTATTTAATCGCTGGCAGTACCATCTGCAAGGCTGTCACTGGCTAGACCTCTGTGCAGGCAGTGGCTCAATGGGGGCCGAAGCCCTCTGTCGAGGGGCGGCCGTTGTTTATGGCATTGAACAGGCTGGAGAGGCTTGCCGTATCATTCGTCAGAATTGGCAGGCTGTCGCTCAACCCACCCAAACCTTTCAGGTGCTGCGGGGGGATGTGATCAAGCGGTCGGCTAAACTGAAGGGTCAGACCTTTGATTTGATTTATTTTGATCCGCCCTATGATGGCGGCTTATATGAGGGGGTGCTGACTGCGATCGCAACCCACCAGCTCCTTAAACCGCTACTGGGAGAAGCGGCAGTGGAACATCGTCCCAATCAAATATTAGCGCCACCTTCCACCCTACAGATTGTCCATACGCGCAGCTATGGCAACACCGCCTTAACCTTCCTTCGGCAATCGTAAAAAAAGCCAGAGGGATAAGGAAATGTACCACTCTGACTTTAAGACTAAGTATTTCAGGAGAAAACCAATAAAGGCAACTCCTTTGCAATTAAAAGATTTAGGTGGCCTCTTCTCCACGCTTGTATTGTTGCCATGCAGCGACAAATAATCCAGCGAGGGTAACTGGAACAAGGCCAAGTACAATACCGGCTAAGAGAGGTTCTACCACAGTGATAACTCCTTTGTTGCGCGTTACGATAACGCCTGAATGGTCCTCCCTTACTCTAGTCACCTTTGGGAGCGTTGACAAGAGAACGTCAGTTATTATTTGATCAAATTATTTTCCGAATCCTTCAGATTGGGTTGCTATTATAAGGAAATAATCGATTATTTCTATCGATCAAAAAGTGAAACGACTGGCCTTTTAATTTGTCCAAACAGTTAATATCACTCTAGCGAAGCTCTTGGGCCACCCATTGCTGACCTCAACCCTAATTTATTTCCAAGTATATGAACGGCTCTTCCCATCAGATGTTTTCCAAATCTTGGCAGCGACCTGCTAATCTCGCCATGATGGCTTCCGTTGCCGCCCATGGTGTTCTCTTTGCTGGCTTAGCGCTGGTCCCTGCAAGCAGCCAACAGCAAGCCGCCAAAAAACAGTTGCGGGTCGTCAGCCTTCTCCAACCCCCCCCAAACCAACCGAATCGATTGAATCAACCGATTATTGATCCCAATACTCCCCCACCTGCGCCTGGTGTTGCAGGTCTACCACTTAATATCACCACGCCGGATAGTTTGGCTGAACTACCTATTACCAATGCCCCCAATCCAGCCTTTGACCCCTTTGCCTTTTCAGCCTCTTCAGTGGTTGAGTTGCCTCCTCCCCCGCCTGAAGCTAGCTTCCCCCCTGTTAATCCAAATTCTCTGGCTAATTTACCACCGGAACAACCACCTACCTCGCCTCAGCAAACGCCACCCCCCAGCAATCCTGCTGGCCCATTCCTAAGCGATGAAGACTTCCAAGCGTGGCTGAACGGAGCAGAATTGCCTTATCTCAATCCAGATCCAGACGCTAATCCAGACGCTAAATCAGCTGGTCCTTTGAAATCGCCAGAAGCTCCATCTAGCCCTGTTGCTGGTAAAGTTCCTTCTACAAATTTAGCTAATACAGGAGGGGCAAATGATCCTAGCAAATTATCTGATTTTGGTCCCCCTAAGAAGACCATCACACGTTATCTGGCAGTGAAGTATCCACAAGCTGCTTGTCAAGAACGTATAGAAGGACAAGCAGAGTATCGGGTTTGGGTGAGTTCAAAAGCAGCTCCATTAGCGTCTGTTCTTAATGTATCTACCGGATCCGCTATCCTTGATCAAGCTGTCAAAGAAGCCGTCAGAAAATATAAGATCAAATCTGAAGATGCCAATACTACTCTTGTTTTGAAATCTGACATCAAATATTCCCAAAAGGTTTGCGCGATGAAGGAACCTGCTCCACCGACGCCTCAAGCTGAACCTAATCTACCGCCAGTCACCCCAACACCGACGCTCAAGCCGACAGCCCCCGGAACAACTACCCTCCCCAAAGAGCCTGCACCTGCTCAACCATCGACGCCCTCTACACCCGCAGCACCAGAGCCAAGTTTACCTCCAGTAGCGCCTGTGCAGCCTGCACCACCGACTCCGCCTCAGCCACCCATTCAGCCTGATCCACAGGCTCCAGCTGCTCCGCCTGCTGCTGTTCCATCCCCTAGCCCAGCACAGCCAGCTGCCTCCATCACAGAACCGCCCTCGAACTCTGATTTCCCCCCTGAGCCCACAATTCCGCCGCCAGCCCCTATGCCTGCAGCAGCCCCACAGCCTCCAGCTGCGGCTCCACCGACTCCAACACCGCCATCTGTACCATCCGCAGATGCCCCTCCTGCGAGCTAACGAGCTACAACAAGACCAGGTTCTTCAAGCTAAAGGATACGTTCTCACGGTGTGAATAACGTAAACAAATCGAAGTGACTAACCCATCACTTGAATAGTGCCAACCATACCCGCTTCGGTATGGCCAGGTACTATGCATCGCAGTGGATAGGTCCCTGAGCGCAATGGAACAAAGACCCAATCTGCTTCCGTATTGGCCCTTAACTCCAATTCCTTTGGGGATGACAAGGTACTTCAAATCTAGAGTCAGCAGTAGATAGGGCAGTGTGATTTCAAAGAAAATAGGGTGGCCGAAACGACTACCCTATC
>NZ_JANQOP010000344.1 GCF_028285745.1 Acaryochloris sp. IP29b_bin.137 | reverse complement strand
GGCTCCCGCAGGCTGCATGGCAGCAAGGGCCTGAGGCAGAACCAGATTACGGCGGTGATTACCAATTCTGATATTCAATTCATCCGCCGTTTTACTCAGCTCTACCTGATTTTTGGGAATTCCAGGCAGATAGACCTCTAAACTATATTGTCCTTGCTCTTGAATGACTCGTAAGGTGGTTTCCTTGTGATAGACCTGTGTCGGATCTTCTTGGTCATATAAGGTTTCTTTCAAACGCTCCAACGCGGCTAATCCGCACATTTCTTCTTGAAAAAGCGGGACTTCTTTGACGGGTAAAGGCTGAAAATTATCATGAATTTCTTGGCGATATTGATTTTGATTTTGCTTCCAATGCATAAAGAAAGGATCGGAAACATGGTCAGGAATAATCCGGTTGGCCACCACCATATCCGTGGAGACGTTATATAAGCTCAAATAGGCATGGGCTCTTAAGGATTCTTTGATCACCATTTTCTCTGGGTTGGTAACCAAACGAACGGAGGTTTGAGTGTTGTCAGTTAATACCTTCTCTAGGGCTTCAATCTGCTCATAGAACTCATAGGGAGCATCCATCACTTCTTCATCGGGAAGTGAAAAACCAACAATCGGCTTAAAGAAAGGCTCCACCAGCGGTCTGAGAGTGACAGACATGCGCTGGAAGGGTTTATAGAAGCGACGCATATACCACCCCCCCACTTCCGGCAAGCTCAGGAGACGGAGTGCCGTTCCCGTCGGTGCAGAGTCAATCACGAGCACATCATAGGTACCTTCGTCGTAATGACGCTTCATCCGCACCAAACTAAAAATCTCATCCATGCCAGGAAGAATGGCGAGTTCTTCCGCCTGTACCCCTTCTAGCCCCCTAGCTTGCAGGACTTGGGTAATGTAGCGCTTTACAGCCCCCCAATTCCCTTCTAATTCCAGCAGGGCATCTAATTCAGCACCCCACAAGTTGGGCTTAACCTCTAGGGCCTCATGGCCCAGTTCCATATCAAAGCTATCAGCCAGGGAATGGGCAGGGTCCGTACTGAGGACGAGGGTCTTGTAACCCAGCTCGGCACAGCGGATTCCAGTAGCAGCAGCAACGGAGGTCTTACCCACCCCACCTTTGCCAGTCATTAAGATTACGCGCATGGGTTACTTGTAATTGCCTTAGGCATCAACACACTAAAGAGATAAGGCTAATCAGCTTAACCTCTCTTTACATTACTCTAATCTATTTAACTCAATCGGTGGGGCCAACAGAGGAGAATGCGACACGTCATGCTCATAGAATTAGGAGTTCTGCACCGACCGATATCATCAGATTTGTTCCTCTTCACCGACTGCAAGGCAGAACGTCTCTGAGGATTCACTCCCGTTACAGTTGTTTTTTAGCGAGAGGTGAAGGGATAGCTGGAATTTCGTACCATAGAAGATGTACTAAGTTCCCTAAAGTAATAATGTTTTTAACCTGGATGGATTCCAACAGTTGGCTAATCGAAATGGCCGAAAAGCGGATCCTGTTAGACCCTTGGTTGATTGGACCGTTGGTGTTTGGAAATCAACCTTGGTTTTTCAAAGGCGAGCGGGCCATGACGATTGATATTCCTGAATCAATTGATCTGATTTTGCTTTCTCAAGGACTGCCCGATCACGCCCATGTCCCCACCTTAAAGCAGTTGGACCACTCGATTCCGGTCGTGGCCTCCGAGAATGCCACTAAAGTGGTGGAAGAATTGGGCTATACCGATGTCACTACCCTGGCCCATGGCGAAACCTTTACTTGGGCAGAGCGACTCCAGGTTCAGGCTTTACCCGGTTCACCGATTGGCCCCTTCCTGGTTGAGAATGCCTTGGTCCTAACTGATCAAGTCTCCCAGAGCCGCCTCTACTACGAACCCCACGGTTTCCATGCTGCAGCCATCGATCAGCTAGAAGCGGCGGATGTGATTATCGCCCCCATTCAAGACTTAGTACTCCCTCTGCTAGGACCCTTTATTCAAGGGGGAGACTTTGCTTTAGAGGTGGTGAAGAAGCTACAGCCCCAATTTATTCTGCCCACTGCCTCGGGGGGTGAGGTTGAATATAGCGGCATACTCGATAAATTGTTGAGTATGGAAGGAACGATTGATGGATTTCGTCAGCGCTTGCAAGAAAATGGCTGTGACACCCAAGTGCTCAATCCATCCCCAGGAGATCGCGTTGAAATCCCGCTGTCTTCTTCAGTGCCAAGCTAACCATGCGACAACAGCTTGACGACAGAGACCTTGTGGTTGACAATCACCTGGAAGGTTGGCTGAGATTATTTTCCCTCGATGTAAGTGTTCCTCTGTGCAGGAGATCTAGGCATGGATAAATCCAATTACTTTCATTGGTGGCATAAGTTATCTGTTCCCTCCCGCCTATTAATGATCGGCCTAGCCGCACCGATTTTAGCCCTCAATTTCTGGACCTTAGCTTCAATTTCCAATTATTTTGGCGTCTTAATCGGGATTGTTGTGGTGGCATCGTTATTAGCGTTTCTCCTCAATTATCCGGTGAGTTGGTGCGTCCAGCGAGGGTTACGGCGTGAGCCTGCTTCAATTATTGTGGCGCTGTTGGCGATTTCTATCCTGTTTGGTATCGGTATTGTGCTGATTCCGATCGCATTTAATCAAGCCCAACAGTTAGCCAATCGCCTACCGGACTGGTTAGAATCAGGCCGCCAGCAACTGATCTTGCTCAGTCAACAGGTGGAAGAGCGAGGGGTATCCCTGAATTTGGATGTGTTGGCGGTTCAAGCCTTTGATCGGCTCCAGGGTCAACTCCAAGCTTTAACCAAAAGCCTGCTTAATATTGCATTGGGAACGGTTAGCAGCGTTCTGGATATCCTGATTGATGTCCTTGTAACCGTAATTCTGACCTTTTATTTACTGCAACATGGCGACGAACTCTGGGATAGCCTGATTGACTGGCTGCCGGAAGATAGCCAACAGCCCGTTTCTGAGACCCTTCGATCTAGTTTCCAGAATTACTTTATTGGCCAGCTGCTGTTTGGCATCTGTATGACTTCGGTGCTGGTCCCTACGTTTTTAATCTTGAAAGTACCCTTTGGTCTGCTGTTCGGCCTCACGATTGGCACAATGGCCCTTATCCCGTTTGGGGGAACCGTTGGCATTATTCTGGTGACGGGCTTGGTGACGCTGCAAAATATTTGGCTAGGTCTCAAATTATTAGCAGCAGCCGTAATTGTCCAGCAAATTTTAGATAACTTGGTCGCCCCCAGGATTCTAGGTACCATGACAGGGCTCAACCCGGCTTGGGTGTTTATTTCGATTCTGATTGGGGCTAAGGCGGGCGGATTGATTGGGGTTGTGATTGCCGTACCAACGGCGGTGGTGATTAAAACAGCGTTGATTAGTTTGCGATCGCGCATGGCATCCCCTGATTCTGCCACCGTCTCCGATATCGCGGTGGTCTCTGTAGAATCAGAAACCGCGGCTCAGCCCGTGTCCCGAATCTCCTAAGCCTCGGCACCTATTATCTAGCTTTGCAGTCCCCCTACAAGAACGGTAACCAGTCAAATATCCATTGAAACGATTTCAGAAACGGCATCTTATGGCTGAACAAGCGGTTGCTGCGATTGCTTTGGGGCTGGATTTTGGGCTTAAGCTCATCCGGAATGACTTCGCTAGGCACCGTAAGGATAGTAGGTTGCTGCCAAAAGACAATGCTGTCATTCAATGGTTCAACCTGGGTCCCCGGATAGTAAAAATTGAGGATTTGAGTCGCTGACCAACCTTGATTACTGAGATGATAGGATCCCGTCTGGCTGAGGCCAACACCATGTCCAAACCCTCCCCCAATAAAGGCATATCCCTTAAGAACTCTCCGAGGTTTGGTATCTGTAGCTGCTGTTGAACTAGATTGAGCTGGTTGCACTGATGCCGTTGGACTAGATTGTGCAGGCTCAGCTGGAGAAGAAGGCTTGGGTTGAACGGTTTGATACTGCGGCTCCACGTAAAAAAGCAGACTATTGGGAGCTTCAAACCCCCGTAAAATATCATCCTTGGCTAATACCAGGCTACCCAAGTCTGTGGTGACCTGCAGTTTCTGGACTCTACCTCCATGGGATCTTTCCACAATCTCTAGCTTTTGAATCGTTTTGAAATTAGCCAACGGATGTTTCGTCTGGCGTAAAAACTGGCGCAAGAACTCATTCAGTTTGGCCATTGGCGTTTCGGTTTCCCACCGAAACGTTCGCCAAGAAGCTTCATTAAAGCCCTGCTTGAGGTTGATAAAGGCTTTTAAGTTTGACTCATCCGCCAGACTCCGGGTGTTTAAATCCCAAATCCCCTGAGGCAGGGCATCAATCTTAGCGGTCAGATAAGGTCGAGGCGTTCCTTCCCAAACTTCTTGAAACGCAGCAGTTACTCCCCCCGTAGTGGAAGAATAGAGTGCATCCACCAACTCATTGTTGTGGGTGAGCACCTGTCCTGTTGTGGCTTTAATGGCTCGGTCCACGATGGGATCGGTTTTGGCGATTCCTTTATAAACTTGGCACTGGGTATCTGCACATAACTCGTAGCCGTCTATCTTAAAGCGTCGGAGATTACGTAAAGCATAAGTCCGGGCAATAATCGTTTGGGCTTCAATGGCTGTTGTGGGGGCATTAAAACCAATTTCATAGGGGACAACGCCTCGCAAATAGGTCTCTGTTGGCACCTTGTTGACCAATGTGTAAGTGCCATAGGTATTGGGCTGAAACCTTAGACTGCCATAATGCAACTCTTCCCCAATCTGAAACTGCTGCTTTTTGCTCGTGATGCTGACGATGCTGCGTTTGTATTGGTAGCCATTCGTCACAAAACTCAGCTGAGGCTTTTTGTGTAATCGTCGTCGATGCAAGAATACGTTTTTGTATCCCTGTTGTTTGAGAGTATCAATCAACAGAATCCGGTCCGCTGCAGTGGGATATTGATCTCGTTTGGCCCAAACTTGCCACTGTTTCGGCTGGGCAATTTCCACCGGAATGCCCAAAGCCTTAAATTCATTGGCTTTGGTCTCAGCCGTCTCAAAACTACGATGGACACTTAGCACCACCCGCTCTTGCCATCGAGGTTTCTTGAGGGGGGTTGGCGTAATGGCAAACTCGACTTTATCGGTGGTTAAAGTTTCTAGCGCTTTGCCCGTTGTAAATTGAAGCGTCAATTGATCTCCAGGAAGGGCTTGAATCGTCAGTTTATCTGTAGATTGACGACCAAAGCGTTGGTTGATACCGACTTTGATGCGGGGATTGAGGGGCTGGGTATTAACCGCTTGAGCTAGCACTTTAGCATTGGCTGTCGGCAAATTGACTGTAGCGCTTGCGTTAATGGGGATAAGGCTAACAGCCACCAAAGATAGCGCGCAGCCGCTAACAGATAATCGCCAAGGGAGAGATGGCCACGATAACAATGGGATAGGGGCAAGGTGTGTCAAGTTTTGAGTCATAGGGGGGACGATCAGATTTTCGTCTTCTGTACAGGTGATATTGCTTCTGTATGAGTAATGTTGACTTGAAAAGTAAATTTTGTTCATTCTCAGCAAAATATCAGAGCGCTTAAGGCTGAGCCATACTTTGATTGGCAGGTTAGTAAATTTTTGTTGTGTCGGAATAAATTTTAAGTGACATGAACTTAGTTGTCGATTGCGCAAGTTACACGACAAAATATAACCATATAAAATCGGAAATCTTAGAAATATGAATCGGTCTCGATAAAAACATCATTCAATTTTATAGGCTGCCCCTCAGACATTACTCAAATTGCTAATCTCAGAACGCCATTTTTTTCTACCTTCCCTAAGACGCAACCCAACTGCTGCAGGTTTCACACTGACCGAGAGTGTAGTCTTGGTCGTGATTATTAGTATATTTGCAGCTTTATCAGGTCCGAGTTTCTTGAGTTGGCTTAATCAGAAAAAAGTGGACGATGCCTTAGCCAAAATTGAAGGTGCAATTAAAGAAACCCAAAGAGAAGCGATTAAACGCAGTCGAGATTGTACGGTCACGATTCCGAAGGGCATAGACCAAACGCTGACGGGAAATTGTCTAGTGACGGGAAATCGCACCATTGAAGATGTAACTATTTACTATAGTTATTCCACCACTCCCCGCAATATATCCTTCGATTTTAAGGGACTGAATACCCCTCCGGGGACTACGTTATGGGTGTCCATCCCTAATAGTGGTGTGAAGCCCAAATGTCTCGCAATTTCTACAGGAATTGGTCTAATGCGCACTGGCAACTATGATTTGGGAGCAGGAGAATGTATCAGACCTTAACGCTGTCCATTAGACTGGCCTTGCTTTTATCGGGCAATACCTACTCTCATCGAGGGCGTTTCGCAGGCTTTGCGCTGCCAGAATTATTAGTGGCATCTCTGATTCTAAGCTTGGTGATTACTCTAGCGGGTTTTGGTTTGGTTCGAGTATTAAAGGCCAACGAACAAAATACGGTGGAAGCAGAACGACAGTCAGAATTGAACAGAGCCCTGGACTTTATGACTGATGATATTAAAACAGCTACGTCGGTATCCGTCGATGATATCCCTTCGAGGTCCGGTTATTTGGGAGTGTTTAAACTAACAAAAGTTGAAGGTGAAGGGGCTACAAAAAAGGAAGTTGAATTCGCCTATTATACGGCTCCGAAAAGTGAGAGTGACATTTGGAGAGGACCAAGAACTGTTTATCGCCAGCAGGTTTCACCAGCCGAAGACGCCTATGCATTGGTGGATGCTGTCGCAGATATCAATCCTAGCTGTACAGGTAGCGGAGATCGCCCTGCAAATAGCGAAGGACTAAAAGTTTTTGTGCAAGATAAGTCCTACGTCAAGCTCTGCCTGGTAGGACAGCTCAATGACTCCAAAACACTGCTCTTAGAAGCGCAAGCCTTTAGAAGAGGAGCTAACTCTCCTTAACATCCCACTGAAATGCCTGTGGTTGCCTTTTAAAGTCTCGATACAGGTTTTTATCCTACCAGATAATACTAATTCGAGATGGGAATTCACTTACCGTTAGTCAGACAATAAGCAGCAACAGCATTGAGTGAATGCTGTTGCTTTCTCCCAGTGAAGGTCATGTATTGCTGCTTTTCTATTCCCCAATTTCTAGCGAAACGGTGGAGAATACATTAACCCGCCTTGACTCCAAAGTTGATTTTGGCCCCTTGGTAAATTGAGCTTAGTCTTAGGGCCTAAATTACGGTCGTAAATTTCACCATAATTGCCAACATGCTTGACCACGCGGGCTGCAAAATCTGGACTCAGGCCTAAACTTTTACCCAATTCATCCTCTTTGCCCAAAAAACGTTTGATCACAGGGTCTTCACTATTGGCAAACGAATCCAAATTCCCTTGTTTGATTCCAAGTTCTTCCGCCTCAATAGTGGCGTTGACTACCCAGCGAATCACATCTGCCCACTGGGAATCGCCATCTGCGACGGCAGGAGCTAAGGGTTCCTTAGACATCACCTCATCTAAAATGACGTGGCTTTCTGGTTGTGGGAGTGCAGTGCGGCGGGAGACAAGTTGAGACCGATCCGACGTCACCCCATCGCAACGTCCTTCCGCATAAGCGGCATAAGCAGCATTAATATCTTCGTAAACCACAGGCTTATAGTTCACCTTGAGTTTTCGCATTTGATCGGCCAAATTTTTGGCATTGGTGGTTCCTGTTTGTGTGCAAACCGCCCGATTTTGAAAGTCCTTGAGGGTTTTTATCCCACTATCGGCTTTGACCATCATGCCTTGACCGTCGTAAAACACCACCGGCGCAAACGCCATGCGCACCGAACTATCTCGATCCAGAGTCCAAGTGGTATTGCGGCTGAGCACATCAACCTCACCCGTTTGCACCGCCGTGAACCGTTCTTTGGCATTGAGGGGACGATACTCGACCGCATTGGGATCATCAAATAGGGCTGCTGCGATCGCACGGCAGATATCCACGTCTAGACCTGAATAATTACTTTGCTCATCCACAAAGCTAAAGCCTGGCAACTCACCGCTAATGCCACATCGCACTTTTTTTTGATTGAGAACTTTTTGCAAGCGCCCCTCAGCGTTCACATCCGTCCCAGGCGGGTTAGAAGAACTCGCACAGCTCACCAAAGTCGAGGCAACAAGCAGGCCCGCACAAAGAAAGGAGAGTTTTTTATACATGTTAAAGATGTTGTTCGTATTTTTTTTCAGACTATATCCCATGGGGAGTCATGGATCGTGATTCCTCAATTAGCCTACAACCTTGATCAACGAATTCAGTGTCAATGATCATTGACAAGGAACACTTCAACAAATTGTAGCCGTTCGGACAGCTCCATTTTTAACCCCTTCAAAGGTATTCTTTGCCCCATGCCTAATTGCCGAAAGTATTTCCAGTAAAGCCTTTGCTCGATCCGGAAAATGGCTGAATCCTACTGACGACCACAGCACACCTAACCCAGTTTGACGTCGCTCAAGTTCAAGGGGGGACATCTGCTTGATGTTCAGTTGGAATTAAGGCAAGGGAGCAAAAACAACTGGAAACTCACTTCCTGGTTTTGACGGTACAATCTTCACCAATTGAGTTCGTTGATTGCGATCTCCCGATCTAAGAAAACGTACTGTCCCTGAAGCGCCCTCAGCCGTGAACTCTGGACTCATTAAAGCGGCTTGAATGCCTGAGCGATCTTGAGCTGTCTTCAAGGCTTGAATTAAAGCTTGTGATGCATCATAGGTCATGGCTGTTCGCCAGCTAACATCCCCTCCCCATAGCCGACGGGCCATTTTAGGGAAGTTAGCAGTCCGATCTGCGGCAATATGCCAGGGTACTGCAAGCACCATTCCTTCTGCATCGGTCCCTCCTTTTTCTAGGGTGGTCGATCGGTAAGGGCTATCCCCTCCCAGCAAAGGTAACTGTCTTTGATTTTCCTGAATAACCGCAAAGGTTTGGTTCAACGTAGCCGAATTTGGCAGTAAGGCTAATACCTCGGCTCCCCGCTGCTGGGCTCGCTGATAGGCCTCCTTGGCATTAAAGTTTTGATTTAGATCAAATTCACCAATTACTTCCCCGCCATTGCTAAAGAGGGATTCTGTAAATACATCTCTCAAAGATTTACTGTAGCCACTATCACCGTTGAAAAATACGGCAGCTTTCTGTTTTTTCAGGTCCTCCACCATATAGCGAGCCAAGGCTTTCCCCGTAAAGTTATCGCTGGGGACAGTTCGGAAAATATATTGACCGGCTTGAGATAACGCAGTAGAGGTACTGGTGGGTGAAATCATGACCAGCCCTTCTTGCTCATATATTTTGGCTGCAGCCGAAGAGGCACCACTGCCGAAATGACCAATCACTCCGAGGATGCTGGAGTCTTTTACTAATAGCCTCGCGGCCTTTTCCGTACTGTCTGCTTCATTGGTCTCAGTCACAATGGCGACTCGTAAAGGTACTCCATCAATGCCACCTGACTCATTCACTTCTTTTTGGGCCTGAGCCACCCCGCGCAACAATTCTTTGGCTGCATTCTTTGTACCCACATCATCAGAACTGTAAGGAATCGAGATGGCGATGGTATGGGATTTAGTATCGCCAATTCGAGCATTGTTTAAGTAAATCAACGCCTCAGGATCATTTCTTTTATCCTGGAGAGAAGCTTCTAGGGATGGTATGGCCTGATCGTAATCTCCATTTGCGATCGCAACAATAGCGTCCTTCTTTTCCGGGGTCACATCCTCTGCAATCAGCAATACATCCCCCGTACTAAGGCGTTCGGGTTGCAAATCCGGGTCTAAGACCTCCATTTGCCCGGATTTCTCACCCATCAATTGGCTGCTCAGCCACAATACCCCTCCCAATAAGCCCAAGGCTACCAGAATACCCAGTGCAATCTTGCCCAGGCTAAGGGTTAATCCTGGCTTCGGCTTTGAGGGTGAGGTCGAGATGGGTGATGTGGACATTGGTCCACTCGCTCCAGGTAACGGTGTAGGCATGGGGGATTGCCCTGGCCCAACGGAACTTGGGGTCGGGGCTGACGCCCCTGGGGTTCCTATGACCGGATTGGAAGTGGCAACAGCAGTGGGGGACACCACGGCTTGGGTTTTCTGTTGATCCTGGCCGAGCGCCTCTAGCACTTCAGTCGCTGACTTATAGCGAACATTGGGGGAGGGTTCTAGCAGGCGTTCTAGGATAGCCGTTAACCCAGGCGACACGGTGACAAAGGGTTGCCATTGCCAACGATTGGTATAGGCATCAAAGATGTCGATCGGATTCAGCTTTCCGGTCAACAGCACCAAAGCTGTCACCCCCAAGGAGTAAAGATCGGTCGATGGGTAAACGGCCCGACCTGCCATTTGCTCCGGCGGGGCAAACCCGGCTGAAAAGACCCCCGTCGAAGACCCCATGGTTGCCCCGGAAGCTGATCCTTGCGCCACCTGCTTCACCGTTCCAAAATCCAGTAAAAAATACTGGCCATTGTCATGGCGCATGATATTCGAGGGCTTGACATCTCGATGGATTGCGCCATTCTCATGCACAAACTGTAAGATGCCTAGAATGGAGCGCATCACTTCTATTGTTTCTGGTTCAGAGAAAGGCCCCTGGTCTGTGACAATTTCTTCTAGGGTTTTGCCCTGAATATACTCTTGAACTAGGTAAAAAAACTGATCGATTTCCCCGGTTAACGCATTATTGACGCGTAAGGGGAAAAAAGCTAACAATCTTGGAATCTGAGGATGCTGTGTGCCTAGGCGCTCAAGCACTTCAGCTTCCCGATCAAAAAGATTAAGGGCAATTTCTAGCTGGTGTTCCGATAAATCGGCGGGGGGCTGAAACTGTTTAACGACACAAGCATGATTGGCAGGCGTTCTGCGATCGCGCGCTAGATACGCAGCTCCAAACCCACCTTGACCCAGCAGGTTAATCGGTAAGTACCGACCATCCAAGATCAGTTGCATGCCGCAACTACTGCAATATTTTTGCTGAACGGTTTTTAAGGTTTGTTTGTCATCTAAATCTGAGAAAAAATTGCGAGGATTCGAACAGCCAGGTCGAGTACAAGTTATTTCCATCCGCTTAGTTCAGTTCCAAGAAACTCAAATCACTATCGTTCAGCTAGATTGATCCGGAGAAACTCTGGTTGAGGCCAAAGGTCGGATCCTGTTAGCCAGGATAAGCCACACATTGAACATCTATCCAGAGCAATGCTATTGATTGGATAACAGCAATTTTATCCCCCAATATTTGATTACACAGTTTATCATTGCGCTTTTATTCGATACATCCTCTGGACGAAATACCATTCCCAGTCTTCCCCATCATCAGGCTAGGCAAGGAGTACGCAGTACTCAGGCCAGGGTTTAAACAAAAACAGAATGCACCTGGTTTTTGCACAATCGATAGGTTGAGTCTTTAGGTCAGATTATTGCCGCAAACAAGCCCGTATAACGTCTTCGGGTCCTCCTTGAATCAGGATAATCGGGATATCCAATGCTTGAGACAAGTCTGCCACTGTCATATTGTCTAAAAACTGCGTGGTTCCATACTTTAGCATCAAGGTCGGTAAGAGCAACGCTTCTCCTAGAGGTAGATTCTGCAAACCAGCCAAAATATCTTGCCCGGTCAGCAGCCCCGTCACCGTCATTGTTTGCCCCCAGTAATCACTCCGCATAGGGGCTAAGGTTATCCTCAGGCCCTGAACTTGGTTTAATCGCTGAATAATAGGCTGAAATGCCTTTTCTACGGTATTACCCACGACCCAGGTCAAGTTTTTCGCCGCGGGGATGCGGGCAGGTAATGATAGAGCTGCCCGCTCAAACTGCGACAGAAACTGGCGAATTGAACCCACACCATTGTCAATTTGAGGGTAATCTTCGTAATGGCTCTCAGGGGGCAGGTCTTGCCCTGCAATTAAAAACCATTCATCAGCTAGCCAGACAAAGGTTGTTCCCAACTGTTTTTGATACTGCTCCTGGAGTGTCTGAACAAGGGCAATCACCTCAACTGCATCGGTGGGTTGGACTGGCTTTAGTTGATCTTCTGGAGGGCGAAATTGCGTTAGACCGACGGGAACCACTGCCACTGAAGCAACGGTAGGCACTTCAGATAGGTGAAATTGGGCCAGGTCCATTAGGGTCTGCTGTAGAATTTCCTCATCATTGATGCCCGGACAAACGACAACTTGGGCATGAATCTGGAGTCGCCGTTCCTGAAACCACTGCAGTTGGTCAAGAATTTGGCCGGCTCGGGGGTTTTTTAACAGCCGTGAGCGGACTTCTGGATGGGTCGCGTGCACGGATACATAGAGAGGGGACAAGCGCATCGCCTCAATGCGGTCCCATTCATGGGGTGGGAGATTAGTTAGGGTCAGATAACTGCCGTATAAAAAGCTAAGGCGATAATCATCATCTTTGAGATAGAGGCTGGAGCGCAGTCCCGGGGGCTTTTGGTCAATAAAGCAAAAGGGACAGTGGTTGTTGCACTGGATCAGCCCGTCAAATAGGGCTGTCTCAAACTCCAGTCCCAGTTCCGAATCAAAGTCTTTTTCGATGTCCACTTGATGGGGGCGACCTGCCGCATCCAATACTTCAAGGGTCAGATACTCATCCGCACATAAAAAACGATAGTCAATCAGATCCCGAGGGACTTCTCCATTGATCGACACCAAACGGTCCCCCGGTTCAAAGCCCACTTCCGCAGCAATTGAATCGGGGACCACCGCTGAAATCAGAGCTGGCTGAATGGAAGACTTACTCATTCACTGAATCGATGGGGTTTATTCACACAACCGCCCATCTCTCAGTCGATTTTAGCGCCTAACACACTGGCTAACAGGGCTTGCTGCGTATGGAGGCGGTTTTCAGCTTGGTCCCAAACTCGAGATTGCGCCCCTTCCATCACTGCCGCCGTAATTTCCTCCCCCCGATGGGCAGGCAAGCAGTGGAGGACAATGGCATGGGCGTCTGCCTGAGCCAATAAAGATTCGTTGACTTGATAGGGCTGAAAGATGGGAATGCGATTGCTGGCTGAGTCTTCTTGACCCATGCTGGCCCAGACGTCGGTATACAGAGCATGGGCTCCATGAACTGCTTCTTCAGGGTCAGTCGTGATCAGTACGGAACTGCGATCGCCTGCCAGTATCTTTGCTTTTTCGACAAAATCTGGCAGGGGCTGATAATCCGGGGGCGTGGCGACTCGGATATTCACCCCGACTAAGGCACATCCTAGCAATAGCGAATGAGCGACATTATTGCCATCTCCTAGATAGGTGAGGGTCAATCCGTCTAGCTGCCCAAATGCCTCTCGGAGGGTTAACAAATCCGCAAAGATCTGACAAGGATGTTCTAAATCTGTCAGGGCATTGATCACAGGGATCGAAGCATAGTTCGCAAAGGTGATTAGATCCTGCTGTTCATAGGTACGAATCGCTAGCACATCTAAGTAGCGATCTAAGACTCTAGCCGTATCTTCCAGGGGCTCCCCTCGACCCACCTGGGTCGCATCCGGTCGAAGGTCAATCACCTGTCCCCCTAAACGGTACATGCCTACGGAGAAGCTGACCCTGGTGCGAGTAGACGCCTTGGTAAATAGCAAACCCAACACCTTGGGACAATAGGGTTTGACCTGCCCCGCCTTGATTTGAGCTGCCAGCTCCAACAAACCATCAATTTCTGGGCTCGTGAAGTCTGCTAAACCCAGCAGATCTCTTCCTTTCAGATTTGCAGTATCGGTAGACATAAACGCTCGATCAAGCTTGGAGGGCTAGAACAACTAAGGCACCAAAATAGTGGAAACATCCAGAATACCTTATTAAAGCAAGCCCTGTCTTTATCCTGATCGCACGACCTTATTCTTCTGGCGGCTCCACTGATGGAGTGGGGGCAGGAACTGTCGGTGGGGCAGTAGGCGGAGGTGCTGTTTCTGATTCTGGCTGCACAATCTTCTCGGATGGCTCAGGTTGATCGGGTACGAGTTTGGGTTCACTTGGAGGAGAGGACACAGGGGATGACAGTTGAGCCCCTGAGGGCTGAGCCTTTTGAGGCGCAATCTTCTTCGCAGGTGGTTTTACAGGCTGATTGTGAACGGAGGGTGGAGGCTTAGGAGATTCTTTCGGCGTATAGCGAGGTTGATCCAGGCGTTTCACTAATTTTTTGATGGTTTCTAGGGATGCCTTGTTTTTCTTGGTCCGCTGTTGAGCCCAGGCTAAGGCCGTTTTCGGATCATCCTGAACATGTCGAATCAAGGTACCCCATGCGATTGCAGCTTGATCCTTGGGGTTCACCCCTAAAAAGGCGTCGACTCGGGCTGACAATCGTCCTGGATCAGCAGCCAATAATACCCGGACTTCTGCCGGATCTGTTTGGGGGGATTGGAAAAGCGTGAGAGCAGCACTCCACTCGCCGTTTACCAGCCGCGCCACAATGGTTTGCACTTGGCTTGCCAAAATTTGCTGGGATTGGGCCTGGGCGACAGCCGCATGGAGATTAATATAGTCCAGTTGAGCTTGAGCCTTGGGAGACCATCTGCGTGGCTGTTGTTTTTTAACGACCAATAACTTTTTTTGAGCCGGAGACCATAAGCCACTGCGAGCCAACAACAAACTTTGGGTGTAGCCTTGATCGGCAAAGGCTGGCTTCGCCAGGGAAATAGGCTCCATCTGCAAATCCCCGGTTGGGGCGCGGTGCAGTCGATATACTGCAAACTGTGGTTCCAAGCCTACGGTTTGCTTAACCACTAATTCTGGTTGCGGGTCCCCCGTCACTTGCCGCCATCGGGGATATTCCCCCGACGGACTCGCCCAGTTCAGCATCAAGACCAGTCGCGCTTCATCTGGATGGAAATATAGAATCTGACCATAGGTCGCTGTCGCGCTCCCTTCGCTCCGCAATCCCGTTAATCGTAACCAGGACCCTGGTTTGGGGGCAGGGTGATAAACCTCCAGCCGAGAGAGATGCAAAGGCCGCGTTGACCCAGTCACTAAGCGGGGGTTCCGAGCTAAATTGGCTAATTTTTCTGCCGTCGGTCCCCGAACAGCCATTCGATCCAGCAAACGGTAATAGCGTTTGCCTTGGAACAGTCTGAGCAGAGACGGCAGTTTCAGAGAACGGTAGACCTGCAAAGCTTGAATCTGTTGGCAAGGACGCTGTGAGCAGCTCTGGTTATAGACTGGGATTAAAATATCTTTGGTGGCCGTGAGCGGACTGTTGGCATCGCCATCCGCTGCCAGCACAATTGGCTTTCCGGGCAACCGTTTCTGATCCTGGAGGCGCTTTAGTATTTGCTGCAGGGTACGGGGTTGATGGGCGGCCGTTTGCGTCCCTTTGGAGGTGGGCAAGTACTGGTTTAACCAAAACGCTACATCTGGATCTGTAATGACTTGGTAACTTAACCATGCCAGTCCCACTACGGTGATAGTGGTGCCAGCAAGCAGCAGCAGATTCAGACTCGATCGAAGCTTATGCAGTGATCGAGGAGGCTGAGAACGAGCAGGCTTGATAGGGGTACGAGGGGTTGCAGGGACATAAACGACTTTGCCGTTCCGAACCTGGCGGGAGAATTTTTGGTTAGTGCTCACTTCAGACGCTAAAAACTATATCCAGACGCTTCGAGACGATGACGGAAGTCGGTCAGAATATCCATCAGATCTTGCTGTCCTTGGGTAGGTACCAGATCAATCAAAGGAAGTTTCCGTTTACCCCCCCCCAGTGGCACAGAAACCTCTGACAGAACCTGCAGGATCTGAGGTTCTTCCAATAATCCGTTTTCCAAAAGGTTACAAAATTGCTCTGCTAAAGACTGATGTAGATGGGCATCACTGAGGAAGAGATGCCATTTGGCCACATCAATATAGATTTTCTCGCCAATTTCGGCGGCGAGAGCTTCTACGTCAACAGTTGCAATTTGGTCTGCCATAGCTTAGGGTACCCCCAGTTTGAGGGGGGAGTAGCGTGAACTCTAGAATTCACTCGATTGTCCTTCCTAGGATAACCTCTGATTTCCTAGACCTCTAGTTTCTTTATCAGTAGGAAGCACTTGTTAAAACCACCTGGCGGATATCCATTTCTTTTTCGGACCGCTATAGATTCACTAATCGAGCAATCTCAATTTGGATATCAGTAAAGGCCAAAGGAGAAACTGTGCCGGCGGTTAGCACCCGCTCAGTGGTGTAACCCCCTTGAACCAAATCTCGATACACGATGAGCTGGCTTTGTCTCAGGTTAACTATCCTTCTTAAGCCTCCGGTTTGACCGGAGGACTCGTAAGGTTTAACCTTCCCTGCGGTCATAGTCCTATCCCAAAACTTCGGGAGTTGCTA
>NZ_JANQOP010000343.1 GCF_028285745.1 Acaryochloris sp. IP29b_bin.137 | reverse complement strand
TAGCAACTCCCGAAGTTTTGGGATAGGACTATGACCGCAGGGAAGGTTAAACCTTACGAGTCCTCCGGTCAAACCGGAGGCTTAAGAAGGATAGTTATTAAAATTACTCATCAGAACATAAAATTCAGTTTAACCTCACAGTCTTTGCCATCCCGAATTAAATCTACCTGACGAATAAATTCTCGAAAATAAAAGCGTCGTTCAGACTCTGATAAATCCATCCAGAACTGATCGATCGATACCGTTTGAGCAATCTCCCGTAAATTCACTGGAGGAAGTTGAGCCAACCGACTTTTTAGCTCTGCAATTTCAGTTTGCAAATTATAGGCTCGTAAATCTGCCGTGGATTGATCGAGGACATTGGTTTCCACCAGTTCAGGCAGTTGAGACAAAATCTTCTGCTTGGCTGCAATTTCTGCATCTACCCCCTGCTTGAACTGATTCAGGATGGGTTGGTTCACTCCGGCCACGGCTTGGGGGAGTTCATTGCAAATGGATTGAATTGTTTTCTGCAAAATTTTGTTGTAAGAAATCGCTTGGCATCTGGGCTGATCAGGACATTTGGTGGGGCGAAGATAGAGATATTCTTTACCCTTTCCTCGGGGCATCACTCGCGAAATGGTCATCGGTGATCGGCAAGTCGCACAAAATACAATGCCTGATAGAGATCGAGGTGCACTCGCAGCCCTGGGCGTCATACTGCGGTTGCGACGCAAGAGCCGATCCACCTGGGCTCCTTCTTCTCGGGAAAGCAGAGGCGTATGGGTATCCATCACTACCTGTTGGTTTTGGTAGGTTAAATCGCCACGATAAACAGGATTAGTGAGCCATCGCCGTCCCGTTGAAACCGATATTTTCTTGCCGTGCTTCTTAGCAATATGTCGGACAGAGCCACGTAAAGACCCATACAGCAAAAAATGCTCGAAAAAGTCTTTGACCACTGGAGACACGGTGCGATCGATCACATACCGATCCTTCCCCCGTTTATAGCCATAGGGGGCTTTCCCCGGCGGGGGACGTCGTTTAATCCGGTTCTGGGCATGGCCATGGCGAATGCGCCGACTGCGCTGCTCCGCTTGAATGGCATCCAGTAAGACTAAAAGCTGGGATGAATCCGTGCTTTCTAGACCATTTTGCTCAATGTTGGCCTGGCCTAGTTTGAAATTCGGAGATTGGTAGTCCTGCTCAATCGCAATCAAGCAAATCCCTAGCCCCTCCAACTGCACTAGATTCTCTGTGACCTGACTCAGAGATTCCCCCAGATCTTCCAGCCGCATCACCAGCAAATAATCGGGCGTCTCAGCCTGACAATCCGCTAGCATCGCTGAGAGTTGAGATCGTCGCCAGTCTAAATCCTGATACACCCGATCGACTTCCCATCCCCAAATAGTGGGCTCTAACTTCGTTTCCCACGTTAAGTCCTGGTAGAGATAGGCAACAATACGCATGGATTTAACAGGAACTCAAAAACCGCCAAACTATCAGGACTGGCCAAAAAGTTGAATACGGCCTCTAACGGGCTTCCCCAATAGGAATAACCATGACCTGCCCCAGCCACTGGATGATACTCTACAGCTGCAGATGATGGCTGTAGGTTTTTAAAAAATAGGCGACTCAGAAGCCCGTACACAATGTCATCAGCCGAACCATGGGAGAAATATAGGGGCATGGCTCACTCAAAAGCTGGGGATTGGGAGTGGTTTCTGGATAGTAGGCACTGGTATAACAGGGTCTTGTCTGTTTCAGGAAGTAGCAACCTGTAACCATGCCGATCGGCAAAACTGATTAAGGTCATAGTTGGTTCGGGGAAATCCCAGCCCAGTAAAACAACTCAACAGGGACGCTGAGGATTGGGGGTCTTCTGAAATTTCGGCGTCTGAAATTTCGGCGGCAGATACAAATCGTAATAAACGTCTGCGACCGATAAATTTCAGTTTTAGCCTGCGATCTCATTCTCAATGCCACCAGACCTAGAACCCTTCTCTTAAGAAGATTTCATCGATTCCACTTTCCCTTTGTTGGATACAGGTACTGCTCGTTGGCTTTGCTCATCGGGCTGTATCGGAGTGTGAGCGGGAGATGGAGAGGATTGTGCGTGAGAGGTTTGAATAGTAGGCTTTTCAGCCATTGAACAGCTCGATATGCATAAACATAAAATAGGCCAAAATAACTTTGGGTTAAATTTTAGATTCTCAAGGTTATTCATTAAGTAATGTTACCCAGTCGTGATATCATTGGCCTTGGCCTGCAGTCACGCATCCGAACCAAATTTCTAGCCCGTGGATTTGTCAGATTCTTCTATTCAGCCAAGTTCCACCTCACCTGAGAATGAACCCACTGAACAGCAAATCTCACAAGCCAATGGCGCAATGGATGAATATCGCCAATTTCAAAATGGTCTGATTCTTTCATCCGCAGTTATTGCAGGGTTATTGTTTGGCCCAATTTGGTGGATATATTCCTTGAAAGTTGCCAGCAGCTACTTGTTGGGGGCTTCTTCAGGGGTGTTATATCTCAGGATTCTGGCGAAGAATGTTGAGCAATTGGGCACAGGAAAAACGCAAGTTGGCAAAAACCAGCTCGGTATTTTTGTTGTTCTCATTATTGTCGCGACTCAGTGGAATCAGCTGGAAGTCCTACCTATTTTTTTAGGATTCCTCACCTACAAAGTCGGTATCTTCATCTTCGTTTTGTGGACTGCAGTTCTGTCACCTTCAACAGCTCGTTGATGGGAATTGGCAGAATGCCCATATTTTTTTGCCTGAAGTTCCAACGAGGTTGGGCATATTATGCATCACAGCAGCCTTCTGCTAGATTTCCCAAATGGGTTCAACGCGCTACCTTTAGCCAGTCTAGAGGTGGGTCAGCACTTATACTGGCAGATCGGTGGCTTAAAGGTTCATGGTCAAGTTTTGATCACCTCCTGGGTTGTCATCGGTCTTTTGATCATCGTGTCAGTGCTCGCAACCCGTAATGTTGAACGCATCCCTAGCGGTCTCCAAAACTTTATGGAGTATGCGCTAGAGTTTGTCCGTGATTTGACCAAAAATCAAATTGGCGAGAAAGAATATCGTCCCTGGGTTCCATTCATCGGGACACTCTTTCTATTTATCTTTGTATCCAATTGGTCAGGGGCTTTATTTCCTTGGAAGCTGATTAGCTTACCCGAAGGCGAATTGGCCGCACCCACAAACGACATCAACACAACCGTCGCTTTGGCCTTGTGTACCTCGTTTGTTTACTTTTACGCAGGATTTCGGAAGAAAGGGCTGGGGTACTTTCGCAAGTACATCGAACCCACTCCTGTACTGTTACCAATTGCAATTCTAGAAGATTTCACCAAGCCGCTTTCCCTCAGCTTCCGTCTGTTTGGTAACATCCTGGCGGACGAGCTAGTGGTGGCTGTTTTGGTATTACTTGTTCCCATCATTGTGCCCTTGCCGGTGATGCTACTGGGGTTATTCACCAGTGGTATTCAAGCATTGGTATTCGCGACCTTGGCTGGTGCTTATATCCACGAGTCATTAGAAGGTCATGGGGAGGAAGAAGAGGCCCACTAACCTCAGAAGTTAAGACGTTGCTGACTTTTAGTTAACGAATTTTCTCCAAAATTAGTGGTTGGTGCAGGCATCTTTTAGTCTGACAACCTTTGTTAAGGTCTACCTTGTTGTTCTTTCATTTCAAAATAAGGAAAAAAGCATTATGGATCCGTTAGTCGCTGCTGCTTCTGTATTAGCTGCTGCCCTGGGAATTGGAATCGCTACAATCGGCCCTGCTCTGGCTCAAGGTAACGCTGCTGGAAAAGCGGTAGAAGGGATCGCCCGTCAGCCCGAAGCAGAAGGAAAAATTCGAGGCACCTTGTTGCTGTGTTTAGCGTTTATGGAATCCCTCACCATTTATGGTTTGGTTATCGCTCTGGTTCTACTGTTCGCTAACCCCTTTGCCTAAAAATAAGTTAATGAGGGGCGTTGCTTGAACGTCCCTTCCCCTTTTGGCATGTCTTGAGTGCCCTCATAATGCCTTTGCCATCAATGATGGTCACTCAACACCAAACTCGATTTTTCTGATCTGACCTTTTATAAACTGAGCAAAACAAATGTTTGATTTTAATGGCACGATGCCATTGATGATGTTCCAATTCTTTGTTTTGGTTGCGATTCTGAACAAAGTTTTCTTTAAGCCGCTCACTCAAGCCATTGATGAGCGAGATGGCTTTATTCGGACCAACAATACCGAAGCCCGTGAACGTTTGGAAAAAGCCAAGCAGTTGACGGAGCAATATGAACAGGAACTCGCAGGCACACGCAAGCAATCCCAACAAGTGTTGGCGGATGCCCAAGCTGAAGCCCAAAAAATTGCTCAAACTGAAATCACTGCAGCTCAACGAGAAGTTCAGGCTGAGGTGATGAAGGCTCAGGAGGAACTCGAGTCTCAAAAACAGTCTGCCTTTAGCGAACTGGAGAAGCAGGTTGATACCCTCAGCCAGCAAATTCTCAATAAGCTATTAGGCGCATCCTTGGCATAGGCCATCACAGCACCGCAGTTAGGACGATAAACATGGGAATGTTTAATGGGCTGGCACACGCTAGCATAACTGGGTTTCCACAACTAGCTGAGGCTGGTGGTTACAGCCTTAACTTTGATATTTTGGAAGCCAATCTCATCAATCTGGTAATCGTGATTGGATTACTGATTTACTTGGGGCGAGGTTTTCTAGGGGATGCCCTAGCGAAGCGACGAGAAGCCATTGAAACGGCCATTGTCGAAGCCGAAGCCAACCAAAAACAGGCCGCTGCCAAGTTGGCAGAAGAACAAGAGAAACTGGCTCAGGCCCAAGCCGAAGCGAAAAAGATCTTGGCCAATGCTCAGACCAATGCCAGCAAAGCTAAAGAGCAAATCTTAGCTGAGTCTAAGAAAGAGATTCAACGCATCAAAGATGCCGCGTCTCAAGACACCTCTGCTAGCCAAGAACGTGCGATCGCAGAAATTCGACAGCGCGTGACAGCGATGGCTCTAGAAAAAGTTGAAGCTGATCTGAAAAATCAGCTGGGAAATAATGAGTCCGCTCAGCGGAAACTCGTTGATCAAAGTATTGCCTTGCTAGGAGGCAACTAAATGACACAAAGCACGGTAAGTTCCACTATCGTTGAGCCCTACGCAGAAGCCCTTATGTCTGTGGCACAGAGTAATAGTCTTACCAACCAGATTGGTGAAGATGTTAACTTTGTCCTCGGCCTATTGAAGACCTCCTCCGATCTCACCGATTTCTTGGTTAATCCCCTCACCCCTGCTGACGCGCAGAAAGCTGTTCTGCGTCAACTAGCAGAATCTCGGGTGCAAAAGCAATTCTTCAATTTCTTACTGTTGTTGATTGATCGGCGACGCATCATTTTTCTGGAAGGGATTTGTAAGCAATATCAAGCCTTACTCCGTAAGCTCAATAACACGGTGTTAGCGGAAGTCACCTCTACGATTGATTTATCGGATGAGCAAAAACAAGCCATCATCGACAAAGTCAAACAGATGACCCAAGCGGCTCAGGTTGAGATTGAGACGAGTATTGATCCTGACCTGATCGGGGGTGTGATTATCAAAGTTGGTTCTCAGGTTCTGGATGCCAGTATTCGAGGCCAGCTGAGACGTATGAATTCTTCCATCGCCAATATTTCCTAAGACATCGGTGATTATTGCAATCGCCCTTCAACCTTTAGTTGTTTGACCTTTACCCACATCACAAATCAGAGCAAGTCCCATGGTAAGCATCAGACCCGACGAAATTAGCAATATTATTCGCCAACAGATTGAGCA
>NZ_JANQOP010000338.1 GCF_028285745.1 Acaryochloris sp. IP29b_bin.137 | reverse complement strand
TGCAACTGAAACCCCATAAACGACTCAATTACCAGAGAGGCATGAGGGCGCTATCACTGATTCAGACCACATTGTGAAACCCTTGTCATCCCCAAAGCTATCAGACTCTATTGTGACCTCAGCGTTCCCAGAAAAGATGTTCACCTGCAGGGGCGTATCCAACTGTTAAGGAGGGTGTCTTGAAGCTTGGCCCTCACCCCCCAGCCCCCCTCTCCCAACCTTGGGCGAGGAGGAGAAATGCAAGCCCTATATGGAATCTAGCTCCCTTCTCCCAAAATTGGGAGAGAGGGTGGGGTGAGGGCCTTAGAGTTGTTCAGATTCAACTCCACCAACCCCAAGATTCGCCCCACCCGCAGGTTGGGCCACGGCCTTTATCAGCAGGTATTACTATTCATTTAGTGAGAACAATGGGGGCGAAGATCTTGTGAAAAAGGCGTTTCTGAACATAGTGGCATTTGTCATGTTTCCGGTTTGTGGCGCATGGATCTCAGTGCGGATGGCTTATCCAAGCGCAACCAACGCAGATCAAAACTGGGACGGCCTCATGTTCTCACCTGGAGATATGATCCTTCTTAGAGCTGGATTACTAGGACTCCTTGGTGGTGTACTGATCGGTTTCTGCCTTCGCCAGTATCTGTCCAAATCACGAAAATCTAGTTCTTAAGCGTGGCGTTGGCATCTGCAAGATTTGTCTCCAGAACATTAAGGTTGATAAGTGGATAAGCCCCAAGCTTTAGAAAAGATATTTCGACAGCTCCTATCGGGAGAAATGCCTAAAGACGACATTTTAGGTCTGTTAGAGCGTCTCACCCCTGAAGACACAAGGTGGATGATGCAACAGGTTGAATCCTTACAAGGCCCACAAGACTATATGGATGACTTGGATGAATTTAATAGAAACGATAACGCCAAATCAAAAGTCATTGTATGGGGATTCTTCAAATATATCGACCTGATTAGCGGCTTGATTCTCAAACTGGGTAACATAGCTATCGAAGAAGCACTGCAATTCGAGCAGAGTCAGTCGCATTACGTTCCTTGGGTACTGAAATACTGTTGCGACAGCAGATTTATCAAAGGCATCCGAGAGAGCTTGCCCTTTCTAGAACTGTGAGACCAAACGCGGTAAACAGCAGGTTAAAGCCTGTATAAAACCTGTAGGAATGTCTGAAAGGTTATTAGCAATCTACTGCAGACACTAACATTTGCTAACAAAACTGAACTGCCGAGCCTAAAGTGGCTTGGATTAAAACCGGGTAACAGATCCAAGAGACACTACCTCAGCGTTTTTTCTTGACGCTCCAATGCTTTAGTTGCCGTTTCTCGACCAATTTGCCAGAGTGTAGCGGCTGCTTCATGCCGTTGGGCTGCTTGTTTTGGCTTGAAAGTGCCAATCTTGCCAAAGGCCCGCTCAATATTGCTACCCTGCGGTCCCCTCACAAAGAGATCATTGTAGATATACCCAGAGTGCCGTTGATCAATCTCGGCAATATCGCTAAATTTCCAGGCACTGCGCAACAGCGATTCACTCACAGGCTTAATGCTTTTGCCCCTATCCAATCCCACCTTAATACTGATCATTTCCTCACGAGTAATGGACTGATCGGGTTTGAAGGTGCGATCGTCATATCCAACGGAGTAGCCCGCATTGGCCAAGGCTTGGACATAGGGAAAGGCGGGATGTTTAGCATCAATATCTGTAAACTCTGGCTGAAAAGTGGGAGCCAGACGGATCTTATCTTTGGGGCGGCTAATGGCGTTATGCGCTTTAAAGAGCCAAATCATATATTCACCCCGAGAAATCGGCTCGTAGGGCTGAAAGTTCTGATCATCTGTTGCCTCAAAGACTTTTAGTTTGATCAGATCGGCAATTAGCGGTTGAGTGGGTAAATCGGTAATATCGTTAAAGGCGACGGCAACAGGCCTGTTAGGACTCGATTCCGAAGGAGATGGGCGAGGGTCACCTGCGGATGATTTCGTCACGGTCTCAGAAACGGGCTTTGCTGCTTTGAGGGGATCTGAGCCTAAGCCAATGTCCTCCTGCCGCTCCTTGAGAGTTTTATTCTCTGCTTCTAGGTCCTGCACCTTCGACTTTAATTCAGCAACTTCATCAGCCGTTTGGGGAGAGTCTTGCTGGGTTTGGCTACATCCGCCCATCAATAGCCATCCACTGAGGAGGACAGTACCCAACAAAGGACGAACGGTTGGCTGCTTAGCAACAATTTTCATGGGGAGATCAGCCTTAACGGAATGCATGGGACAAGGAGTTGATGTTGAGAGTTTAGCCCCACAGTTAAGGGAATAACCTGGACTTTAATAGGACTTTATACTGAAACCCAACGATCAAATGCCTCCGACTGTTTTATACCTAAAATACCTGTTTGAGCGTGATAACGCTCACCCGCATCAGTGATCTTTAAGCTAGCAGGATATCCGCTTTGCCCCATTCAGCTTCGATTTCATTTAATCCGATTCTCCGCCAGCGAATTGCAGACCGAATCTGCGCTCAACCTCAGCAGCGAATTCCGTTTGCTGAGTTTATGGCGTTAGCCTTGTATGACCCAGAGCAGGGATATTATGCAACGAACCAAGCTCAAATCGGGGTAACCGGTGATTTCTTCACGTCTCCCCATTTAGGTCCTGATTTTGGTGAATTGCTGGCTGAGCAATTCCTGGATATGTGGGAAATTATGGGGCAGCCCCAGTCCTTTACGGTCGTAGAGATGGGGGCAGGCCAAGGCTTAGTGGCGGCTGATGTGCTCAAATATCTGGCAACCCGACATCATGATGCATCTGCATCGGACCGATATTCAGACTTTTGGTTAGCCTTGAATTACATTATCGTGGAGAAGGCCAAGGCCTTAATAGCGGCGCAACAGCGACTGTTACAGCCTTTTCAGTTTGCACCTGACAAAGTGCAATGGATGAGTTTAGAGCAGCTCCCTGAGACGGGGATTGTCGGCTGTTTTTTCTCCAATGAGTTGGTCGATGCCCTGCCCGTTCATCAATTTGTGGTGCAACAGGGTAGCTTACAAGAGGTCTTTGTGACGGTTGATGCCGAGTCGCAGTCTTTGACTGAGGTGTTGGCTGCACCTTCAACGGATCGGTTAACGGAGTATTTAGCGTGGCAGGGCATCCAGATCGATACAGGGTACGACGATGGCTATCGCAGTGAGATTAATTTAGCGGCATTGGACTGGCTAACGACGGTCGTCCAAAAACTCGCTCGCGGATATGTACTGACGATTGATTATGGATACTTAGCACAACAATATTACAGCCCTCAACGACGGCAGGGAACGTTGCAATGTTTTCGACAGCATGGTGCTCATTCAGATCCCTACTGCTATCTTGGACATCAAGATATTACAGCCCACGTTAACTTTACGGCCTTAGAACAACTGGGACAGCACCAAGAACTCCTTCCCCTTGGCTATACCCAGCAGGGATTGTTTTTAATGGCTTTGGGACTGGGCGATCGCCTCGTCACCAACAACACCACTCGCGATAGCCGTCAATTGAATGAGGTGATTCGCCGCCGGGAAACCTTGCAATCTTTAATTAACCCGCTGGGATTAGGCGGTTTTCAAGTCCTGATCCAAGCTAAAGGGTTAAGTGAGGGCGAGCGCCGTCAGGTTTTGCAGGGCTTACAAATGCCTTAATCCAGTGTAGATTTAAGCGCTTCTCACCTGGGGACAAGCCGGGGCTTTGGGTTGAGCAATGGGGCAGTCGCCCATCAGACAAGGCTGGTTATAAATGGGTTCTTCCTCGATCGGGGGGGCAGGATGACCAAACACCATCTCGCAACTCATATCTTCAAAGTTAGGGGTTAGGGTCAGGGGAAACCCAAACTCCTTGGCAAAAAAGTCCTGAGTCGGTAACTTGCACATATTCACACACATGCCCACACAGCCGCTTGCCTCTAGATAGCGGCATTTCTGAATATGGAGACCACTCCGTTGCCTGCGGAGCTGTCCGTTGTTACCAACCACGTCCACCTCAGTCAGCTCGCACGGACCGACCAGCCAGGTAAACATCCGACTAGCAAACCAGGCATTCCATTCCAAGATTCGCCGAGTGGGGTCAAACAAGGTGCGGATACCGAGCAAAACATAGCTAGGGATCAGCGATCGCAACACCGCAGCTAAGGCATCTTGTTGTTGGCGGGCACTTCGGCCTCGCATAATCTGCACCGACAGATCAACCAGCCCGTCATAACCCGCTAGTTCACTTTTTTGGCCCGCCACCTGGGCCATCTTCTGCGAGAAAAACCAGATAAAGGCTCGGTCAAACCAATTGTCGCTATAGACTGTCTTCACCCAACTCTCCCTGCAGGGGCTAAGCCACTTCCTCAAATATACGGTAAAACCGAGTTTTGAGGTCATCCTGTAGCTCAGGTGAGACAGTGGGTTAATCTGACTCTATGTCCGACGCCCCGCCCAAGTAACCCACGGATGCGATTCACCACTATGCTGAGCAGTTTGGCTCAATTCAGCCTGAGTAATGTCGGCACCGTTCAATTCGGCACCACTCAATTCGGCCCCATCCAGGCAAGCACCGATGAAATCAGCATGGCTAAGATTGGCACAGCGTAAATCAGCCCCTTTCAGATTGGCTCGACCCAATTTTGCCCCCCTTAAATCAGCGCCAATCAAGTTAACCTGACTTAAGTCGGCGCTGCGAAGATCAGCCTGACTCAAATCAGCATCGGTCAAATTGGCCCGACTTAAATTGGCCCCATTGAGATTCGCACTGGCTAAATCGGCTTGACTCAGATCCGCCCCCCTTAAATCAATCTGACTTAAGGCTGCGCCCCTCAGGTCCATCTGATGACAATAGGCATTCTGGAAGCGACGTTGCCCAGAACCATAGTCTCGCAACAGTTGAGTTGGATTCATCCGCGTTCCCTCTCAAGGTTAATCATCGAGGGGGAAGGTCTCCTCTCCAATTAGACCCACCCCCTCCGTCCTGCACCACCCTTTTTAAAATAGTGATGCGATGGAAAAAGACAGAAATAATAGAATTAGCAAGCCTGCAAAGATGACGCCATAAGGGTCGCGTTGCCAGAGGCGATCCTGATGATGAGTAGTATTCATCCGTGATCCTCCCAATATCAGCTCAGATGCAACTTAAAAACGGGATGGAAATACCTATTCCCGAGTATTTAAAAGGTAAGCCAAGAGTTTGAGGAAGTTGTGAGGATTAGGCGGCTTTGGTCGCAACACCAATGATATGAGGCTTGACGACAGCAATAGGAACAGGAGCATCAATGGTTTGATAATCAACACTGGCAAATCCGGCAGTTGCAATAACCTTGCCAGTGTCTCGATCTAATCGGCAGCCATCGCCAATCACCTGCCAGAGCGGACAAAGTCCGGTTTGGACTCGGCGTAAGAAGCTGCCAGCAGGAGCCATAACATGCTCTATAAATAGAAATCGCCCCCCAGGCTTAAGAACGCGCAGAATATCTTGAAGCGTGGCTTCTAAATCAGGGACGGAACAGAGGACCAACGTATATAAGACCACATCCATGCTGTTATTGGGGATAGCCATGTCAGCTAGAGTCGCAGCCTGGACGTTAATCTCTAGACCTAACTCATCCGCCTTTTGCTGAAGGTAGGGATGCATATAGGGATTGGGCTCTAGTCCTAACCAATGGACTTGTGGTTTGAAGTAGGCAAGGTTAGGCCCCGCTCCCGGACCCAGCTCTAAGATTTCCCCTTGTAAGTCAGCAAACAACTGTCGTTTGCGATCGGCCATTTTCGTTTCATATCCTTGAGCCGCCGTGGCCATTGCCCAGGCGAAACAACGCTGATACCATTCCGGGCTGTGCCATGCAGTACTGACTTGAGGTTGAGTTTCAGACATGGTCAGGAGATAGGAGAAGACGTATGGCTTTATTCTAGAAATTCTAGAAGTCTTTTCACCGGTTGAAATGCCGCTTCGCCCCTGACTCAATGCTACAAATCCTTAGAGGCAAAATAATGGTGCCATACAGGAATTGCTAAACTGACACCCATAAGGTGTATCGGGTCAGTAGGAGATAGATATTTTGGTTCAATCTTGGGGAGTGCGAATAGGGGGATTAGGACTATTCGTGACAATGCTGGGCGCACCATTGAGTGTTCCAGTCGAGGTGCAGGCTGAGGAGCAGACCAAATCTATTGGGAAAGAGGATGCCGCGACGGATTCACAACCTACCGCACAGGATAAACCAACACCTGCTAATTCTAAGGTGAAATCAGAAGACCCCCAACCATTAGTCCCGACAATAGAGAAGGATACCCAGGAAAGTAAGACAACGGGCGAGCCGGAAAAAACGGTTGTGCCGGATGAAACGGTCCCTCCACCCTCTGCGAAGAAATTAGCGTTAATTCGGCGACTGTTGCTAATAACAGATCAGAAAAAGAATGCTGAACAGCGTCTAGAGGCCATGTTGGCCAATATGGAGGAAACATTGCCCAAAATATTGGCTAATGTCATTCGCGATCGCACCCAGTTAGAAGGCGATGAACTCCTAAAACGGGTCACAATCACTGCGCAACGGATGGTAAAGCGTTACAGAGAGTTATTACCCAGTCGGGTCAATATTGGCGAAATCACTGAAGAGATTAGCACAAACCTCTATGCCAAGTACTATACCGAGAAAGAGCTGAAAGACCTGATCGATTTCTATCAAACGCCAACGGGACGAAAAGCGATCGCAACATTGCCTCAACTCACCAAAGAAGCACTAGAACAATCCAACGACGTTTTGCTGCCAGAAATTACCCAGCTTCTGCAAGAAATTATGCAAGCAGAATTTGGGCCTGAGCCTCCTCCATCCAGCCCTGATCAAAAAGAGGACACCCAGTCTTAACTTGAGGGTCGTCAGCAGCATGCTATGAATAAACGCTGCTCGTCAGAACTACCCACCAGCGCTGACCAATGGACTTAAGCAGAAAGATACTGATGCAATAACTCATTGAGATTTTTCAGCGGGCTTGCCTTCAGACCCAGAACTAGCTGCCATTGCATATCCCGACGTTCCAGTGTTGCAACCCTCAGCATCGTTACCCCTGCCCATTGCGGATTAGATAATGAACACTGCAACAACACCTGTTGGTTGGCATGATCTAAAATCCGCCAAAAAGCATTCTCAGTTTGGCTAAAGTCTTGCTTCTGTTCTTCTCCACAGTCAATCGAGACCACAAACAACAGTTGGGTGATCTCAGTCGGCAACTTGGGGAGATGAATTAATAGCGCTTCATCATCCCCCTCTCCCTCCCCTGTGAGGTTGTCATTGAGCAACTGAATCGCCCCAGACCCATGACGGGGATGTCCCGCATAAATCAGGCTCGATTTCCCGGATACTAACCGCCCATCAACCCCAAGGGCCAAAACCGCCATATCAAGATCTAGCGCTGCATCAATCTGAGCATCCCAACCTAAACCACAACGAAGTTGAGAAACATGTTTGGGTAAAGGTTGAGGCACAGAATCAGAAGTCATACCGCAGCGTAACGTTGATGTCTTCTAAACAATATCAAGATCAGGGGTTGTCTTTGACAATCCGTTGATAGGCCTGCTCACAGCAGTCGTCCCCAGCAAGCAACAAATCCCAATCTCTGTCCCTACTTCACAAGGCTTTCACCTTTAAGACAGCAGCTGAATTCCACTACTACAAAATTTGGTGACCAGAATTTCTAAATCTGGATCCGGGAGAGCCGATTGTAACTGCGATGCCATTCCTTCAGCTTTAGACCGCGAATCTGCCAATCCAAACACCGTTGGCCCAGACCCCGACATCATCGTCCCCAAGGCCCCAAAAGATTGGAGTAAATCTCGGATTTCTTGCACTTGAGGATATTCAGGCAATACCACTTTCTCTAAATCGTTATATAAATAGTGAGGCACCTGGAGTGAATCGCGATGGGAAATCGCTGCTAATAGATCCACAGAATGGCCTTCCCGCCGACGTTTTTCGAGTGCGTCTGGATCGCGAGCATAGGAGCCACTAAAGTGTTGACGATACGTTTTGTAGGCCCAAGGGGTGGCGACGGACAAGCTCCGATACTTTGCTAACACTGCATAGAGCTGATCCAAGTCGGGCAGTGGCGTCAATTCTTCCCCTCGTCCCAGCGCCAAAGCCGTTCCTCCTGAGACACAAAAGGGAATATCAGATCCCAACTTAGCCGCATAGGTGTGGAGTTCAGCTTGGGTCAGTCCTAAGTTCCACATCAAATCCAAGCCCACTAGCACTGCCGCTGCATCCGCCGAGCCGCCTGCAAGACCTGCTCCTATCGGAATTTTCTTGTCAATCGTAATGGCTACACCCCCTTGACCTGGGAATTGCGCCTGCATCAGTCGCGCTGCCTGATGAGCCAAGTTTGACCCATCACAAGGGACCTGGGGATGATTGCAAAATAGCTGAATACGATCGCCACTGAGGGGCTGTAACTCGACGATGTCTGCCAAATTAATGCTCTGCAGCACCATCACTAATTCATGGAATCCGTCAGGTCGATCACCAATGATTTCTAACAGCAGATTAATCTTTGCAGGAGCTTTTAGCGTATAAGCATGCATCATAAGTTAGGAGACGGATTGATCGGTGCATTCAACACTCTACCTTGTCTATCCCTGGCTTGGACGCACAGCATCACTTAAGGCAATCCACTGAGCAACACTCAGTTCCTCTGCACGAGCCTGGAGACCAATATTCAAGGTATTTAAGCAATCTGATAAGTGGTCCCGATCGACCAAGGCTTTTAAGTTATTCCGCAACATCTTTCGACGACTGCTAAATCCTACCTTCAATAACGTTGAAAGCCATTGAGGATTTTGGGCGGGTTGCGGATGGGGGCGAGGGGTTAACCGCACCACCGCTGACTCCACTTTAGGGGCTGGTTTAAATGCAGAGGCGGGGACGGGGCAAATCAATTCACAGTGGGCAAGATATTGCGATCGCACCGACAATCCATTGAAAGCCTTCGAACCAGGGGCTGCCACCAATCGATCGGCTACCTCTTTTTGGATCAGCAACACCACCGTTTCATAAATAGGTTGGGCAGGTGCATCAATACTCCCTAGCAACTTACTGAGGATCGGGCTCGTAATGTTGTAGGGAATATTGGCGACAACTTTGTTAGGTTGCACATCTGCCAACACTGCAGCAACATCCAGCTTTAGAAAGTCCTGCTCCAATAACGTGAAATTATCCTGGCCTTTGAAGGTATGACGAAGCGACTGGCATAAGTCTCGGTCAAGTTCAACCGCAACCACGGACTGGGCTTGAGCCAGCAGTTCTCGGGTTAAGACCCCTCTGCCTGGTCCGATTTCTAGGATGCGATCGCACCACTGAATATCAGCCGCCATAACAATTTGTCGAAGAATAGACTTGCTTTGCAGCCAATGCTGGGCAAATCGCTTGCGAGGGCGAGGCATACCGACTCCACCTGAGTACTATTTATTCGTTCACAACCAAAATTATTTCAATAAATTGCCGTAATACCTAAAGAATAAATACCCTTAAGCCCCAACCTGCTGAGTGTTGATATTTATGCCTTTATAAACAGACTGTATCAAATGATACAGTCTGTGATTGTGATCACTTACTCACCTAAGAAAATCCAGTAACTTACATAAAAGTAAGCGATAGCTTCTGAGTTCCCCACATCAAACTTGGCGAAAAGCATCTTAACTATACTTTGCTACTCAAACCTGAGCAGCAAAATATATCCTAAATAAGCTAATATTCAAGCCAAGAATCTCAAACACTTCAAAAAATGATATTTGCATCGTGTTCTACAGACTTTGCAATAATGGATTAGCGTGTTTCCTTTTAAAATAGTCCAGTGCTATCCTTTCGCTTAGCCTTATGAGCCAAAGCTCACTTATTATTTAAAGGTTTGCAAATTAATTTTAAACTTCAAGGAATACGAAATAGAGCAGAAAGTCTATACTTTAGGAATCTAGTAGATTCCTAAAGTACTTGATAACCTAGGCAACTGCGTTCGACTATTCATAGTAGCTTATTAGCAATTTGTTTCCTGCTTATGACGATACTCATTCCCATAACAGCTGAGAACCTGTCATAAGTATGTTGCTTTTCCAGAACAAGACTTTCAAAAACGTAAGGTGACCCTCGCTGCTATATATCTTCGAAGTCAATTAAAGTCTAGATTTATAGATCCACAGAATTCTTATGGACCAATAGAATGAGAACAGATCTACAGTCCGAGAAATTCTAAATTAAGAGTTAAGACATAAAAAAATCAAGTGAAGTTCAAAGTTGCAGTAGTGTATATTCATTCACCTCTGCCATTTGATTGTTTAGTATTGATGTCCCTAGCTTACAGAAAACAATATTAATCTAAGTTCTTCTAACAAACTTATACACAACTAAAATAGATTGGCTTGTAAGTTAGATTTTTTATAAAAGTAAAGAAAAAATAAATTAACTCTCTTGAGATAGCTGATAGGTACTTTTTGTTCTCAAAGCACCTATCAGCTATTAATTTTATATTCACAGTTTATTCGGATTAAAATTTATTTTTCTTTTCAAAGAAATACTTGACTCGATTTGTCATCGCTAGTATAAATAATAACAGATGGTAATTTATTTATTTCAAATAACACCGATATAAGTAAATTACTATCTCGACTAAATTAGTTGCTTAGCTTGCAATTAATTTAGTCAAATTAACTACCTTAAATACCTTAGTGCAAGTGAGGTCAATTTTATGTCTGAATTAT
>NZ_JANQOP010000332.1 GCF_028285745.1 Acaryochloris sp. IP29b_bin.137 | reverse complement strand
GTTGCAAAACTTACTGGTGACGATTAATCTTCGCTAGCAATCCTCTGGCTGCCTTTGTCTTCGCTTCCTGCTTTGACGATCCTTCACCAGTTCCTTCTAGGGGCTCATCGCATGGACCGCACATTGAAAGCCGTCCGGTAAGTGGTTGTGGGGTAGTCCTGGGAGCGGGCTTGGGGTTGAAGGAGACGATTGGAGTTGTCATTGTGGAATCCTCTTATGCACAGCCAGTTTATCGGTAAGGCTTTCAAAATTGAGAGGGATTGTTGCAAAGACTTACAGATATGTTCTCAGGATGTGGACCTACCTCCCCCCCATCTAGGTAGGTTGTAACCACCCAATCCGCCGATGTGGTTTTCATCGGTTAATCAGACAATCAATATAGTCAACCCATCAGCAATACAATGACTTCTGTATTCCATGAGCAACACACTTCAAAGCCTTTCTCAGGAACTTACAAGTTTGGTCGAAGCCACCGCGTCGTCTGTCGTCGCCATCGCTGGCAGAAGCCGAAGAGGAAGAGGGTTTGCAGCCACAGGTATTCACTGGCAAGACAACCTGATTGTGACCTCAGCCGAAGCCATTCCTCCCAAGGACAGCCTGATCGTGACCCTACCGGACCAATCTACTTGTAGAGTAGATCGTATTGGCACTGACCCAACCACCGATATTGCAGTCTTCAAGCTACCCCACGACATCGATATACCCCCCATTGCCCCAACAACAGACCCTGTGGCAGTAGGCCACTTTGTGGTGGCTGTTGGTCGTGACACAGATCGGGGTGTCCACGCCCATCTGGGCTTGATCAATAGCGTCGGTGGTCCTTGGCAAAGCTTGAGCGGGGGTGATATTGACCAATTTATTCGTGTTGATGTGAATCTAAGGCGAGGCGGAGCAGGGAGCGCTCTGGTGGATGTCCAAGGTCAAGTTATCGGATTCAGTACATTTGGTCCCCACCGCACCGTTCTTACAATACCTACCGAGACGATTAGCCGAGTGGTTCAGCAACTCCAAGACAAGGGGCACGTTAGTCGGGGCTACCTGGGATTAGGAATGCAGCCCGTGAAGTTGCCGGAAAGCCTGGGACAGCAATATGGCTTGGCGAATGAATTTGGCATCATGATTATCAGTGTTGAACCAGAACAATCCGCAGAACAAGCAGGAATTGTTCTGGGAGACATTCTGGTGAGCATAGATAAGCAAGTGGTTCAAGACCCACAAGAAATCCAGCCCTTTCTTACATCACAGAATGTCGGCAAGGTTCTCCAAATTCAACTCATCCGAGGTGGCCAGCTTCAGGATATCAGTGTGACTGTAGGTGAGCGATAAGCCCATGCTGCGCGTGGGGATATTTGCCAGCAATGCAATCTCCCGAGCGGGTCTCTTGACCCTAATGCAGTCAACCGGGGTTGAAATTGTTGCAGAGGTCGATGAACTCAACGCGGTTCAAACCCTACTTGAGCTGCCGATGGTGGATGTGATTGTTCTAGAGCTGCCGGAGCTAAATACATTGACCCTGCAGGAGTTACAAGATGTATTGGAGACTGGTGTTGATTCTCGACTTGCCCTTGAAGTACCCGGGTGTGTTGTTATCACAACTGCGGCTGAGATACTGGACACATTGACCATTTCGGCGATATTGGCAGCAGGCGTTCATGGCCTGTTACCGCACACCACGACGCAGGAGGAATTAGAGATTGCCATTGAAGCAGCGTCCAACGGAATGACGATTCTCCACCCAATGTTTAGCGATCGCCTCATAGAAAACGTCTCTATACCAAAACCAATTCACGACATCGCAGAACCATTGAGTGATCGTGAACTTCAAGTTCTTGATGCCCTTTCACTGGGTTTGAGTAATAAGCAAATTGGCAATGAGCTATTCATCTCAGAACACACTGTCAAGTTTCACATCAGCTCGATATTTTCAAAGCTTAAGGTCACTGGTCGCACAGAGGCCGTAGCAGTTGGGATTCGACTTGGGCTAATCAAGCTTTAATTCGCTAAAGTGTTAAATGAATTACATTGCGAACTCAACCAAGCGTGTAAGTCCTTCCTATCGCAGTTCCCACCTTCGCTAGAAGACCGCTTGATTTAGCGCTGTCCACTTGCACATGCTTCATCAAAGGCAACTTCTTGACGTTCCACCTCAGCCTGCCAACGTTTGACCTCAGATGCCAAACGAGCCAGATCTTCCTCTTGAAGTTGACCGATTTGTTCCTGACGCCATAATTCATGCTGAGCATGTCGATAAAAGAGACGGGAGACGAATAAGTCAAGCTGATCCCGAAAACCAAATTGATGATGCCAGCTTCTGCTCGCTTCATTCGCTAGGAAATATCGACTCCTCAGTTGAGTAAAAGGTGAGTTATCTAGCAGGTTGAGGGCTGCTGCCACAAGGCTAGTGCCAACACCTCGACGTTGCCACAACGACGATACACACAACAGTCGAAGATAAGGCTGCTGTTGCGGCTGCTCAATCACCAGGGCTGCTCCTACTAGAATACCTTCGGGTGAAATCGCAACGCTTGAAGTCTTGGATGGGTCACCGTTAACCGCACCAAAATAGCTATCAATACATCTTTGAGCTGATTCCTGAATACCCGACGCTTCATAATTGCAATATTCAACAGAGTCGTGAAAAACTTCAAAGAAAAGACGCTTGAGTTCAGGTGCATCCGTTGGCATAACGGGTCTGATACTGCACACCTTAGGGGTATTGCTTCTAGGGGCAACATCAATAACCGTTTGGACCGATTGCTGTCTGGGTGTGAGATGAGCCCTCCCGTTGAAATACTCATGTTTCCAACCCAGCCGCCAAGGCATGATCTCATACTCTTCCCACGACATGACGATTGGTTCGCTCTTCACTCCACCTCCAAGGACTGCTCGACCAAGAACCGACCTGCCGACAATGCCACTATACTACCCGTATAAAAATCACCATCGGTGTACACCTGTTTTTCAGGGGTGATCACCCAACACTGATACCCCCACTCCGAATTAAGAGAGACACCCAACTGATTTCAGGTTTTAATCCATGGGTAAGATTATCTAAAACCCTTTTCCTGCATAGCATTCCGCCGATACAAACTAAAATGACGCCAGCCATTTAGTTTACCGTTCGGTAGGAGTGCAAATGCCTCAAACTAAGTCCCATAAATGGATTCCAACATTCTTAACCCTTGAGCAGTTTGAGACATTTGTCTTGCCCCACCTACACGTTGGCAGTCGAGGGCCTCAGCCAAAGCTCTCTTTGCATGCCATCTTCAACTACATTTTGAAGTTCCTGCATACGGGGTGTCAGTGGAAAGAGCTACCCATTGAAAAGGACAAATTTGGACACCCTGAGATCCATCATTCCAGTATCTATCGAGCCTTTCGACGCTTTGAAACTCACGGATGTTTTGAAGACATTTTCAAAGCTTCAGTTGGTTTACTCCAAGAGAAAGGAAAGTTAGACACTAGCGTTATTCATGGAGATGGGACAACCACTGCAGCCAAGAAAGGCGGCGACAATCTGGGATTCAATGGCCACAAACATATGAAGGGAGACAAGGTGGTAGCCTTCTGTGATCGTAACTGCAATGTCATCTCTCCCTTTGTAACTGCCCCAGGTAACCGGAACGAGTCACCGTTGTTTAAGGCAGGACTTGCAAATGTGATGAGTACAGCCCGAACAGTAGGCATAGACTTGAAGCAGACTATCATTAGCTTGGATGGCGTGTACGATAGTCGTGAGAATCGCAAGGCCATTTTCAATCGAAGGATGGTGCCAAATATCAATGAAAATCTTCGTGGACGAAAGACGCCAAAGCCAGGTCCTAAAAGACTGTTCGATTCATCCATCTTCCAGGAGAGATTCAATACCATTGAGCGCGTCTTTGCTTGGGAAGATAAATTCAAGCGCTTGCTGCTGCGATTTGAGCGAATCAGTAAGTTGCATTATGCCTTGAAAAGCTTGGCTTACACGATGATCAATCTTCGACATTTTTGCCAGGGTTAGCACCCACTTGTAATCCCATAGTTTTACGGGTCTCCAAAATGGAGATTTAGTTTGTCGTGTTGAGAAAACGGAATTATGGGGTGAATTCTCAAAGTGAGGCGATGCAATTACCTGTTCAATCTTTTTCAGGTGTTCATATTGGGTTTAACAGCCAATATTTTAGGTCAGCTAGATAAAAACCCGAAACCAGTTGCAAGGTAGGTAAGTTATCCGTACTTTGGACAAATTCTGCATACACTCGGTAATCGACTTGAAGTTGTTCCCAATCCGTGAGGGCAAAGTGTCCAAAGATAGCAACTCCAGCAATACCTGGCATAATCACAATAAGAAATAAGAGATGACGTATTTTCAAGAATTAACTCCAGAAATAGGACAGCAGCCGTGCTCCAATCATACTAATGGGTATAAATGGGTGACCATTGTATCTGAAGGGATAGGGTCTATTCACGGTAAGTTGGCCTTAAACGACCGAAGCTGTGAAATGGGCAATTTAGTATAAATGCACTATAACAGTGAACGATTTTTTGTCGTTACAGCGTTTACAAGACGATTGGGTTCTCAATAAGCAAAATTTAAAGAGAGTGGCTGAAACTCTTGGTATTCATAGCTTATAGGTTTAACTTGCCCCCAAACACAGCTTCGGTCGTTTAAGGCCCAATTCTCTAGGCGAGGTCTGAGCAGTCCAGGCTTACAGATGACGGGAGCGAAGACTTCAAACAAATCGCCACCCTCACGCACACCGGGGTATTGTTCAATTTGGAGTTCAACCATCACCATTTCGGGATGAAGAGGATCAGTAACTTGAGCGTCGATCCACTTCTCCAGCTCGTTAACGGTGGTGGGCGTTTCGAGTACAGTAGTCATAGTTAAATGCCTGTGATTGGGTTTTAACTAAGGCATCCGAGAACTTTCCACGGGACCGGATGCCTTTGTTTTATCTATCCTTATTATGCCTTTAACACAGGGATAATACAATGTTTTTGCTATGATATTATCCTAACGATTGTTGGGTAAGTGATAACTATCGCTTATGCCTATACCACAGGGTTATTTGTCGATTAAACTTTAGAAGAAGTATTGCTCAAAAGCCATGCCAAAAGGCAACCCAGATCCGGTCATGCCACCTAAGTTTGTTGCAAACCGTTTTAAGCGATCTGACGAAACGACAGAAGAACTTGCAGAGCGAAATATCCAGTTCCGCCTGACCAAAAGTGTTGATAAGGTTGTTCGTGCTTTACCGGATCGGTCTGCGTGGCTTCGTCGGGTTGTTACGGAAGCTGCAAAGCTTGAATTGATGGGAGACCAAGAGGATTAATTATGACGACAAATGACCCAGATCGGCTGGATCGGATTGAGAGCTTACTAGAGCGTTCAATTATTGATTCCAATGAACGCCTTTCACGTATTGAAGGAATCGTCCAATCCAATGCGCAGATCATCCAGTCCAACGCCCGATCCATTGAGGCGATGGGGACACAATTTGAGGAAACCAAAAGACTTGCTGACAGAGTATTTCAGCGCATGGATTCACTGACCCAGCAGCTAGCAGCAATTGTCAGCAGCCGAAACGAGGACCGGGATTTGCTCCGAAACATCAAGGCTGGCATCGACAAGTTGCTAAGACGGTCTGAGCAGTGAGGTCCGCATCTATCAAGATGTAAAGCTGTAATTAACCCTGGCTCAATATACTTGAACTGGAAGATGGAGATACCCTATGACCCATATTCCCTTCCTGACACTGCAACAGCTAGAACTTCTCAGACTTGCCAAAAAACATTCTGAGGACGAACTTCA
>NZ_JANQOP010000321.1 GCF_028285745.1 Acaryochloris sp. IP29b_bin.137 | reverse complement strand
TGCAACTGAAACCCCATAAACGACTCAATTACCAGAGAGGCATGAGGGCGCTATCACTGATTCAGAACACATTGTGAAACCCTTGTCATCCCCAAAGGTTTGGCGGATATCAAATTCCCCAAGGTTGATCGGTTCTCTGCTCCATTGGTGGTACCCATGAAGATCCAGGGCTATATGCGAACCCTAAGCAGTTTGACCCAGAACGGTTTAGTCCTGAGGCGCTGGCTCAGCAAAGCGCAGAACGGCAGAAATTTGGCTATTTCCCTTTTGGGGGTGGGATTCGAGAATGCCTGGGTAAGGAGTTTGCGCGTTTAGAGATGAAAATCTTTGCAGCAACTCTGCTTCGGCATTATGACTGGCAATTGTTACCTGACCAAAATCTAGATTTAATGGTTGTGCCTTCGCCTCGTCCCCGAGATGGTCTCAAAGTGACCTTTAAGGCTTTGTCTGAGTAGTTATTGGCTAAATTATACTGCTCGGTATGGACTTCGAATGGGATGCTGCCAAAGCTACAATTAATCTTGCCAAACATGGTGTTCGCTATGCCTGCTGAGTACAGCTACTTTATCTGAGGGGAACAAAAGCGGCTCGAACAAGCGAAGCGACGGGACAAGCACGTTAGTATTCTAGGGCTATTGCAACCGTTTATCCGCTTTGTGTATGGTCTAGTGGTGGGTGGATTTGATGGTGAGCGCTATATCAAGATGATGGATAAACAGGCCTCTCAAGCTCAGGGCGAATTTGAAAAAAATGGTCGGGTTCGGGTGGTGCAGGACAATGGCCCCATTCACATGAGCAAAGCGGTCCAACAAAAATGGTCTGCATGGGAAGCCAAGGGGCCTTATCTGTTTTTCTTGCCCAAATATTGTTCAGAAATGAATCCGACTGAGTCAGAGTGGCATCAGTTAAAGGCGCATGAGATTTGTGGACGCATGTTTGAACACGAACTTGATCTGGCCTATGCCGTCATTGATGGAGTTGAAGCCAGGGCAAGAGCGGGCGAATATAAGGTTGAGCGGTTTAGATTTCCCTCTAAATTGGCGGCTTCATGAGCTGTTACATACTAAAGACTTATTTACCCAAACCTACTTATGGAGTTTCTTAGCCTTATGGGAAGATATTTACGTATTAATTTTGGCCAAATGAGGAGGCAATGGATCCGTAGGAATTGGCCTGAATTTAAATCGAGTACGAATACTATTTCGCCGCCAAAGATATCAGTTGTTTGTGCTAATTACAACACAGTCGATCTCATTTCTCAGTTGATATTTTCACTGTGTCGAATTGTCGGTAGAGAGAAAATATCTGAAATCGTTATTGTTGACAATAATTCAACTGATGGCTCGGTCGAATTGTTGTCGACAATGCAAGAAGCAAAAATTATTACCGCGATATTTAATTCTGAGCAAAGATATCATGGTCCTGCCTTGAATCAAGCTATGGATTATTTACTGAGAAAACAAATTGATGCTACCTCTGAGAAGGAAGCTACCGATTATGTTATTGTTCTTGATTCTGATGTAGTAGTTTTGCGCTCAGATATCTTAGAAGATTCTGTAGATGCTCTAAAGAAACAGAATGCTGGTCTTTGTGGTCAGTTTCAACCTCATAAACATATTCCAGAAGGATACGCACATATTAATAGTATTTTGATAGATCCTGTGAGAGTTTGGAAGCGTGGAATATGTACTTTTGAAGAGGTTGGCGATCCCGCTGTGCCTCTTCAAAAATCAATGATTCAAGCAGGAATTAAACGTGTAGACTTTCCTTTTTGCGCTGAGAATTACCTGCTTCATCTTGGGCGAGGAACTTTAAAGAATATTTTTGATAAAAATATTAGTACGAACAATTATTTCGAGTGGGCTAGAGAAAAAAATGAGTTCCACTTTCAGGGTAATCCTAATGGTTTTTTATTCTATGAAGAGTATTTGAAAATATTTTCTCAGGAAGTTTCAAGTTTTTCTCCTGAATTGATTGTTGAAGCTTGTCTAAATCCTCAGAAAATAAATTTTGATTTCCTAGAGGTTTCACGGCAAGCGTAAGAAAAGGTTGTGGTTCTGCACGGTTAGGACAGGAGTTGAGCTCGACTAAATTACCCTCAAATGGGTAATTTTGAACTACGGTTGTGTTTAAAGACTGAACCTATGGTTCGAACTCTTCCTTAGAAAAGGGGACTAAGGGAGAGTATGAATCCACCTAGTATCCCAATCCAGCACCAATCCATCGAATAGAATAGGACGAAAGGAATTTAGCACTGTCCCTGGTCATCCATGAGCCACAGCCCCACCGATACCGACGCCGCTACCTACGACTACGACGTGTTTATCTCCTACATTTGGGTGCGGGGGGAACTGCTGACTAGGCTGCAAAAGGCGGGTTTAAAGGTTTGGATTGATGTTGACAACGTCGAACTGGGTAAGCCTGCCATTCAAGATCTGGAAGATGCCTTAGCCAAAAGCCAAAGAACGCTTCTGGTACTTACACCAGATTATTTGAAAAGCAAGTGGACGACCTATGAAAGATACATACTCCAATCCATTGATCCAGTTAACGATCGTGGGCGGTTAATCCCGATTCTGAAGGAGCCTTGTGCCTTACCGACCAGCATTGGATTTCTCAATTACGCTGATTTCACTGTTTCTGACGAATTAGATATTGCCTGGAGGCAGTTGTTTCGGGCGTTTGGGATTGTGGAAGCTGAAGCGGCACCTCCGCAGGAAGAGACACCGAAACCATGGTTTCTGGCTCACCCTTACGGGATGCCGCGGTACTTTACGGGACGCGACGCCGAGCGACAACTGTTGAGTGATTGGCTAAATCAAGGAACCCAGCCGTTACTTGTGCTGCGGGCTTTGGGAGGCTTTGGCAAGAGTGCCCTGACCTGGCATTGGTTGCTGCATGACGTGACGGAGGGGGATTGGCCCATGGTGGTGTGGTGGAGTTTCTACGAAGAGAAAGCAGGGTTCGATAATTTTGTCTATGAAACGCTGGTTAAGCTGAGAAGGTGGTTATCGGCGGATTTGAAGCGATCGGAGCGGGTGAATCAGCCAGAGGATTTGAATCCATCGGAGCGGGTGAGGCAGCTGTTGGAGTATGTGCGGCAGCATCGGATCTTGCTGGTGCTAGATGGGTTTGAGCGGGAACTGCGGGCCTATGGCAATCTGGGGGCGGCCTATCAGGGGGATGGGGAACGGGACATTGCTGATGCGGGACGCGATTGTATTAATCCTGGAGCAGAGTTATTTTTGCGAAGTTTGGCGAGTTTGCCGAAACTGCAGGGCAAGGTGCTGATGTCTACCCGGCTGCGGCCCCGCCCGGTGGAGGTGACTGGGGGCGAACTGCTTCAGGGCTGCCGGGAGGTAGAGCTGACGCAGATGCAGGCGGCGGATGCGGTGGCGTTTTTTCGGGTGCAGGGGATCCGGGGCAATCGGGGAGAGATTAAGCAGGCTTGTAGGGCCTATGGGTTTCACCCGTTAAGTTTGCGGTTGCTGGCGGGGGTGGTGATCAAGGATTTGCGCAATCCGGGAGATATTCAGGCGGCGCAGCGAAAGGATTTGACCGGGGACCTAGTGCAACGGCAGCACCATGTGTTGGAGCAGTCCTATGAGAGTTTGAGCCTGGATGGGCGACACCTGCTGAGTCGGATTGCCTGTTTTCGCAGCCCGGTAGCCTTTGAAGTGCTGGCAGCGTTGGCGACAGAGGAGTCTGATTTAGAAAGCGAATTGCAAGATTTGATCGAGCGGGGACTTGTGCAGCAGGAGGGCCAGCGATTTGACCTGCACCCGATTGTGCGGCGCTATGCCTATGACCGTATGGGTACGGCAGAGCGCAGTAGCACCCATGGCCAACTGCGGGACTACTTTGCGGCGGTACCAGCAGTGGAGCGGGTGACGGCGGTGGATGACCTGGCCCCGGTGATGGAGCTGTATCACCATATGGTGCAGGCGGGGCAGTATGACGAGGCGTGTGATTTATTTTATGAGCGCCTTAACAAACTCCTCTACTACCAACTCGGAGCCTATCAACAACGGATCGAACTCCTCCGCGCCCTCTTTCTCCAGGGCGAAGACCAGCCCCCCCAACTCCAATCTGAAGGTGACCAAGCTTGGACGCTGAACGCGCTGGCCAGTAGCTACACCCTCAACGGTCAGCCCGCACAGGCTGTGTCCCTGCTTGAGCAGCACAACGCGATTCGAGAAAAACAAGGAGATAAGAAAAACTGGGCGATCGGTCTAGGAAACCTGGCTCAGGCACAACTCTCCATCGGTGCCCTACAAGCCGCTGAAGCCAACCTGCGCCATGCGATCGCCCTCGGCCAGGAAATTGAGAATGAACGACGGGACGCGATAGGGCATCAGGAATTGGGGCGACTACTGGCTTACCAGGGAGACTGGGGAGCAGCAGCACAAGCGTTGAATCGGGCACTGGGATTGTTCGAGAAAAATAGCAGCATCCAATCCCAAGGAATTGTCTGGGCCTATCGGGCTTTGAGTGCTTTACTGCAGACCCGATCGCACCAGACCTCCAATTCACAGCGGGCTGAACTTGCCGCCACCACCCTCGCTGCCGCTCAGCATGCTCTCTCCCTTGCCGATGAAGATGCCCGTACTGATTACCCGGTGGAACGAGACTACGTCCGCGCCCACTGGCTCCTCGGTGCCGTCCACCGCCTTACCCCCGATCTCTCTGCCAGCGACCACCACCTCAACGAAGCCCTCCGCCGCTGCCGTGCCATCAACTTAGTTGAATTTGAAGCCGATATCCTGCTCGATCTCGCCCGTCTCCGCCGTGACCAGGACAATCTCTCCGAGGCCCACCGCCTCGCCAAGGAAGCCCGCGCCATTGCCACCCGCAGTGGCTACGTCCTCCAAGGGGCAGATATTCATCTATTTTTGGCGGAGTTAGCCCAGGCGGCGGGCCATTTACCTGAGGCACAGACCTTGGCCCAGAAGGCGTTGAAGTTGGCCACCTGTGATGGCGGCAAGTTTGTTTGCCGGGTCGCCTACGACCAAGCGGTGGCGCTACTTGGAGGATAAAAACGTGGGTGACGGACAAAGCCTCTGCTATTGATGCCTAACCCTGCGCAGGCACAGACGGAATTTATAATCCAGGCATCTATCCAAAACTGTTGTCCAACCCTCAGCTCCGCGTTAGATAAAAGTTAACTGAAGATCTCAGCGACTCATTCTTGATTACAGAGTAAAAGTAAAGTCATTGATCAGTAATCCTGGCATCAGGGAGCCACCCAAGGAGCGGGCACCATAGGTGTCTACACAGGGAATAAACTCCTGGGTATCGGTGAGGTGCTCTAACTTTGCACCTAAAAATTCGTAGAGACTATCGTCAAACCGTAGATCTTTAATAGGTGCAATAATCTCACCCTGCTCCACCCAAAAGCAGGCATAGCGGGTCATCCCTGTGATTCGTCCGCCCGTGCGATCGCTCCAGTTCAGATAGTGCAAATTAGATAGGTATAATCCCGTTCCCAGTTGGGCCAAAATATCTGCTGTGCTTAGAGTTCCAGGTAATACTTCAGGCGATCGCATCCCCTCATGGGCACTGGCCGCATTACTCTTAACCTGATATTCCTTGGCTGTGCGGGCATTCACTAGAGTATTAACAAGCTGACCCTCCACGAGCAAAGGTACTTCTTCCGGGGCAACCTCCCCCAAGCTATTAAATCGAGGCACCAAGCCCAAACTAAAGTTCTCTTTTAAGGTCAAATGGGGGGACAAGGACTTGCCCTCTCGCAGTTTGGCCAGGGCACTGCCGCCCTGCTGCATAGAGGCTTCACTCACCCCGCCCCAGGACAACATACCTATCAATTCGGCAGTGGCAGCGGGGGCAAAATAGGTGCGATATTGCCCCGGATCAATCACCTTAACGGGGCGATCTAGAACTTTAAGCTGGGTAATGGACTGCTGGATTTGGTCCGTGTAGGCGGTTTGGTCCCAGGTTTGGCCCGCCAGGGTGGCTTTAACGGCTTTTTCGGAAGGGGCAATTAAGGAATAATCGAGGACAAAGGTTTCCGTGGCAAACCAATGCTGCTGACCTGCGGAGTTGCGATTGGCTCGGACAATGGGACCTGAGGCATAAATGCCCGTAAAGTCTACCCCTTGCACCGCAGGCAATAGAGCAGCAGAGACCTGATCAGGTGCGAGTAGCTGACCGGGATAGGCTTCCCGACTGGAGCCATAGTTTTCCGGCAGGACAATATAGGGGTCTTCTGGCAGTTGGGGTAAGTCTTGGCGCAGTTGCTGGATCTGCTCTAGGGCTACAGCACTATCCACCGCCAGGTCCCCAGTAAAGGGGAATCCCGCATAGGCCGTGCGCTGGTTGGCAATCAAGCGAATATTAATGCTGGCATCGGTCACTAGACCCGATTGGCGAACTTTTCCAGCATTGAGGCGCATAAAGTGGCTTTGTTCCCCCGCCAACTCAATGGAAAGATGTTCTCCCGCCTGCAAGTTATCTAACAGCAGATCGGCCAGCTGATTAAAGGTGGACTCCCAAGCCGTCAGGGTCTCGGTGGGAATGGTGGCAACACTGGTGCTCATGCGGCTCCTCCAAATACTTCGATTTCTTTAAATACGCAGGTGGGTGAGGCATGACCGACCCGGATGCATTGATTGGGTTCGCCCTTGCCACAATAGGGGGTGCCATACATGGCAAAGGTGTTGGCATCCCCCACTTGAGCCAGGTTCCCCCAGAATTGATTAGTGATGCCTCGGTAGTTGGGGTTGCGTAAGATCTTGGTGAGCTTGCCCTTTTCGATCAGACGGGCATACTCACAGCCAAACTGGAACTTATTGCGATAGTCATCAATGGACCAGGAGCGATTGGCCTCCATATATACCCCGGATTCGATATCGCCGATCATCTCCTCAAAGGAGGATTGGCCGGGTTCTAGGTTGAGATTGGCCATGCGATCGATGGGGGCTCGATTCCAGGAACGGGCTCGGAAGTTAGCCACCCCTGGCACCTGGGCTCTGGCTTGGCTTTCTAAGCTCCCCAGCCCCCGGAGCAGCAGTCCTTCTTTAATTAAATATTCTCGCTGGGCAGGCATCCCGGCATCATCAAAGGCATAGCCCGCAAACTCACCAGGGACGGTGGGGTCAAAGGTAATATTCATCAACGGAGACCCATACACCAGATGACCAAAATCAGAAAGCTTTACAAAGCTGGACCCGGCATAGTTCCGCTCATCTCCGAGAATCCGATCTAGCTCTAGGGGATGGCCAACACTCTCGTGAATTTGCAACATCATCTGGTCCGGTGCCAACACCAAGGTGGTGGTGGCGGTGGGACAGTCTTCAGCGGCCAGTAGGGCAATGGCTTGTTCCCCCACTTGTTGGGCACGAGCGAGCACCTGGTCCGGGTCAAACACTTCGGAACCCGCTTGATAACAGCGGGCTAAGGGACCATTGTCGGTGCGCTTTTGGATAATGCTGCCGTCCTGGGCCGTCGCTTCATAGTTGGTGATCACAAACCCAAAGGTTTGGTGAGTATCCGTGCCGTTACTGCTAACGAAGATCTGCTCCGTTTCCAAGGTTTGGGTAAAGGCGCTGGTTTTAACGATCTGGTCGGAGACGTGGAGAGTGTCACAGACTTTTACCAACAGATCCAGCTGATCGGCAACGCTAATCAGGTCTAGGGGCTGTTGAAACGGAGACTGGTATTGGCCCACGGCTTTGGGACGCACCTCTGGGGTGAAGGAGTGGATCGCCCATTTGGAGGTTGCGATCGCTTGTTGATACGCTTGCTCAGCGGCCCCTTGCAAACTGGCGGGGTCTAAGCGGTTGGTAGCGGCATAACCAAACTGGCCTTCAGCAAGGACTTCCACCATTACGCCTTGGGTAAAATCGCGACCATTACTTTGGGGCCGCCCGTCTCGAACAGCATGGGTGGTGGTTTTCTCGCTCACCTGACGGAGGCCCACCCAATCTGCATTGAGATCGAGGTGATTAAGGGCCTGATGAAGGTCAAACTTCATAGCAAAATACGGATAGAGATATGCGCTAGTGTAACGTTTCTCGATTATGAGAGCGCTGTAGAAGCAAAGATGTTCTGGGCTTGTGCCTGGACAGAAACTACCTTGCTTATAAAAATCCGAGTGAGCTATTCCAACACTACGCTTGGGATATTGACCTCTTTTGCTCAACTGACGTTATTGGACGAGTCAATATCTGAATCAAAACCTGAATAAAGCTGAATTTTTCAGGATTTTTTCTGCTGGGAATTTCGGTGATAGTGAATTCAACAAAACACATCACACCCACTGGAGAAAATTATGAAATCCACCCGCAATCTAACCTGTCCCATTGAAGACCTGTTTGTAGAGTTATCTCCCAAAGAAGCCGAGCAAGTGGTCGGGGGCTTTCGGTGTGCCTCAGAGCATGCGAAGACGGTTTGTGATGATGGGCTACGGACTAAAGAGTCAGTTGAAGGTAGTCTTTCCTGCCCCTAATTTGTGTTGATAGTCACAAACAAGGATAGCCCCTTAGGCATGATTGATTTTCGCAGCAAGATCTCATACAGTTCTGAGGGAACTTTTGACGTCGAATAGACATCAGTGGCTATTCGAAATAGGTGAGGAGAGACAATGACGGAATTGATGACAGACTTGACCGATACAACGACGACAACCCCCTGTCCTGTCAATTCCTATAATGAATGGGACCCCCTGGAAGAGGTGATTGTGGGTCACCTAGAAGGGGCGATTATTCCGCCGTATCACGTGACGGTTACTTATAACATTCCACCGAGTACGGCTCGGCTCTACCGGATCTTTGCGGGTCAAAAATATCCAAAGTTCCTACTGAAAAAAGCGCAGCGTGAGTTGGATGAATTTATCCATATCCTAGAAGCTGAAGGGGTTGTGGTGCGACGCCCTGAAGTGATTAAAGGGACAAAGCGCTATAAATCATTGGACTGGTCTTCTAAAGGGTTTTGCACGGCCTGTCCTCGTGATGGCTTTATGGTTCTTGGGGACGAAATTATTGAAACGCCAATGGCCTGGCGGTGTCGCTACTTTGAGACCCATGCCTATCGTCCACTGTTTAAAGAATATTTTGCGCAAGGAGCCCGTTGGACGGCGGCCCCCAAGCCTGAACTGACGGATGAGTTATTCGATTACTCCTTTACTCCCCCTGAGAAAGGTGAGCCCCTACGCTATGTGATCAATGAGTTTGAGCCGGTTTTTGATGCAGCTGATTTTGTCCGCTGTGGCCGTGATTTATTTGTGACTCAAAGCAATGTGACGAACCAAGCAGGGATTACCTGGCTTAGGCGTCATTTGGGCGATCGCTATCAAATTCATGAAATTAACAGTACTTGCCCGACCCCGATGCATATTGACTCCACCTTTATTCCTTTGGCACCAAGGAAAGCATTGATTAATCCCGAATATATCGATGTGGATAAGCTGCCCAAAGCGCTTAAATCTTGGGATATGTTGGTTCCCCCAGAGCCCGACCCCATTAAGGGAGTCCCTTCGATGTGTAGTAAGTGGATTAGCCTAAATGTACTCATGCTGGATGAAAAGCGAGTGATTGTGGAAGAAGATCAAACGTCTTTGATTGCTGCTTTCAAGGATTGGGGATTTGAACCGATTAAATGTCCTTTTATTAACTTTGCCCCCTTCGGTGGCTCGTTCCACTGTGCCACTCTCGATATCCGTCGACGGGGTGAGTTGCAGTCCTATTGCTAGCTTTACAGCGTATTTGAAGCGAAATCGGCTTTCCAGATATAGGCTGCACGACGGGCTAATAATTCCTGGCGTGTAGCGCTATAGCAATTAAGGAGCCAATTAGGACAAAATGAGACCGTGTCTGTTCTGCTTATTTCAATGCCAACCCCCTATAGCAATAACCTTAATATCCGTCAAGACTGCTAGATCCTCTGCCAGGGCAATCGCACATAGTTCTTCATGAAGAAGATATTCCCTTGGCAGCAACGCTGAGGATCTTGACCAGGTAGTCATCATCCCAACCTGCCTTGAGC
>NZ_JANQOP010000200.1 GCF_028285745.1 Acaryochloris sp. IP29b_bin.137 | reverse complement strand
GCTTTTTGTCGGAAGTCATTGCTATAGGGGGCGGGCATTGAAATAGGCAGAAAAGACATGGTCCTATTTTGTCCTAACTAGCTCCTCAATTGCTATAGTTCAAATCGACGCGCTTAATCGCCAGATCGCAGGCCGCATTAATCAAATCATCCCTGCTGCTGATCCAAGATCTCGAAACTTCACCGTTAAGATCGCCTTGAAGCCAAACCAAGACTTGCTGTCAGGCATGTTTGGTCGATTACAGTTCAGCTCCATTACTCGTCAAAATGTTGCTGCTCGCCAGGGTCTCATGATTCCTGAAGATGCGATAGTCAAGCAATTTGGCATCACAGGGGTCTTCAAAGTCGTAGACCAGCAGGCTCAGTTTAATCCTATTACCACGGGACAGATTGAGGGCAAAACAGTGGAGGTCTATTCAGGACTAGAGAGGGGAGATCGCATCATTGTCAATCCCAGCCCCAAACTTGAGAACGGAACGGCTCTTCAAGTGAGTTAGAGAGGGAGAAAGTGATGCCCCCACCCATCGAATTTTAGTCGGCAGCCTCATTGCCTCTTTTTAGTCCCCATTAGCCCGAGCTCAGACTCATGCAACAGAAATCGCCCATGTAGTTATAGAAGTTGAGTCACTAGATATTCTGCGTTCCCATCTGACGTCCACCTTAGAAAGACAGACTAACAGTACCGACGCAGCGAACTCATACCACAAGCACGTGGGTCGACCCCCACCCTGACAAACCATCAACTCCCATAGGAGGTATTCAAATGAAGTGGATTCAGTTGTTCATATCGATTGCCCTGTTGACTAGCACGATATTTATGGCTCCAGCCTATGCCCAAAACATGTCCTCCGACTCTGCTCCTTTTAATACTGTCAGCATCCCAAGACCTCGGCACTTCAACCCCGCCACTGTTGAAACTCTCAGTGGCAACATTGTTCGGGTTGATCGGGTTGCTAGCCCAGGTCGTCGATCTGGAAAGGGGGTACATTTATCTCTGCAAACGTCTGAAGAAACTGTGGATGTTCATTTAGGCCCTTCCTGGTACCTGGATGAACAGCAATTGAATCTCAAGTCTGGCGATCCGGTCGAAGTTACTGGCTCCAGAGTCACTGATGCCGGCCTGTCCGCGATCATTGCCGCCCAAGTGAAATCAGGGGATACCGTTCTCAACCTCAGAGATGAAAGCGGTCAGCCTACCTGGAGAGATATGGGGCGAGCTAGGAACCTTTAAAAAAACTGTTTTACATGATGAGGTTAACCTAATGAGCGACCTTTTTTCTCCTACATGGATGCAGGCTTATCTCAATCAATGGAATGCTGAACCCGAACTGGCCTCTGCCTTAGCAACCATTCATTTTAATTCCACAATTGCTTATGGGTTTAAGGATGTGGCTATGCCCAAAGGGGTGTTGACTATCGAAACTGGACGGGCGATCAAAGCCGAGCCTTACATCGATCAACCTTTGAACTGGGACTTGCGGGCCACTCCAGAAGACTGGCAAAAATGGCAATCCAATGGCTTAAGCATGATGGGGCTAAGCATGGCCTATATGAGCGGCAAGCTTAAGTTTGTGGTGGGCAATTAACCTCAATCATTAAAGATCCACGTATGGTGGGGCCTTTCCTGATGTCTTTCTCTGCTATGGGTCGGGTATTGAGCCACGCCTAAAGATAATTCTTAATTCTCATCGGTACTCATCTCTTCGAAATTAAAGTCAATGAATACTCAGAATAACCTGCCACCAAAAGCTCTCTTGGATATTCCTCCCGGATATCTGAACATCATGGGATATGTTGACGAATCTGAAGTGAATGGTCCCGGTTGTCGAGCTGTCATCTGGATGCAAGGGTGCCATCGGGCCTGCCCTGGTTGTTTCAACCCTGACTCATGGTCGTTTGAAATTAACCAGTTAATCGACGTAAAATCTTTGGTCCAGAAGGTTCTCAGCAATCCGCGCCATGAAGGCGTCACTTTTTCTGGTGGAGAGCCCTTCTGGCAAGCTCCTGCCCTCACTGAACTCGCTCATCAAGTCAAGGCTGCTGGATTAAATGTGATGTCATTTACGGGATTTACGTTGGCTCAGTTACAGGCAGACTCGGCACCCGTCGGTGCCCAAAATCTGCTGGACCAGTTGGATATCCTCATTGATGGCCCATATATCGAAGTTCTCAAAATTCACTCCCCAGATTCGCCTGTTGCATCCAGCAATCAGCAGGTCCATATCTTCAATCCATCTCTCCAAGACAAAATCACTTGGGCGAGTGACCAATTGGAAATTCATATTCAACCTGATGGAAGCCGTACCTTTACGGGGTATCACGGACAGTTGCTCGGGTCTTAATTAATATCCTGACAGTATCTCTGGGAATAGAAATCTCACTCTAGGAGGACAAAGAGTGCTGTTGAGTATTCCATCAAAATGATTGCTGTGATCTTCCGACCTGACAATCCAGCCCACCATTATTAATGTCTGTCGCTTATTTGAAGGCTTAACGGGTACTCAGTGGATAGCTCGAGATCTTGTCCTCAAAGAGACTGTTTGTTGCCATCATCCATGCTGCAGCACTCTAGTGACTCAATAGCTAGCAACGCAAAGCTATCAAAAAGTCTATCGCCCTTTAGAAAGGCAAATGACACACGATTCGTTCGAATTCAGGTTCCAACCCTAGAAACGACGCACTTACTTCTGAACTGATTTGGAAAAAGATATGAATACACTTCCTACCCTTCGCATTGGTCAACATACAGCTCGCTATCCCATTATTCAAGGAGGGATGGGTATCCGTATCTCTGGGGCTAAACTGGCTGCCGCTGTCGCCAATGTAGGTGGTATCGGCATTATCTCTGTCGTGGGTTTAGGACTAAATTCTCCCTACTTTGACCCCAGTCAGAAAGCAGGACGGCAACGACGAGAGCAATTTTTTACAGCTAATCGATTGGCTCTCATTGACGAATTAAACCTTGCCCGTTCCCTCAGCCCAGAGGGCATCATTGGTATCAACATTATGGTTGCTGCCAATGATTATGAGATTCTGGTTCGCACCGCTGTTGAACATGGAGTCAACTTAATTATTGCGGGCGCAGGATTGCCCCTCGGATTGCCTGCTTACACTCAAGCTCACCCCGAAGTGGCGCTGGTGCCAATTGTGTCCACTACACGAGCCGCTAAACTCATCTGTCAAAAGTGGCAGCGCCAACATCACCGCTTGCCCGATGCCTTCATTGTTGAAAATCCCCAGACGGCAGGGGGGCACCTCGGGGCCAAACTAGAAGATCTTAATAGCCCTCGCTTAGCAGCGAAACAGGTGATTCCTGAACTTACAAATTATCTCCAATCGGAAATTAGTGAAGAGATTCCCGTAATTGCAGCGGGTGGTGTCTGGGACCGAACGGATATTGACTGGATGCTAGCGTTGGGGGCCAGTTGTGTACAGATGGGGACGCGGTTTATTACCACTAATGAATGCGATGCCGATCGCCGCTACAAGGAGTTTCACCTTCACGCTCACCCTGAAGATGTAGTCTTATCCCTCTTTTATCACTTTAGTCAGATAAAAAATAGACTATTCTCAGTGTCTATTTTTCTGATGAGTGATGTCAGCTTCAAGAAGTCCAGAATCAA
>NZ_JANQOP010000199.1 GCF_028285745.1 Acaryochloris sp. IP29b_bin.137 | reverse complement strand
GTCTGCCCAGCCCCCCTCCAAGCCCAATTTGGGTCGTCTAGAGAAAGTCGATGTCACCCAATATTGGCAGTCCGCCACTGAGGATTTTGCGCCCTGGCTATGCCATGAGGAGAATATGCAGCTTCTGGGGGAAGCGATTGGTCTGTCTTTAGAAGTGGTTTTAGATGCGCAGCAAATGTGCGATCGCCAAGCGGATTTGCTCTGTCGGCAGGCTGGGACTAAAAACTGGATCTTGATTGGCAGTCAGCTTTGCCCCACCGATGAACAGCATTTTGGTCAGCTATTAACCGAAGGGGCCGATATTAGTGCAGCGGGCATTATTTGGATTGCCAGTCAGTTTTCGGCAGAACATCTCAAGCTGCTGAATTGGCTCAATCAACATGCTCAACCCTCCTTACAATTCTGGGGGGTGGAAATTGAGCTATGGCAGATTGGCAAAACCGCAATGGCCGCTCAGTTTAATCTGGTCTCACCAGCTGAAGAGGCGACCGAAGATCCCTCCACTGAATCAACCGAATTGGATCTAGAAAGTCAACTAGAACAACAAGCCGGAGCCTTGCCTGAGCCAGAATCCGAACCAGAGGAATCCGAACCAGAGAAGCCAGAGCCCTTAACAGCGGAACAAAAACAATATGTTGCGTTTTGGTCGGACCTCTGTGATCAGCTAGAACAGCGGGGCAGTGTAGTCAAAGCAGTCGCTCCGCCCCCTGAGGACCATATTGATTTTGCGATAGGCCGCGCGGGGTTCTTACTGTCTGCCCATTTGGATGACAGCCATACATCCTTATCTATTGAACTACGACTATTTGATGAAGATGCCCAAGCCCACTACAAGCTATTAGCAGCGCTGCAGGAACAAATTGAGTCCGAATTGGGATTTGCCCTGAGTTGGGAAAATCTGGTCTCTGAATGTGTCATTTACTGCTCCCTCCCCGAGACAGATATCAATGCCACGGACCAGTGGCCAGACTATATTGATTGGCTATGTGGCGGGTTGGAATGTTTTCACCTCACATTTGCAGATCTGGTGCAGTCTTTAAATGCTGATGACTATCATCGGGGACACCATCACTCAGACTCCAATATGTTGAGTTTGCCGAGTTAAGGATCTTTAAAAACCGACCCTCTTCAAAATCATCCTCAAAGAAAATGCTTTCAGCGATACGTTTAGCTTCGGCGGCGATCTCGTTGTTTGGCTTTGAGTTTTTCCAGTTTCTGTGCTTGCTCAGGAGTTAGCTCTGCTTTGATCTCGTTATACATCTGCTGACGCAGCTCTTGTCGTTGCTTGCGAATCGCCTGGAGTTGGTCTTTACTGGCTCCCCTCTCTCGCAGTGCCTTAGCTTCTTGACGTGAGGTCTTCAGCTTTGGTCGATATGACTGACGAATGGCTTTAATTTGAGTCACTTGATCATCCGTCAATCCCAGCGTTTGCTTAAACTGAGCGGCCCGCTTTTCCCGCCTAGCTGCTTTTTCTTCTGGACTCAGTTTGCGGCGTTGGGCAAGAACAGTCGGTTGGTTTGGGTTAATCTGCGCTTGCGAGGCTTGCCCCATGGCTATCCAACCGACTACGGGTAACAGAATAGCGGTGACTAACAGTGAGGAAGAACGAAATTTCATAGGGTACTTTTGACTCCTGAGTGGATGAGCATTGTTGGTTATTTCCAACCTATTCAATCCATTGAGGATGAAACCAGGATCTAAAGACTTAACTATGGCTAGATGGGGTACTATTTTTCGCTAGTCCTTTGGGCCTACTCATCCACATCAATCCACTTTCCAGGACTAGCAGAATCCACTACAGTAAGGGTCATTGGCTAAGTTGAAAGTAGATTATTTCATTGACCGTGCTCGCATTTCCCAGTCCTCCGACTTCCATCACCGCCCAACTTTTGCTGGTGGGGATATGGTTGGGCATTGTGATCGGAAGTGCAGAACTGCTAAAGCGATGGATCACAACCGACCCTGAAATCACCCGTAAAGTGGTTCATATTGGCACGGGCAATGTCATTCTATTGGCTTGGTGGCTGGATGTGCCTACCTGGGTTGGCATTGCCGCGTCGGTTATTTTTAGCATTGTGACGTTGCTGTCCTACCGCTACCCCATTCTGGCTAGTGTGAGTGGTGTAGGTCGGAAAAGTCTAGGCACCTTTTTTTATGCCTTAAGCATTGGCATCTTAATTGCTTGGTTCTGGCCCCTAAAACTGCCTCAATATGCGGCTATTGGTATTTTGACCATGACTTGGGGCGATGGGTTGGCCGCTCTAATCGGACAGCGATTTGGGCGACATCCCTATCAAGCCTGGGGAATGAATAAGAGCTGGGAAGGCTCATTGAGTATGGCAGGTGTCAGCTGCCTAATCATTTTTGGGATTTTGTGGATCACCCAGGGAAATGTCATGGCAACTTGGATTAGCGCTGTGGCTATTTCCGTGATTGTTTCGACCCTAGAAGCCTTTTCCAAATGGGGTGTAGATAATCTGACGGTGCCCATTGCCAGTGCAGCCTTAGGCTTTGTCTTTAATGAGTTTTGGCTAACATAGACCTAGCAAGAGAGGACACAGCATGGGACGTTTTGCACAATCATGGGCTTCCAAGTGGTTTTTCTTCTTTTTGTCTGGTGCTATTGCTGTCTATGTCCTCCGAGGGCTAGAGGTCATTACCTTTTTCCCTGGCTTTGTGATTTGGGGCTTGGTCCTGTTAGCCATTCTTGCTGGTCTACTCGCTGCGTTAGAGAATCTCCGTTAAGACCTGTCGCGACTCACAAACCCGCACAATAATTATGACTACTATTTTTCAGAAATCTTGGGGCAAACTCAACAATAAAATCTTGGGCAGTATGTCCACACACCAATCAGATATGCCACTGCCTAGCTGCTGGGTTATCGCCAAAATATAGGACTAGTTTAATTCTCCTAGCGTGACGAACGAAGGATAGGCACGACGATGTAGCTTTTCGTTAAAAGTATCCCATTGGGCTTGTGTCCATTGGTGGCAGTCCATCGTTGCTGTTTGGACTTGGCTCACAAACGGTTGACGAAGGTGCTCATATTTTTCCAAAGTAGTTGTAATCGTTGTGTCCTGTTCCAACCCATGTGCTGGTATCATCTGAGCAATCAACGTACTGATGACAGCTGCATCTTCAAACCCTTGATTGACTCCTTGGGCCATAAAAGGAGGCATGGCATGCGCTGCATCTCCAACTAGAGTCACCCGCCCATGGCACCAAGGCAGATGACCATTGTTTTGAGTATTGACTGGATGTATGAAAAACGGACGAAGAGAGAGTTTCTCCGGATTAGATAAGCCCACTAGAGTTCTAAATATCGGTGGAAACTCAGCATTCAGTAACGTATCTATCCCTAGGCGAAGGATCTGAGTGAGTGATTTATGCTGCCAGGCGTCAAGTTTGAACGGCGCATAAAGTAGATAAGCTACCGTATTGTTAGACAGTCTAATCAATATTAAACGGAGTCGTTTGAGTTCTGGAAAATCAAGCTCGTCCGAATTATTGTGGACCGTAATAATGAAATCCCCTTTTATATACTGGGTTGCTAGGTCTTCCATTATCGAACTAGGAACTCCCTGTATTGTTGAACTAATGGCTGCAAAACCAGAATATTGTGGTTTGGCCCATCGTTTGAGCCCTTGTTGGTTATAAAGTATTTGGCGAATCGTTGAATTAATTCCATCGGCTGCGATCACTAACTTGGCGTAAAACGATTTGTGATCAGCGCCGCGATGGTCTTGCGCTAATGTTGCAGTCTCTGCCTTAGATTGCATCATTTCCCAATGTGCAAATGGGTTTGTTGAGTGTCCTACATCGGAGGTCACATCAATTCGTACCCTTTCAGCTTCTTCTTCAACATGAACACAGCGATGGTTGGCTTGGACAAGATCTGGAGGGAGTAAACTTCTCAGCGCTGTTTGCAAGTTAAACCAAGATACATTAATCCGCCCTTCACCATAGCGTTCGAACCAGCTTTGGAAGTCCGTAGGAATGGAGCGTGTCGTTTCGCCCTGGACGTTGATTTGACGCCATCGACTTTTAGGCGGGCGTGTTGACTTGTCTGGACCGTCACCTGCCTGACTTGGAGATTCCAGGGGTTGATTCCCTTTGAACGCAGCTTTTGTGATGTTCTCGTAAGCTTCAGAAGCGATATATTTGATTGCCCTTAATCCATTCGGTAGGAGATCAAGACCTTGCCCAACGTTGCGAAATTCATGAGTTTGATCGATGACTAGAATATTATGAATTCCACGCTTGTGTAGGGCGATCGCTGTTGCCAAGCCCACAGGACCCGCCCCTACAATCAAAACATCATAGATATGCCGTGGAGCCATAGAATCATTGTCATCCTGCATGGCTTTCTATAGTTAGTCTTTATGTCTCTGCCTTCAGTATGGAAGAACCTGGTAAAGCAAGCAATAACGAAAATCGCTGTGCGTTGTAAACAACAAGGCTGTTTTCAAAAAGTTGCCTGAGCTGACAGTCGAGAACCCAGCAGCAATAGTGAAAATATGACCTTGGTCACTAACAGCGTTTGTACAAGCTAGAGGTGGCTCTGTAATACACCACATTCAGCGGAGTAGATCTTTTTAGTTACAGTGGCTTCTAGATATCGAGTTCAGCTAAATTGAGTCGGGGACCGTGAGTTTCGATAAACTCCCGGCGAGGAGCAACACGATCGCCCATCAGAATCGTGAAAATCCGATCAGCTTCTGCAGCATCCTCAATATCGATTTGTTTGAGGGTGCGGGTTTCGGGATTCATGGTGGTATCCCAAAGCTGAGTGGGCATCATTTCACCCAAGCCCTTAAACCGCTGAATGGTGTAGTTGGCATTAGCCGGGAACTCATGCTGAATTAGGTTTTGCAGTTCGCGATCGCTATAGCAATAGTAATGAGATCGACCTCGCTCAATCTTGTAGAGGGGCGGGCAGGCGATATAGACATAGCCCTGGTCAATTAATTCCCGCTGGTAGCGGTAGAAGAAGGTAAGCAGCAGCGTGCGAATGTGGGCTCCATCCACGTCCGCATCCGTCATTAGAATAATTCGATGATAGCGGAGCTGGGAGACATCGAATTCTTCGCCCTTAATGCCTAGCCCTAAAGCCGTAATCAGGGACTGAATCTCATTATTTTTGTAGATCTTGGCATCATCAGTTTTTTCGATGTTGAGGATTTTACCCCGTAGAGGCAGAATGGCTTGGAAGCCGCGATCGCGTCCTTGCTTCGCACTCCCTCCCGCAGAATCTCCCTCCACAATATAGATTTCAGACACACTGGGGTCGCGGGAACTGCAATCCGCTAACTTGCCCGGTAGGGTAGAAGATTCTAGGACGGACTTACGGCGGACCAGTTCTCTAGCTCGACGGGCCGCTTCTGCTGCATTAAAGGCCTGCAGGGCTTTTTCGATCACGGCATCGGCGACATTGGGGTGGAAGTCTAAATACTCCGTCAGCACTTCACCCACGAGGGAATCGACAATCCCCCGCACTTCGGTATTACCGAGCTTGGTTTTGGTTTGGCCTTCAAATTCAGGTTCAGGCACTTTGACGGAGATAACAGCGGTTAGGCCTTCTCGAATATGCTCACCGCCGAGGTTTGAATCGTTATCCTTGAGCTTGCTGCGCTTGCGGGCCAGGGAGTTCATGGTCCGGGTAAGTACTGTCTTTAGACCTTCTAAGTGCGTACCGCCATCAATGGTGCGGATATTGTTGGCAAATCCCAGCAGGTTGTCAGAATAGGCGTCCCGACACCATTGCAAGGCCACTTCAACCTGAACATTATTCCGTTCCCCTTCCACATAAATACATTCCTCATGAATGGGTTCTTTATCCCGGTTCATGTAGTCCACATATTCTTTAATGCCGCCGTCGTAGCGATAGGTTTCAATTTTGGGTTCGTCGGCTTCTAGGAGTTCCAGACGATTATCCTGGAAAGAAATTTCTACCCCGGCATTCAGGTAGGCGAGTTCCCGCAAGCGGCTGGCTAGGGTCTTATAGTCAAATTCTGTGGTGACGGTAAAAATCGTGTTATCGGGCAGAAAGGTAATGGCCGTCCCCGACTCCCTGCGATCGGTGGGTTCGACGACTAACTCAGATTTCGGAATGCCTCGCTCAAATCGTTGGGTATGAACCTTGCCATTGCGCCAGACTTTCGCTTCCACCCATTCGGAGAGGGCGTTGACAACGGAAATCCCTACCCCATGGAGTCCGCCTGACACTTTATAGCTATCCCCATCAAACTTTCCGCCAGCATGGAGGACCGTCATCACGGTTTCTAGGGCCGATTTGCCTGTAGTGGGATGCTTGTCGGTGGGGATGCCGCGGCCATCATCGGTGACTCGGACAGAACCGTCCTCATTTAAATAAATGTGAATATGCTTACAGTGACCCGCGAGGGCTTCATCGACAGAGTTATCGACCACCTCGTACACTAAGTGGTGCAAACCTCTGGGACCAGTGCTACCGATATACATCCCAGGGCGTTTTCGAACCGGTTCCAACCCTTCCAGGACTTGAATCTGATCTGCACTGTAATTTGTGGCCATGTATGAAGCGCTCCTATAAGCGACTTAAAGCTGTGTTGATTTGCTTGAATATAAAAAATCCCTCAAATTCTATCACAAATGCCTCTCAAGCGATTTTAGGCCTGTCTTAAGGGCTGTTTACATTGGGGTTGCATTATTAAAACTTTAGGATTGGGCAGCAATGACACCGGGACTGATTGTAATTTGTGGGCCTACAGCTACGGGGAAATCCTCTCTGGCTCTGGCTTTGGCCCAACGTTTGGCCACCCCAATTCTCAGTGCGGACTCCCGGCAGGTCTATCGGGGGTTTGATATTGGCACTGCTAAACCGTCTATATCCGATCAAAAACAGGTGCCTCACTATCTGATTGATATTTGCGACCCCACTGAGACCCTGACCGTTGCCGATTACCAGGAACAAGCCCAAACCTTAATTGCTCAATTTCATGCTGAAGGGACAACACCTCTGCTGGTGGGAGGAACGGGACTTTATATTCGGGCGATTGTCGAGGGGCTGAAAATTCCGCGGGTGCCGCCACAATTGGAGTTGCGATCGCAACTCCAATCCCAAGGCCAAGCCCAGATTTACCAATGGCTCCAGCAAGTCGACCCACAAGCGGCCCAGAAAATCCATGCCCATGATCAAGTCCGCACTTTAAGAGCTTTGGAAGTCTTTTACACTACAGGTAGGCCACTATCGGCACAACAAGGTAAGAATCCGCCGTCCTATCCCATCCTTCAAATTGGTTTGGATATTAGTGACCTTGACCAGCATACGGCCATCATTCAACAGCGCACAAGCGCCATGCTGGCGCAGGGCTGGCTAGCGGAAGTGAAACATCTGATGGCAACCTATGGCGCCGAACTCCCCCTTTTAGTAACCCTGGGATATCAGGAAATGAAGGCCTATTTAAACCAGCAAATGTCTGTAGAAGAGGCAACGAGCCAAACGATTCTTCATACTCGCCAATTTGCAAAGCGCCAGCGGACCTGGTTTCGAGCGAATTCTGCGATTCACTGGTTCGATGCTGCGGATTCTAACCTCCTTTCTCTCGTATGGGATGATATTCAAGGGCAATCTTGGCAGTAACGAATAAACTCCAGCTATCATCCCCAAAATCTGACTGACCTTTGTTAAAATAGCTGGGTTGTTTTGGCACAGTACCTCTTTGAGCCAGTCTCTCGATTTACCTCAGGTTGGCGACCCCAAAGCTGACGAGTTTCTACAAGAACTAGCAGCAATTCAACAGACCAGTTCCAAGCGCATTGCTATTTTGGGTTCTCGCCACGTTCCCCTAATGCATCAGCACATCATTGAAATGATGAGCTATGCATTGGTCCTTGCTGGCAATCGTTTGCTTACCTCCGGTGCCATTGGCACCAATGCGGCTGCGATTCGAGGAGCGATGCGGGCAGATCCGAAGCTATTAACGGTCGTTCTTCCCCAAAGCATGACGGAGCAGCCTCCTGAGTCCCAGCGGTTGCTAGAAAAAGTGATGCATCTGGTGGAGAAGCCAGAGCATGATAACTTGTCCCTGGCGGAAGCCAGCGCTATCTGTAACCAGGAGATCGTGTCTCGATGCGATCAGCTGATCTGCTTTGCGTTCCATGACAGCCATACCCTACTGAAGACCTGTCAAGAAGCTGAAGAGCTACGCAAGCTAGTGACCTTATTCTATTTTGATTAGTGTGTGACGCTAAGCCTGGGAGGTAGAGGGCTGCTCGGGTAAATCGAGGGAGCTAATCTCCTCTCCAGCGCCATCGCGCTCATTAGCCGCAAACATGCGTTCGCGCTTTTGCCGCATTTTTTCTAGGTTAGCAATGCTTTCGGCGCGTTTTTGCCGCAACCGCTCCAAGTTAGCGACGCTTTCGGCGCGCTTCTGCCGCAGTTCTTCTAGATTGGCAGTCGTTTGAACTCGTTTTTCCGCTGCCGACTCTAGGTTAATTGAGTCATTTACCTTGGATGAAACGACGGGTTCTGAAGGTTGAACCAGTTCTGAATGGGGGGTATCCGTAACCGTTCGCGGTAGCGGTAGGTCCGTTGCCTTTGGCAGCTCCATGACGGACTCGACCGAAGCATTAGTCTCTGCCGGGGAAGCGATAGGTACGAGCGGATCAGAAGGGAGTGGTTTGGCCTCTTCAAATGGAGTCGTCTCTGTTTTGAGGGGGGATTGAGGGGTAGGGGCTGCTGGGGTCTCTGCTTGAGACGATTTCTGTGAACTGGGCACTTCTTCTTCAGCCATCACTTGCCAACCAGAATGCTGATTGATGGTTTGACTGAGTTGATCAAAAATCTGGAAACAATGATTATTACTTTGCAGCGGTAATTCTTCATTCTTAACCACAACATCCATATTCGTGATGTTGCTGGTGGCTCTTGTGCTGTCGACTAAAACTTCAATGGTGACGAGTTTGGTAAAGGGGACCTTACCCGGTTTCTCACGGGCAATGATGCAGTCCTCTTTGGAGAAAAGCACTTCTAAATCACAACTTTCTAACACAGCCTTCAATTGTGAAAGACAGTTGCTCAAGGATAATGCAACTGATAGCGAACGCGTATATCGAGCCATGGCAATTTGAAGGATGGGACAATAAAGAAGTTCACACTATGATACCCAATCTGCCTCAGGATTGTGAGAAAAACAGGTTGGCAAGCCATAGATTCGAGGGTAAACCCCTGGATCAGGTCCCCCGCACTTATCTATATCGTATGAGATGGGCTTCTAAGGCGTCTAAATACAGCCATAAGGATAATAAACTTACATTGACAACTAATAATCAATCAATAGAGATAAGGATTCAGCCTATGGGTAGAGTATCGTCTATTTTGGGACCAATATCATATTTTTAATCTGTATTTTTATTTCTTTACAGCAAAATGAAAAGCTAACCCATTTCTGGAGGCTAATCTAACCAAGTCTTTCTAGATTTATTAAGCCATATCATTTGAGAAGAATATCGATATATCGAGTTTGCACTAACAGTATTGATACTGACTATTCAAAGACGGGATTTGAGGCATAGCCATTGATAATCTCTTGACGACGGAAACAGGTCACACTATGGTCATTCACCATACCTGTGGCCTGCATATGGGCGTAGCAGATAGTTGAACCAAAAAACTTAAAGCCTCGCTGCCGGAGATCTTTACTCATGGCATCAGACTCTGGACTAGTTGTCGGCCAGCTATCCGACTCGCTGAACGCGTTAACAATAGGCTGTCCGTCCACAAAACGCCAGCTATAACTGGCAAAGCTGCCAAACTCTGCTTGAATCTGTAAAAAGGCACGAGCATTGCCAATGATCGCTTCTATCTTTTTGCGATTGCGGATAATACCGGCATTCCCCATCAGGGTCTCTATTTTGGCTTCATCGTAATGGGCAATCTGTTGAGGATTGAATTGCTCAAAGGCAGCTCGGTAGTTTTCGCGTTTACGCAGGACGGTATACCAGCTCAAGCCTGCCTGAGAAGACTCTAGGACAAGATGCTCAAACAAGTGCTGATCGTCGTAGACCGGAATGCCCCATTCCTGATCGTGATACAGAACATAGTCGGGTTTGCTGAGGTCTACCCAGGAACAGCGGCAAATTGGTTCGGAAGAAGTCACTGGAATTACCTCATGCTTGGCGTGCTAGGAATGTTGAGTCGCAACAACGGTATCAAATCTCAGTCCAGTATTCCCAAACTTTATCGCTACATCGTTCACAACAGTAAGGTGGATTAAAACGCTACCCCAATAATTGAATCTTTTTAGGGTGGATTCACATCACTCTCAGATTTGGGACTCAGTATTATCCTGAGAGCAGGTTATATTTACTTGCCATAATCCGTTATGAGGGTTGTATATGAAATTTAAATTTGCACTCTGGCCCGCCGTGTTATTGCTCGGACTGGGTTTGAGTATAGGCTGTACAGATCCTTCGACGTCTAGCTCTGGCCCTGGAACTGAGCAGGGGCAGGCTAATAAGAAGCCTGCTATTTTTTCTGCAGATGGTGCAGCTATCCGAGGCTATGATCCTGTTGCCTACTTTACAGAGGGTAAGCCCGTCAAAGGCACAGGAGAATTCTCCCATGAGTGGCAGGGAGCCACTTGGCAATTTGCTAATGCAGAAAGTCGGGATTCGTTTGCCAGCGACCCAGAAAAGTATGCACCCCAATATGGGGGCTATTGTGCCTGGGCGGTGAAGAAAGGGACCACGGCCTCTATCGATCCTCAAGCTTGGAAGATTGTAGATGGCAAACTCTATCTCAATTACAGTCTTGATGTCCAAAAGCAGTGGGAGGGAGATATTCCAGGGAATATTGCGGAAGCTGATAAGAATTGGCCGGGGGTTTTGGAAGGCTAATTTTGCTAAGCCTGGGGACTGGCTTCTATGGATGTCGTTGGCTCTAGGCTAACGGTGGAAAGTGAGATTGCCACCACTGATGCCAGTCCTTCCAGGTAGATGTTAACGCCTGACCCCGAGCTGCCGAGGTCGCATCACCAGAAGTCGATAAGGTTATCCGGGTCCATAGACAGCGATTGTCATGGAGAGGCGTTTGGCCCACAATCCAGCCCAGGAAACGTCCAGATTGCCAATCATAAAGGGTGCGGTTGCGCTTGAACTGATCGCTGGTGACGGTACTGGTCCCCCGAGGATTAATACAAGCATCCAGTTGGCTTTCTGAGCCCTGAGTAAATAGACTAAATTCCCCCACGCCTTCCACAGATTGCAGCACGGTGCCTAAACCACCTGTCTGATGTTTGATTAGGACTTTCAGATCGCCATTGGTCTGAGCCAGATATCGCATCTCAATGTGTAGATGGGCATCGCTTTGGCGATAGTGATACCGTTGCCCAGACACCACTTCACCAGGAATATCTGGGGAGTCTGGAGTTTGATCGGGGGTGAGGGGTTGACTATCGGTAAAGGTCCAATCTGAGAGGGGGATTACCTGGGGGAATGGGTAGGGCGCAACTTGAGGGATTTGAGGTTGGAAGGTTGCGATCGCAACTCCCCATACCAAAACCGATATCCCCCAAACTATCGCTAGCGGGTTGTATCTGAACCGTCTAATCATGATAAATACCTCCCTTGGCGAGTGGGCAGACTAAAGAGCAGAAGTCCTAGTAACAACACCGCCAGCAGCGAAAATAGCAGAGACCCATCGCCTTGATGCCAATAATTCAGCGTGTCAGGTTGACTAGAGAGAATGGCTAGGAGAGCCACCCGACAGCCATTGGCAAAAAAACCAATACCGACTGCCCCCAGCAAAATCAGATATTTCTGTCGGCCTTGCGTCGCGGTTAAAGTGACGTATATCCAGGCCAAGCCCAGGAGCTGGGTAATCGACCGTACCCCAGAACAACCGTTATAGACCTCAATAGCACCCCCTGGCAGGGCAATGGTAAAACCCTGTTGATGGACAGCAAATCCCATCAGTCGCAGCAGCGTTGTAGAAAGCTGTGTGGTCCAGGTGGTGAACTCGAGCAGGTAGAGCAGCTCCCAAGGCAGGGCAAAGAAGCCTAAAAGATAGAGTGCCCCTTGATATTGAGCCAATCCCTGGACACCAGACGCCAATAGACTCAGACTCACCAGCACTAGTAAGGGATAGAGCCGCAGAAAATAGTCAGATTCAAAGGTATGAAGCCCTCGATAGACCACCCCTGCCAGCAACAGCAATCCTCCCCAGGTGGCTCGATGGTCGCGAAGGGATAAATGATGGCGCTGCGTGTAAAGCTGCATAGCTGTGGCGGCCCAAAAGATACTGCTGGCGGGTAAAAGGTAGGGATATTGGCTGCGACGAACAAGGAGGAGATGGAGCAAGACTTGGGTAACACCAATGGCAATCAGCCAAGTCTTCGCCCCTGGTTGGGACTGGGCTAGACTCATGACTGCCTCCGGGTGGGCAACCATTTCAAGCCATGTTTCTTGGCCATAACTAGGAAGATGCCGAATAGGGCAATCAGATAACCGAGGATTTCGCTGGGTTCTGGGGTGGCATGGGCCGCTGGATTGGTCAGCTTCATGCCTTCTGGCAGATCAACGGGCACTCGCTGTTTCAGATTGGGATTGTTGGGGTCGACGCGAATCTCTTCGGTAACGGCGACAAAGGCGGTGTATTTAGAGAGCAAGCGATAGGCGAGGGCAGTATCAAGCACTTGCTTAACAGCCGGGTCCGATTCGCGGCCATACATCTGATTCATCAGGCTCTTGATGCGGTTTCGGCCCCAGAGTTGAGCAATCGCCTCATTGCCAGAGGCATCAAATTTAACCTCCAACACCTGCTCATAGGGTTTTCCACCTGCCATTCGGCCCGTAATTTTCAGCTTGCCAGACTGGCCATCCTGCTTGCGTCCGTGGAGAACCAGGGGCTGATTGGCAAAGAGATCCGGGACTCGCAGGGGATAAATATCAGGACCTTTGCCAGGTCCGACCCAAGAGACCTCAATATCGGTCAACACAGGCTTGTTAATGGTTTTGACAAACTTCGCAGCCACTTTCTCTGCAGAATCTTTGGGGGCGACGACTTCAACGGTTCCTCGACCCACTTCTGCCAGCCGATCTAGCAAGAAGCGATTGGTGGAGAACCCAACGCCAAAGGGGTAAATTCGATTCCCCGGCTTCAGGCGATCGCGGACGGCAGCAATAATGGTTTCGTCATTGCCAATGAGGCCATCCGTGAGTAGAACCACACTACGCAGGCGTCCGTCTGGAGCCGGGGGAAAGGCGGCAACGGTATTGATACCATTCATCAGTTCTGTGCCGCCATTGGCATCCAGTTTTTTAATATATTCCAGGGCCTTTTTGCGATTGGCTGGGGTATTGGCGAGGGGCTTTGGGGACAGTTTAGAGGTGGTATTGGAGAAGTTGATGATGCTGAAAGTATCGTTGGGATTGAGCTTGTCCAAAAACTGGGTCATCAGCTTTTTAGATTGGACAATGGGTGGTCCACCCTGAGACCCGGAGGTATCGATTAGAAACACCACGTCCTTGGGGACAATCTGATTCGATTTGTATTTCAGGGCTGGAATTAAGTAGGTGGCAAAGTGACCGCCTCGTTGGTCGGACTGGGTCAGGAGCGTGGCTTGGGTCTGCTTGCTGGCTACCTGATAGCGCAGAATCAGATCCTTGTTGGGGATGGTTTTTTGATTGGCTAGTTTAACCTGGGTTTGCTGACCTTTTTTGCTAGTAAGAATGGGATGGGAGGGCGATCGCAAATTCCGTATCGGTACACCCGCATCTAAATTGACGGTGATACTGATATCGTTACCAGACCGCTGACTAGGCGGCAGTAAGGGAGGCGTAATCTTAGCGGCATCGGTGACCCGAGTGGTATTGCCCGCAGCATCAATTTGGTCGCCAGGAATATAGCGAGGCCCCACCACCGTGGGAAAGACAAACTCGTAATCGCCCCCTTCGAACTCCAGGCTATTGGTGTAGCGAATCACCACTTCAATGGTTTCCCCAGGCACGATATTGGCGAGGGATTGGGTAAATAAATTGGCCCGCTCTTGCTCTAGGAGAGCAGCGGTTTTGCCTTCTTGCTTGGCCGTTTCATAGATTTGTTTGGCTTCCTGTCGCTCTTTGATCACACCGCGAATAATCCGGTTGCCAATCCGAATTTCCATATCGTCCACGGCGGCATCTTCGGGTAGCGGAAATTGATAGATCGCTTCCAAAGGACGGTCGTAGGGATTGGTAAAGGTTTGCTTCACCTCTACCCGCGACAGATTACCGGAGATATTGGCTTCGACATCGGTTTGTTTGAGGGGAAAGGACAGTTTCTTGCCATCCACCTCGGCAAATAGCCCGCCAGTGGTTGGAGACGGATTTGATTTCTGATTTACCTCTTGTTTGGATTGAGATAACCGGGAGGACTGGGCGTGGGATTTGGATTCAAATCGCAGCACATTTGAACTGACAAAGACGGTTCCCGCCACCATGCCCGAGAGTAGTAGCAGGGTAGAGATGGGGCGATGCCAAGAACCCGATTGTTGACTGGGATGAGACATGTGAAACTCCTTACATCAAATGCAATTGCCCCCATTTTGGTCAAGGTAAACGGGAGAACCAAGGGGAATTAATTGGGTGTTGGAACGGGGTGCGATCGCAAATTATTGGAATTTATAGGTTTTAATTGGGAAGTGGGTTCCGGCATTAACAGCGCCTATAGCATTGCCAAAAATTGGGTATGGAGAACGACGCAGACTTTAGCTGGCCCGTGGCTCGGGACTTTGCCAATCAACTCATCTTTACGGCAACTGCCAAGCACCTCAGCGATTTAGAAGTCCAGGTATTGCAAGGGTCTTGGAATCATCAAACCTATGAGCAAATGGCGGAGCAGCTGCACTATGGAGCGGCCTACCTCAATCGGGATATTGGCAATCCTTTATGGAAACGTTTGGGGCAAGCGCTCAACGAGAAGGTTAGTAAAACCAATTTCAAAGAGGCATTACGACGGGCTTGGGAACAGCAGGTTCACTCTCCACCTGTCGTAACTTCGAGTCCAGCACCCATCATTGAAGGTCCGATTTCGCCAGAGTCTCCTTTTTATTTGGAACGGGCGGGCGTCGAGCAATTGGGCTGTCAGACCTTGCTCAAGCCAGGAGCGTTACTGCGAATTAAAGCACCGCAACTGATGGGTAAAACCTCATTGCTCTATCACTTGATGGCCTTTGCCCAACAGCAAACCTATCCCACGGTTTATATCGATATGGGGAGTGTCGATAAGTCTGTGTTGACGAGCTTGGAAAAGCTCTTAAAGTGGCTCTGCGCCATGACCAGCCGCCAACTCCACTTACCGAATCGACTCTCAGAACTCTGGGATTCAGAGATTTTTGGCAGTAATGATAATTGCACGGCCTATTTTGAAGATCATATATTCCCGGAAGTTCAGGGGCCGTTTGTCTTAGGGCTAGATAATGTCGATCGTCTGTTTCCCTTTCAAGACATCATTGAAGACTTTTTTGGCATGTTGCGGAGCTGGCATGAGAAGGGGCGTATCTCTCAGCAATGGCAGCAACTACGGCTGATTTTGGTTCATTCAACAGAAGCCTATATTCCCCTGGATTATCATCAATCTCCATTTAATACGGGGGTGCCCATTGGGCTCTCGGAGTTTACTGCCCAACAAATCCAACATCTGGCTCAACTGCATCAGGTGGCTCTCACTGAAAGTGAGCTATCACAACTGATGGCGATGATTGGGGGGCATCCCTATTTGGTTCGGGTGGCGCTATCTGCCCTCAGTACAAGGGAACTGACGTTTAAGCAGCTTGTACAAACTGCTGCTAGTGATGAGGGGATTTATAGGGCTCATCTACTGCACCACTGGGTTACGTTGCAGCAGACGCCTGATCTGATGCAGGCGTTTCAAGATGTGCTAACGGCTACTGCATCATTGAACCCGTTGCAAGCCTATAAACTCCACAGTATGGGGTTGATTAAACGAGAGAAGAATCAAGTTATTTCTCGGAATGATCTCTATAGATCTTATTTTCAAAGAGTCTTTTTCGAGTAAAAACACTTTTTTTGTTCTTGCCCTTTTATGAAAAATTAATATTTGACAATGTTATGATATTTTCTAAAAAATTTAGAAGAACATTGATATTACAAATTGAACGCCTTTGTAAAATTAAATGTTAGCTAGTCATTGAAGAGCCATGCCATAAAAAATAAATTCAAAATAAATCTATTTTTAATCAAGAAAAAATTAAGGTAACATAAAAGACAAATAAGAATTTTAATGGCATTAGCTAAATTAATCTTCAGAAGAATGAACATGAACAACAATCTTCAAGTCCTTGCCTTTAATTTGACCAGAAAATCAGATATAGAAGGAAGTTTGAAATTTTCTTGTAATGTATTAGAAGATCGAGATCTAGACAAAACTGATGAGTTTAAATCTGAAATTATTGATAAACTTAATGATATGTCTACGGATATAGCTCATAAGTTTTCTCAAGAAATCAAAGATATATTTCCTGAAGATCTAGAAGTAAAAGTACAGAAAAATATCCAATTCAGAAAAGGCAGTATTATTATTGATATAGTGCTGGTAATAGGTAGCTGGGCAGGCCCCATTATTTTGTCAACTTTGGAAAGCACTCTAAAAAGCTTTGTAGAATTAACTGCAAAGAATTCCATCTCAAGTTTTTTCTCTTTAGCAAAAATTTCTGTCGTTGATTATTTAAAGGAAGCTGCAAATAAAGAAGTAGCAAAAGACAAAGGGAAGGATGTCGTGATAGAAGTCAGCGAAGAACCTACTATAGGTCCTTTACGTATTAAGAGTATGTCAAGTCATAGTGGTAGTTCACAGATAAATAATGATGGCATTCAGCATCTAAATGAGAATCACCCTGAGCCATCTAATAAATATTTTGATTTGAATTCGCGGCAAATAATTTTTACCCGATATATTTTATATTTAGTAGCTTTCTTGCAGGTTTTAACTCTTTTTTCGCAATTCTTTGATATAAGTATTGATGTTAGGCAAAAGAGACAAAACACGCAACCTGAAAATACTATATCTCTATCACTTTAACTTTTTATGCTAATAACTTTATTCCTGAACTTAGTAGTTAGCTATAAAATAGAAAAGTGACTTGTAAAATCAATATCTATTCTAAATACCAAATAGGAATTCATGAAGACTTATGAATGCTTTAACTCAAGAAATTTTAAATAGCTTTGATAGCTTACCTGATACTGAGCAACTAGAAATTGCTGTGGAGATTATGAGGCGGGTCATTAACTTGGATTTCCCACCCTTGACAGACGAGGATCTAGTTTTGAATGCAGAGGAACTATTCTTAGCACTAGATCATCAAGAAGCAGATTATGAAGACTCCTGACCGGGGAGAGGTCTGGTTAGTAGATCTAGGTTATGTTGCCAAGGTTAGACCCTGTCTTGTGGTTAGCATTCCTGCCCTTATGCAGGATCGAGCTTTAGCAACATTGGTGCCTCATACAACGAGCGCTAGAGGTTCGCGCTTTGAAGTTGAAATTAAGGCTAGATTTCTCAAGCCAGGAGTCTTTGATGTACAAAATCTAGTCACTATTCCCCATGCAAAACTGCTGAGAAAGTTAGGTGAACTAGATCCTGAACCATTCTCACAAGTTGAAGATGCTTTACTTTTCTGGTTAGGGTTAAAAGCTCAAAACTCAAAAGGAGGGGCATAGCATGCCCCCAAGCGAGAATGATTAACATAACCAGCGTAATGCCTACCTGCTAATGACCGTTCGACACCCTCGCTACAGCAAAGAAGAGTTTGCTAAACAGGGCAATGAGATTTATGAAACCCAGATACGCTCTCAAGTTGAAGCGGGAAATCATGGCAAAATTGTGGCAATTGATATCGAAACGGGCGCTTTTGCGGTAGCTGATACCCCTATTTCAGCAACAGATCGGCTTTATGAGCATTGTCCGAATGCTCAACCCTGGGTGATTCGGATAGGACATCAGGCCGTCTATCGTTTCGGCTCCCGGAGTCTCAAAAAAACGGTATGATGCATAGCTTCGTCAACCAACGTTGTGAAGCCATCCTTCACCTTGCAGTGGGCCATGCCGATACACCCAAGCCAATCGTTAAAGCCGGGATTGACGCTGGTTGCACAGGCTTTTTATCTCTTTCACCCTCAACCATTACCAATGAAATGCTGATAGATGTGCGGACTTAAATGCGTACACTTGAGATATTCAACCCCTATGCTAGGAATAAGATTTAGCATCCCATAGATGAAATTGCCTTTCCTTTTGGCTCCCACCACACTGGCAGTAATCGTTGCCACTCCCTTTCATACTGCTCAAGCCCTCACTTCCACTGAAGTCAGTACGATTGCTGAAGCGATCACCGTTCGGATTGATGGTCAGAATCCTGGGTCAGGGGTGATTATCAAGCGGCAAGGCAAGGTTTATACCGTACTGACGGCTGCTCATGTGGTCGCGACAGAGGATGAATACGATGTGGTGACGGTGGATGATCGTCGATATCCTTTGGTCTATAGCAAAGTGAAAAAATTTCCAGGAATTGACTTAGCATTGGTTGAATTTACCAGCTCTAACACCTATCAGGTAGCCAATCTGGGAGACTCATCCCAAGTAAAGGCAGGGGCATCGGTTTATATCTCAGGCTTTCCAATTCCTACAACTGCTATCACCGAATCCATTTGGAATTTTTCCACAGGAGAAGTCACCGCGAATGCCAAGCGTCCGCTAGCAGATGGCTATGCCCTGGTTTATAGCAACAACACCCTGCCGGGAATGAGTGGGGGAGCCGTTTTAGATCAGCAAGGCCAACTGATTGGCATTCATGGCCGAGCTGACACAGAACAACAGGAGAAGCGGACAGAAGTCATCTACTTAAAAACGGGATTTAATCTGGGCATCCCTATCCATACATTTACGAGTTTGGTCGAAAAAGTTGATCCGACCCTTGGATTTGTAGCACAGCCAAAGGAAGCAGCCTCGGCCTTCATTGCGGATGATTGGTTCTTGCAGGCGGGTCATAAATTTGCCAAAAAGGACTATCGTGGTGCCATTGCAGATTACACCCAAGCCATTACCCTGAATCCTAAATATGCGGATGCCTTCAATAACCGAGGGAATGCTTACAGAGACTCAAAGCAATATCCAAAGGCGATCGCAGACTTCACCCAGGCCATTGCCCTAAAACCCAGGCATGCAAAAGCCCATTACAACCGAGGGAATGCCTACAAAGACTTAAAGCAAGATCCAAAGGCGATCGCAGATTATACCCAAGCTATTGCGCTTAATCCTAAATACACCAAAGCCTATAATAACCGAGGCGTCGCCCACGGCAACTTAAAGCAATACTCAAACGAGATCGCAGATTACACCCAAGTTATTGCCTTAGATCCTACATTTGCGGATGCCTACTTCAATCGGGGCAATATTCACCGTGAGTTAGAGCAATACCCAAGCGCGATCGCAGATTACACCCAAGCCATTGCTCTCAATGGTGAAGATTTTGAAGCTTACTACAACCGAGGATATATCTACTATTCCACTCAGGAATATCCTCAAGCGATCGCAGATTTCTCTAAAGCGCTTGCTATCAATCCTAAATATGGTCATGCTTACAATAACCGAGGGTTGACCTATACTGAGTTAAAGCAATATCCAGGCGCGATCGCAGATTACACCCAAGCGATTGCTCTCAATCCAAAATTTGCACGTCCCTACAGCAATCGCGGGATAACTTACCACATCCTCAAACGCTACCCAGAGGCGATCTCAGATTATTCTCAAGCCATTGTTTTAGATTCTGAGTTCATACCTGCCATTAATAATTTAGGCTTGCTGCAATATCAAAACAAAGATATAGAGTCTGCAATAAAGCAGTTTCAAAAAGCCATCAGCATCGATAACACTCTCGCAGAGCCTAAATTAGCCCTGGCAACTGCCTACTTCAAAAACGGCAGGCGAACCCAAGCTATCAAACTTGGCAAAGCAGCTCTGCAAATCGATCCTCAATTTGCAAATGCCGACTACCTGCGTCAAAACCTATGGGGAACGCAATTAGTGGCGGATGCCCAACAACTTTTATCAATCTTAGTGCAGCCAGGTGCGAATTGAGCCCGAGTCAGTCCTGGCCAAAAACAACATAATCCAAAACTTGGGGGTCGCTGATTATGCTGGCCATCCTTCCCTGAATTTTTGTTAGTGGGTAAGCGGATCTGGGCTTTGAGGAGGAGGGTGGAAATTTATGGACTATGTGAGGCTTGGGTGGAAAAGCGCTTTATAACCACAACCTATTGCTACAGCGATAGATGGAAGCCCGCATTTTTGCTTACTTCACAGGTGTTTGACCTTGTAGAACCTAGCAAGAGGCCAGTGCTAAATACACAACATTGACATCTTTGAAGTGAGTTTTGGGCTAAAAGCAGAACTTTTTCTGAACTTTAACAGAACTACCTGTATCGACAAGCCGCTATATGGACAAACAAACTTATTGAAGGATAAAGAATCGTTAGCATTGATGATCAACCATAAGATTATGCCCTTATCAAAAAAATATCATATTAATTATTTTATTTAATTAAAACTTGTATCTTAAGAGTTGAGATGCTTCATGAAAGATGTATCAATACTAGTCATTGATGACGAGCCCAATAATTATGATGTTGTTGATGCATTATTGGATAAGTCAATCAATTATCAATTGTATTATGCCGCAAATGGAGAGGCTGCACTCTCTTCTCTTGATAGTATCAAACCAGATCTAATTCTGCTCGATATCATGATGCCAGGCATGAGTGGAATTGAAACGTGCAAAAAAATAAAATCTTTAAGGATTTGGAAAAACATTCCAATTATTATCGTTACAGCATTGACTGAAAAGCAAAACCTTACTCTTTGTCTGTCAGCAGGAGCTAGTGATTATATCTGTAAGCCTATCAACAGCATAGAGCTCAACGCACGGGTGAAGTCAATGTTGCGGATTCGCTTTCAATACCAACAGTTAGAAGCATTCAACGCTCGACTGGAAGAAATAGTTGAGGAGAGAACGACTCAATTAGCAAAAAGGATTTATATCGATGAATTGACCCAATTGCCGAGCCAATTTTCTATTCAACGAGAATTAGCACATCGACTGAACTCTAAAATTTTACCCTTAGCTCTTATTATTTTTGACTGTGATCAATTTAAGAGAATAGAAAGCTCTTTTGGGAAGATAATCAGCAACAAGTTGCGTGTTGCAATTTCCGAAAGGTTGAAGTCTTACTTAAATCAGAGTGATTTATTTTCACGTTCAGCTGAAGATGAATTTTGTCTATTATTAAATAGCATTCATTCAAAGAATAGTTTAATCAAAAAAATACAGGAAATCCAAAACCTATTTGAACATCCTTTTAATATTGGAGAATTCAAAATATTTATGACAGCTTGCATAGGAGCAACCCTTATAAAGAGTCCAGACTTGAACACTAATACCGTTCTACAACAGGCAAGTACAGCTATGTATCTCGCTAAATCTAAAGGAATAGGTAATTATGAGATTTTCGAGTCTCAAATGTACCAATCGATACTTAATCGTGTCACACTAGAGAGTGCTATCCAGAAAGCCTTAAAACATAACGAATTTGCTGTTTACTATCAACCGATAGTAGATCTAAATACTGGTAAGGTCGACTGTCTAGAGGCATTGGCTAGGTGGCCTCATCCAAAACGAGGTATGATTTCGCCTTCTGAATTTATACCTTGTATGGAAATGACAGGATTAATTATTTCGTTTGGTATGCTTATTCTCCGAAATGCATGCCAACAACTTTCACTTCTAAACAAACAAGGATGGGATTCTCTTTCGATCAGTGTTAATTTATCTGCCAAGCAATTTGAATATCCAAATTTATTATCAGAAATTGACGATATTCTACTACAAACTCAAATTAATCCATCTTGCCTGAGTCTCGAAATTACGGAAAGTGTCGTCATGGAAGATCCGATTAATGCTATTTCGATAATCCAAGAATTGAGATCACGTCAAATCCAAATTAGCCTTGATGATTTTGGGACAGGATACTCTTCGCTAGCCTATATACATCGTTTTCCTGTGAACAGTTTAAAGATAGATCGGACCTTTATTGAGAATGTTGAACTCCATACTTCTGAGTGCTATGTACTAGATACCATGATTGAATTGGGTAAGAAATTGGGTATATCAGTCATTGTTGAGGGTATTGAGTCAGAAAGCCAACTTGAGTATTTGTGTAAGCTTGGTTGTAAATATGGGCAAGGCTATCTCTTTTCTAAGCCTATTCCCAGTTCAGAAATTGAGATCCTATTGCCCAGTGTTAATACACATTATGTTGAGAATCAGTCCATTTCTAAATAAAGATTCCTTTTATTCGCTGTCACAGAGTCAGTTGTTGAAAGAGTTTTTTTGGTAGCTATGTTTTTGGAGGGACCTTGTAAAATCCCTGTAAAACGTTTGCTGAACAGCCAGAACGGATTTAGATCTAGATTTACAACCCGATCCAGAAAGCAACACTAGGATATTTTGACGAGATGGGCCTTTGGGTGATCAGCAAGCTGGGGAGGCTGTATGCCACTTTTACAGAATATTGGACCAGCTAGTGGAAGAGTTTTCCTCTGTTATGGGAGTAGGGGGTTGATGGTTCAATTATGACAAATACCAATAAATCGCAATCAGAGAATAGACCATCAAACAGCTTTTTTAATCAGCAAGTTTCAGCAATAGAAGCATCAGGTGTCTGTATTTCTATTTTCCAAAATGATGTCTGTCTCTTTGTGAATAAGCCTCTCCTAGAATTATTGGGCTATGAACACCCAGGGTAAGCGCAAGAAAAATGAGGCGTTAATATGCTATGGAACTCCATTCTGTTAAAAGGGTTTCCCATGGCTACAGGTTTCAGCAAGACCCCT
>NZ_JANQOP010000291.1 GCF_028285745.1 Acaryochloris sp. IP29b_bin.137 | reverse complement strand
CCGATATGGTGTGCAGCTTTACGTCAATGGTCATGAACACCATTACGAACGGACTCAACCTATTCGTGGCACCACCTATCTAACCTGTGGCATTGGTGGAGCAAAGTTACGGCCTTGCCATTCATCTGCTCGAACCGCGTTTGCAACCTCTCAATTTGGGTTTGCGGCCATTGAGGTCTTCAAAGATAAGCTGAGCATTCAAGGTATTGGCGTTGATGGTAACTGCTTTGATCAAGGCATAGTGCGCCAAGCCAGTGAAGTTTAGCGACCCAATGCTGCTTGAAGCTCGTCATCGCTAGGGAGAGGAGTCATACAGAGGGAGTTTTATAGAAAAACAACTCCCTTGTGTCCAGTCACTTTCCACAGCGATGTTTCCCTGATGAAGTTGGACAATACGACGAGCAATGGCTAGCCCTAGACCACATCCGTCTGCCTGATACGACCGGGACGTGTCTGCTTGCCAAAATCGGTCAAAGATTTTCTCCTGGTGCTCCGCCCTTATCCCCATGCCTGTGTCTTGAACTTGAATCAGGATGGATGGTCCGACTCTGGTACTTTTTATCTCTACTGCTCCTCCAGCGGGGGTATATTGCAAGGCATTCTCGAGCAGGTTGGCAAACACTTGTCGAAGCTGATCCTCATGGCCTAAGACCCAAGTGGGATCTGCGAATTGAGTGGTCAGGGTAATGCCTTTAGATTGAGCTTGGTGTTGGTAATGCTGACTCAGTTCCTCTAAGGTGTGCAGAAGATTAATGGGATCTTGATGCTGTTCTGAAGATTGGTCGAGTCGGGCCAATTGCAGTAAGGATTCTGTTAGTGCAGTCATCTGATTCGCTGCACTGAGGATAGCTTGAAACTTCTCAGCATCGGTTGGTCGCATCCCTTGAGGATATTTTTGGGCCACGGTTGCATTGGTTTTAATCGCCGTGAGGGGACTGCGCAACTCATGAGAGGCATCGGCTGTAAATTGCTGGAGTTGGCGCATGTTCTGCTCAATGGGATGCATGGCTCGGGCGGTTAACCAGGTTCCTCCTATTCCACTGAGGAAAATCGCTAGAATAGCGCCACCGCCTAAGCCCCAATCGAGCTGTTGGAGGGTTTGGTTGACGGCCTCTAACGATTCATTGGCGCGGACAAAGCCAATCAACTGCCCAGTATTGGGGTCTTGAGCTGGCACCGTCATGGATTTGAGGTTGGCGTAGGTCTGAAGTCGAACGAGTTGTTGGGGGTTTAAAGGTCGATTTGAGGTGGGCTGGCCTTGAGTTCCAACCAACTGACCTGTAGGGTCGTACCATTGCAGAGATTGAAGGTCACGCACTAGATCTTCTTGATCGAGTTCAAGGCGACCGTCTTCAATTTCGAGTTCTAGGCTTCCCGCTTTCACTAAATTTTGTAGTCTTTGGCCGATCTGATGGTGCAGGGTATAAGAGAAGGTGGTACGGATTGCGATCGCAAACACAACCATAATCCCAGCCAAAACCATTAGATAGGATCCTAAGAGCTGCAATCGAACTTTCCAAAACAACGCATAACCTCTAGGAATGAAGCAGAGGATTCAAACGATAGCCCACACCATAAAGCGTTTCGATCAACTGGTCAGAACCTCCGGCTGCTTTTAATTTACAGCGCAGGTTACTAATATGTGTTTTGATCGTGCCTTCACTAGAGGCGCGATCCAGCTCCCATAGGCGATCTAGCAACATGGCCCGAGTAAAGGCTTGACCCGGATGTTGAAGTAAATGTTCTAGCAGAATATATTCTTTGGGCGTTAAATCTAGCAAGGTCTCACCATAGTGAGCATGATGGTGAATCGGATCAAGTTGCAACGCACCCTGTTTCAGAATGGAGGGCTGTATCTGAGGGGGACGACGACATAACGCGCGGATGCGAGCAGCCAGTTCGTCTAACTCAAACGGTTTGACCACATAGTCATCGGCACCAGCGTCTAAGCCCATCACTTTATCTGTCAAAGTATCCTTGCCGGTTAGCATTAACACAAACCCGCTATATCCTGAGCGACGCAGTTGTTGACAGAGACTAATCCCATCCAAACGAGGCAGCATAATATCCAATAGAATCAGCTCATAGTCAGTCACTTGGGTATAGTGCCAGCCGAGTTCACCATCTGCCGCTAAATCGACGATGTAATGTTGATGACGCAAATCTTCGGCTAGGGGCTTGGCAATCCGATCATCGTCCTCAACAAGCAAAATTCTCACGTATTGATTCCCTCATGATGGTCATGAATGGTTTTAGCGCCCTGATTGTAGACATGACTACTCATTTTTCTGCTCTTAATCCTTGGGGGTGGGCCAGCAATACCACTTGGTTGGGTATCGCTGATTTGATGTGGAGTTTTTCGAGACCTCGTTGAATGGCTGCTCTAAAGCTGAGTAATGGCGTAGTTCGTTTGAGTTGACTCAATTTTTCCAGAACATCATATTGATGAACGATTTGCCAACCCCAGGTTCGAAAAAACTCAGGTCCTTGATCAGGGGCAAATTTAAAGGCTTGTTCTCCGCTCGCAATATAGTGATCATAAAGAGTATGGCTGTATTGCTTTCGCCCACTGCGTAATACCATGGGTGATGCTAATTCTAGAATCCACCAGCAGATATAGTCTTGTTGACTCAAATTCGAAGCAAGCGTAGCAACTTGGTGCTTAGGTGATTTATGGAAAAGAACTCACCTCTGTTTTGGTCAACTCTAATCGCTAGAAATTAGTCGAGATATAGGCCAACAATGACACCTCTATAAGCC
>NZ_JANQOP010000289.1 GCF_028285745.1 Acaryochloris sp. IP29b_bin.137 | reverse complement strand
AAAAAATGCCAGGAGCCAGAATTGAACTGGCGACACGAGGATTTTCAGTCCTCTGCTCTACCGACTGAGCTATCCCGGCGCGGTCTTGACCTTTGCTATCGTAGCGAACTTGCTGGCACTTGGCAACCACAAGCTGCCCTCAATTTATTCCTAGATTTATTCCTAGACGAATTTACATCTGGGAAGAATTTATCTCTGGGTGGGTTGATCACAGGAGAAACCAGGCAATAGCCTATTGAGAAGAAGACTGGAGATTTCCATTGCTGTTGGCTAATATTTGCTCATTCAGAACCGATAGGGCTTTAGCATATTGAGGGTCGGCTAAGGTGCCAATTTTGTCGCGATCTTGAGAGAGGGCTTCCCGCTGGTCATCCGTTAGTTTCACTTCAATATCAGGCTCAATACCTTTCTTGTTGATATCACGACCGTTGGGGGTAAAGTATTTCGCAACGGTGACGGCTAAACCTGACCCATCTTCTAGGGGATGGACCGACTGCACCAATCCTTTACCAAAGGTTTTAGTGCCAATCAGCACAGCTCGGTTATTATCTTGTAGCGCACCCGCCAAAATTTCACTGGCACTGGCTGAACCCCCATCGACCAGAATCACTAGGGGTTTATCCGTCAGGAGATTTTTGCCGGAAGTGAGTTGATCTTCTCCGCCCTTACGGTCAACCGTGGAAACAATGGTGCCTTTCCCCATCCACATCCGGGCAATCTCGGCACTGGAGTAAAGTAATCCACCCGGATTGGAGCGGAGATCTAGGATAAAACCCGCAACATTGCGTTTTTTCAGGGCTTGAATGGCTTCGCGCATTTCGGCGGACGCATTGTTGCTAAATTGGTTAAGCCGAATATAGCCAACCCCACCTGCAGCGTTATTTTTATAGGTATAGCGAACGGGGTGAATTTCGATGCGGGCTCGCTTAATCTTAAAACTGAGCTTTTCTTGATCACGCAGAACCGTGAGAGTCACTTCAGTATTCACGGGTCCCCGTATCAAACTGACGACACCGTTAATATCCATGCCTTTGGTGCTTTGGTCATCAACCTGAATAATCACGTCTTTAGATAAAAGCCCAGCCTCAGCCGCTGGGCTTCCTTCAATAGGGGAAATAACGGTGATTTCTTCGGTCTCTTCATCCTGGGTAATTTGGATGCCCACGCCCGTCAATTCGCCGGAGGTGTCAATTTGCATGCTCTTGAACTGTTCTGGATCCATAAAGCGAGTGTAGGGATCCTCAAGCTTATCCAGCATCTCTCGAACAGCTTTATAGGCGTCTTCCCGAGAGGTGTAGTTTCGATTTAGATATTGGTTGCGAATGGCTCGCCAATCGTTGCCGTTAAAGGTGGCATCAACATAATCATGGTTGATAACCTGCCAAACCTCGTCCACGACCTCTTTCGGACTTTCTTTAAACACGGCCCAACTGGATTGCCAGAGGTTGGCACCAATCACCACAACCCCTGCTCCAACTAGGGCGGTTGTTCCCAATATTAGTCCATCTTTTGAAGTCGCCATAAGCCTAACCCAATTGGTTTCGTGAGGCACTATCTCTTTTCTATTACAGCATAGAGACAGTGAGGTACGCCCACTCTAGCACAAGCATCCCGTAGACTACATGAGTTGGAGATGAGTTTGCGGAGCATGCCCTTATTCCTGCTGCTGCCAAGCTTGAATTTGGCGCTGAGCCGACGCATACACTCGACTGCTGCTAGGAATCTTCTGGGCGATCGCAATTGCCGCGTCTCGATCCGCCAGCGCCTGTCCCTGAGCCATGTCGAGCAGTTGCTCCGACCAGCTATCAATCGAGGCTTTGGCCTGAAACTGGGCAGGCGACTCTGGGGCCACTTGACTGGCCTGGGCAATCGCTTCTGCTAAGGCTTTAGGGGTTCCCTGGCTGGCAATGGTTTCCGCACTCTTGAGCAGTTGATTCGGGCGTTGATTCGAGTCATTGGCAGGCACCGTTCGTAGGGGCTCATTCAACGGAGTGAAGTCTGGTGGTTGCAGTTGATATTGCCAATCTGAGATACGCAGTTGGGCCTCATCGTATAGAGTCCGTCCGGGCTGAATCTTTTGTGCTTCCTGAATGGCTCGCTGAAGCGCGGTCGGTCCTCCCTGGAGGGCCAGTTGATCCGCTCGATCAAGGATGGGTTGATCTTCCCGTAGCTGGATTTGATATTGCCACTGATCAATATCTTTTTGGGCTTCTTGCCAGCGGTCACTCTCAGACGAAATCTGCTGGGCTTGGGAAACCGCGATGGCGAGATCATTGATATCCCCTGTTTGAGCTTGGATCTGAGCCGTTTGCAGCAGCTGTATATTCGTGATTTCCCTCTGCCAATGGGCGATCAGGGTTTGGGCTTTGCCATAAAGGGGACTGTTAATATCGAGTTTATTGGCCTGATTGATCGCTTCTTCTAAGTTAACCACCGTGCCGTTCCAGGCAGAAGCACTGGCCTGGGCCAGTTTCATAAAATCCTGAGCTTGCGTCCAAACGGGCGTATCCTGGGGGATGAGTTGAAGGGCATCCATGGTGGCGTGATAACTGCGCCGCTCTAAAGAATTTTCTGCAATGGTCATTAATCGACGGGCAATGGTGTTTTGGGCTTTTCTGGCGGAGCGATGATACACACTATCGGCAATCAGCTCTTGGATCAATCCTAAGGATTCTGAGAGATTATCCAATCCCCCCCGCCGCATTAGCCGTTTGGCTTTGACTAATTTGCGCTCATCTTTTTGGGCCACAATGATCTTTTGGGTCAGGGAGTCATATTGGGTGCCAGACCAGTAGCGATTATCGACCTGAACCAGTTTGATCATGATGCCGTACGCTTTCCGCCATTCTTCATTGTTTAGGGCGGCCTCAGCGCGATTGTAGATATCCTCTCCTTCTGCCCAGACCTGCTGCCATTCCTCGACGCGCGCTTTCACCAGTTGATAGGCCGTCGTTTGGGCGGGAATTCGTTTGGCAAATTCAATAGCCCGGTCCAGCTTGCCGGCATGAAAGGCTTTTTCAGCGAGGTCCAAGGCTTGGGTCGACCATTGCTCAATTAAAGGATTGATCGCAGGCCGCAACGGGTGATTTGGATCAAGGGTATCCACGAGGGCGATCGCAGCAAACAAATCCTCCAACGTCTGCCCGCTAGCTTTTTCTTGGGCACAGTAGATCCGCAAAGACCCGGAGGCAAAGGGCCAAAACACTTGCGCACAATTTGGTTTTGCTGGCTGGTGCAAGAGAAGGCGATAGGAGCCAAATCCCACCCCTCCCGATAGTGCGATCGCAACCATGCCCCAGATGGGCCAGTATTTTAGAAATCTAAATCGGCGGGCACCGCGATAAATCACAGCTTCAGAGCTGATGGCGGCAGTAACAAAGTTGGTCTTTGAATCAGTCGTCATCCTGATACTTATAAGACTAAGGTCTGCAATACCCCACAACACAGATCACATTGCGATCCTACAACTTTGTTAAGGATGATGTCCAAACAAGGCCTATTCACAAAACGACTCGCTCTAGATAATATTCCCGAATCAAGAAAAAAGAATCTATTTCTCTACACCCGGTATTGAGTTCTCCCATGTTAACCAATGTAAATCTCATCGGAGGTAATTTTGGAAACATCCCTCGCCCAGGTCTTTTGTTCCCGAGGCTTCCCCCGAAGTCCATTGCAGTACAATTAAAAAGATTTGTTAAGAGCCGGTAGAGAGTCTATGGCCGACCAACTGATTCGAGCCACAGCTGCTGACGATGGTATCCGAGCAGTGGGTGTGATCACCACTCGTTTAACCGAAGAAGCAAGGCAACGCCATCGCCTTTCCTATGTCGCCACCGCAGCATTAGGGCGTACGATGTCTGCTGGGCTATTGTTGGCCTCCAGTATGAAACAAGCAGAAGCAAGGATTAATCTGCGCATTCGGGGTGATGGTCCACTGCAAGGCATTCTAGTGGATGCAGGCTTAGACGGAACCGTTCGGGGGTATGTTACCAATCCAGGCGTAGAGCTCCCCCCGAATGCGAAGGGTAAGCTGGATGTAGGAGGGGCCGTAGGCAAAGGATTTCTCTATGTAGTTCGGGATATGGGATATGGCTATCCCTATTCCAGCACCGTTGAGTTAGTCTCGGGTGAAATTGGTGAAGATGTCACTCATTATCTGGTCACCTCAGAGCAAACCCCCTCTGCTTTGGCGTTGGGCGTTTTTGTTGGGGCTCAGGGGGTGACTGCGGCTGGGGGACTGTTAATCCAAGTGCTCCCCAAAGCCGCCCAAGACCCAGCTCTAGTCGAGCTGCTAGAATCGCGGCTGTCCCACTTGCAGGGATTTACGCCTTTGCTCCAGGCAGGCCAAACCCTGCCTGATATTTTTGCGGACCTGCTTGGGGATATGGGGCTCAAAATCTTTCCCCAAACTCAGATGGTGCAATTTCAGTGCCGCTGCTCCATTGAGCGGGTGTTAGGAGCTTTAAAAATGCTGGGGAAAGATGAGCTACAAGACATGATCGAAAAAGATAATGGGGCAGAAGCCACCTGCGACTTTTGCGGTGAAGTGTATCAGGTCACCAGTGATCAGTTGGGCCAGTTGATTGATGATTTAAAAACCGAAGCAGGAGTCTAAGGATAAACTCCTGCCTGGCTTTAATCTAGCGGTGGAATTTCATTCCCTCTTCCTAGATCTGAACGCTCCCTCCGTCATAGAGGGGAACCGTCATGGTGAAATTTTCCCCATAGGTTAGCTTTTGCTCTTCTAAAATACCGATGGCAATCTGCTCTCCCAGGCGCAGGGATTCGATGTAATCGGTAAAGTAATGGACGCCAGCCCAATCCCGGCCAATGGAAATATTGGCAGCGATCTTATTCAATTCACCCTCCACAGTGAGCGGACAATCTAGCAGAACTTTTTGGAGTCCACTGCCATCTTTGTTCGGCTCGTAGGAGACGTATTTCACTTCCTTGCCCATTTTGACTGTACCCAAGTCAAGCTGCCAACCGTGGTCAAAGAACGCTTTGAGCATAGTGACACAAGCTCCAGCTACGGTTGCATGGCCTGCACCATAACTGGGGTGCATGGGAGATCCTTCTGGGAAAGCCATAGGCAAGAAGTAGTTATCTCCTGCGCTGGAAGGATCATTTTTCCGGTCATCATGATTATTCTGCTCTTTGTTGTGAGCTGCCACTTTATCCAAGAGATGAACATTATCCAGAGCCTTAACCAATGAAGCAACCGGTTTGAGTTCATCAGTAGCGCCAACCTCATGCTTATATCGATCAACCAAACCACCCAGGGCTTCAGGACGCAAACGACGATGAACATTGAACTTTTGAAAACGAACAGCTTTTAATCCTCGGGTTGCGGCTTCGCAGACTAAGGTTAAGATTTGCGGTCCGCCAAAATGAGCGAATCCTTGCTGCTTGTCTTCTACATCAGGTTTTTGGAAAGGAATACCGGGGTCGAATGGAGCCTTCATACCCAGCAAAATCAAGCAAGCGTTTAAGTATGCTTCATAAAGCGCATCATAGTGAACATAGGTAGCCAAATCACGGGGCGTTGTTATCACTCGATAAGCTGGAAATTCACGGCAAATCCCTTCTTGTGGGCCAACATAAGTTTCCAACTCCCTTAAGTCCGCTCCATTCTGTACATCTAACCAAGTTTCAAAGTTGGTCATGTAATCTTTGCAGGGAGTAGCATTTCTGACTCGCTGATCAATTCGTATTGCACCATATCCAATATGGCCAGCTTCTTGCCCAAATACTCCACCTCCTAACGCATTATTGCCAATCAGTAGGAACTGGGATAGATAGGGGCCGACATCATCTCCAGGGGCAATACCACGAAAGATATTTTGTCGAGTTACGAGTGGTCGCTGACGAGCCCTCTCATCATCTGTGAGGTCGCAACAATTAGCAGAGAACCAATTTTGGCCGTCAATCTGGACAGTATTGAGAACATCTATGGCTTCATAAATAGAAAGCTGGGTTGGACAAGATTCGCAGGCATTCACTTGATCTCCCAGGCCAGGATCTCTTAATTGAGAGAAATGAATATCCCGAAGCAGTGCTTGAGAATAAACTTCCGCGATTTCTGCGGCAAGCTCTGAACTGTCTAATCTTGGAGCAGGGGGCATTGTTACTGCCTGGGCATCAGGACCTTCTAAGTCAAAAACTAGACCAGCACCAGCACTTTCCCAGGCTCTTAGTTTTGCCCCTGCACTCTTACCAGTTTTTTTATCTTTTTCAGCCTCTTGAGCAATTTTAGACTTCCAGAATAATGAACGGTGGTTATCATCACAATCAATCTTTTGTTTGCTCAAACAACCATGAACTTTAGGTAATTCGGCAGGACCTAATGGTGTTCGAGCAAAATCAGTCGTGTCTCCAGATTGAATGCCTAAGACGAACTGGTCATAGTCGGCGGAATTGAGTAATAAGCCTGTATGTTCGTCGTGAGGCAACCCCTTAGTGAAGTTAGCAATGTGGCTAGGCTCGTTGCCGTCTTTTTTAGGGCGGCGATATTCGTATTCCTCTTTATTATTAATATGCTGTGGATGAGGCCGATTAGCAGCTAATTCAGCGGCATTATTGCGGATATTTTGGGCTTGTTGTCGCCTAGTATTCATAGTTGAATGCTCCGTTAATTCAGGTAACGCTGGGTCTGAGTCAACACAAAAAACAAGAAATGTTTTTCTCTAAATAACGAGAAAGAATTAATTTTGGCTAGATTTAAGCATCAAGACCGTCATAGAACTATCGGTAGTCAATAATACTTTTACGCAAAGAATAATTTGCTCTATTTCTACTTGAATTCAGTTTTATCCTCTGGCTATTTACAGAGTTCTGCTGTGACTCCAATCAGATCCATTTGTGAGTCGGTAGACAACAAAGCTGTGATTGTTAGCACAGGCACTACCTGGGGAATACTAACGCCAGCGTTGATACCAATACCTATGCCCTTTACTGACGGTTTTCAGCCTTCCGAATCCATCGCTCATTTAAGAGAATCTGCCGCTGGTGGATCGGTAGAGGCGATGACCCAACTTCTCAATCAAACCTTGGCCCATAAACAAATTGAGGCTGAAATTTTGTTGGAAGAAGGGGAGTTGCATGTGTATTTACAAGGGATTCGAACACCAGAAGAGCAGAGTGCAGTGATGTTATGCTGTCGCGAAATTGCTCAATGGCTTTTACCTGGGGTGCACACTCTATGGATATCTGGACAAGAGATCGGCGCTCGCGAGTCTTCTTGGTGTTGGCAATTGAGTTTGACCACAACAGAACAAATGCCAACGGTGCGTCAAGCGGCGAATGGAGAACTGTGGCGACGACCCCAGTTGGAGAAGGCGGGGTGGGAACAAACGGATGGGACGATCGATGGATGGGAGCCTCAAACAATTGATCAAGCCGGATGGACCGCGATCGCAACAGGTATCGGTTTAGCCTTGCTTATTTTGGCCTCTCCCCAAGTAACCTTTCTCTTGAGTCCCTTGATCACGCTTGTTCATGAATTAGGCCATACCCTAACCAGCTGGATCTTTGGGTACCCCGCCATTCCTGCGTTTGATTTTATGCATGGGGGCGGTATGACCTTCAACGTTGGACGTATACCATTCTTAATGGGGTTGGTTTACGGTGGGTTTGGATATTTGTTCTATATATATTGGCAAAACTATCTGACGGCGCGGGTGTTATTGGGGAGTGCGATCGCATATACCCTTTGCGCATTGACAGGCATCCACAAATTCCTGATGGTGTCGATGGGACATGGGTTTGAACTGATTTTTGCTGGGATATTTATGGCGCGGGCAATTAGTGGGTATGCCTGCCGTTATTCCATTGAGCGCCCGCTATATGGCATGCTGGCAGCTTATGTGACCTTCTTTGACCTTCAATTTAGCTGGCAGCTTATTTTTGATCAAGCCTCCCGCGCGATCTATCGACAAGGCAAAGGAGGCGTGATCGATCACGATCTTGTGCGGATGGCTCGGGATATGCTGAAGGTTGATTTGAGCCTGACTGCAGCTGGAATGCTGCTGGCAACGCTGCTGACTCCTCTAGTGGTATGGGGAATGTACCGATATTGGCGATGGATTGTTTACAGTATCCATCGATTATTTTGGGTGAGAATCGCCCGTTCTTGAAGTCTCACTGCAGATGTAGGAATAGGGATGAACGATTTCTATTGATTTTTATGGCGGTCAAGACGTCCCTCTCCCCTAAGCCAGGATAATCAAGTCAGAGCTAAAAAATCATGTGAACTTAAGGCTGGGTTATTCCATAGACATTTGCGATTTAATCTTGGGAGGCTGCTATGAGTTGGGTCAAAGTGTTGGCAGAACGTGAACTCGACCCGGGTGATCGTCAGGTCGTTAAGGTGGAGAAGGAAAAGATTCTCCTGGTGAATCACGGCGGAACTATCTGTGCAGTCAAGAATGCCTGCCCGCATTTAAAGGCTCCGCTGAATAAGGGAAAAATTACCCCAGATGGTGCAATTGTCTGTCCGCTCCATCGGAGTGCCTTTGACCTGGGCACTGGAGCACCCAAGTCATGGATTCCCTGGCCGCCAGGAATTGGGAAACTCCTGGCAGCGATTTCTCAGGAAAAATCTCTACAGGTTTATCCCACCCGTGTAGAAGAAGGAGATATTTGGGTGGAAGTGACTGAATAAATCTGCCATTCTAAAGATTGAGTTTTTAAATTTCCGGTGGTGAGGTGAGACTATTTCACTTCTAGACAAAACCTTGCAGCCCAGGGGGCACAAGGTTCTAGTTCCGATAAGAATTTCTCCAGGAGAACGAATTGCGAGAAATGTGCAGTGAGAATGAAATACACTCATCCTCACTTTTTAATGCCTGTAGTAAAGAAGTAGAGGACCTCCGACCAAGCTGGGTCAAGAATATTAAGTAATAATTAAGCGAACTGTTTTAGACTATTGGCAATCTCAACCTTCACTGCCATGGCTAAAACACTACGCAAGCTGATCAAATTTGTCTTCATTATGGGACTAGTGGTGGGCTTAATCTGGCTCATCCACCAATATGGTGTAGAGACAATCCGGGAAAACGTCAAATATATGGGCATATGGGCTCCCGTGGGTATCTTTGCACTGCGGTTTATCAGTGTCGTGATTCCAGCCTTACCCAGTACCGCATGGTCGTTATTGGCAGGAGGTGTTCTAGGGAACTTCTGGATAGCCTTAATTACAGTTGTCTTGGCTGATGTAGTCGCTTGTAGTCTGGGATTCTATCTCGCGAAGCGATTTGGTCGGAACTTAGTCGAGAAACTGGTGGGGACTCGATTTATGGACAAGGTCGATAAGGTCAGTCAACGACATTTGGAAAGTAATTTTTTCCTGTTGGTGGGTTTTTTAATGACAGGGTTGTTTGATTTTGTCAGCTACGGTGCTGGCTTAACCACCACCAAGTGGGTACAGTTTGTCCCTGCACTCCTGATTGGTGTTCTGATCTCCAATACACCTGTCGTCGCCATTGGTGCAAATATGTTTGCTGATGGCTATGCTCGATGGTTGATCGTGCTTGCAATTCTGGGAATTTTCTCCTTGGCTATCTTGACAGGATGGCTACAACGCCGAAATAACGATACTGCCAGGGGATAGCTTTTAGGTGTTTGTGTCACAAATAATGCTTCCTGTTCCTGTAATTGCTCAACTGCAGAGGGCTGGATGGTCATCCACATTGATCACTCGAGGTTCATGGGTATAAACAATGCAGTGCTTTGGTCAGAAAGCGCTTTGCAGCCTTGGCATCCTGCTTAGCCAGCAAGAAGCCGAGGGTGTTGTCCTCTGAGTCAACGGTTCAAGAAGGTCATTAGTCAGTACCCTTTTTTTACAACACAACTAATCTATGAAAAGCAGACAGAATTTACCTAAGGGTAGGTAGTCAGCCTGTAAGATTGGCGGCGATCCATCAATTCTCACCACTCAGGCCTGACACGAAATCCATGAAAATCGCGTAACATTTTAAAGAATTGCAGATAAATAAATAGCTAATAAATATATTTTTTATTTATTAGCAAAGTATTCAAATAAATTTCAAGGATGAAAGTTATGGAATTAGAACTATTTACTGAGCTGACGTCACAGGAACAAGAAACTATCAATGGGGGCCAACAAGAAGCTTTTGCATCCGAATCTCAGACAGAAGAAGCTAATTATCGTCCTATTCAAATAAAGCCCTGGTACTGTTTTTATACAGGATGCCAAGAGTGAATGAATAAACCAGTGTCTTGAGATCAACCAAATTTTCAGCACATCTGGTCAACCATCCTCCACTAACAGGGTTGTTTCAAATTTCTGGGAGAGAATCTGGAACCAAGATGATTGTGTGATTAGATTTTCCATAGCGCTTTTGCTCCTTGCGGACTTTCAGTGCTT
>NZ_JANQOP010000265.1 GCF_028285745.1 Acaryochloris sp. IP29b_bin.137 | reverse complement strand
TTTCAAGTTCTCATGGGCATCAAAGTAAAACGAGCAGATTCCCAAGATATTGATGGCCGTTAAAAACGCATCTAGTTGGCGAAACTGTCCCTCTGCCATTCCTTTTTCCAGGATCTGAACGATGCCTTGAAAGCCCGCTTGCCATCCCGTTTGTTCCCCATACTTTCCCTGATTCTGGATGGCTTCCTGAAACCACAGCATGCCATGCCACCGATTGCCCACCTCAAAGTTGATGTAAGCCCGAAGCATTGCTTCCAATGCCTGCTTGGGAGATTGCTGTTCCCAGTCAGTGGGTTGAAAAGCAGCGTTAATTTCATTGACGAGATGCTGTAAGACTGCCTGATAGAGGGTTTCTTTATTTTTGAAGTAGTAGCACAGCAAGGCTTTAGTGACCCCGCTTTTGGATGCGATCGCTTCTGTGCGTGCCCCCGTTAATCCATACTGAGCAAACTCTTCAATGGCAGCATCTAGAATTTTTGCTTTAGTAACTTCCGGGTTACGGCTTTGTTTACCTACTTTGGAGGTTGAGCGCGAAGATTTAGGCGGAGGCACGAGCAGTCCATCTACAGTAGCGACTCAATTTAGTGTAATTCTTGACATCCTGATCGGGGTTGTATAGGCTCTAATTAAACACTTGTTTAATTAAGAAAATCTAATGCAACCTATCCTTCCTGGTGCGCCTTGGTTGATTGCGCACAAATCCATGCTGGGCATTAATCAGCCCACCAAAATCACCTTAAATGGTCAGGATTATGTTCTCTGGCAAGACACTGAGGGAAATGTATCTGCCCTCAACAATATCTGTCCCCATATGCAGGCTCCGTTATCCAATGGCTGGATTTGTAGCCACAGAAATACGATTACCTGTCCTTTTCATGCCCTGGAGTTTAATGGCGCCGGTCAGCTGCTTCAGGCTGAAACCTTCAGCCAAGCACCGTTGGCTAACCCCTTAGATTTGATCGTTGAGGGTGATTTAGTCTGGACTTACGGTGGGTTTGAACCGAGGTTACCGATTCCTCATCTGCATCAGCAAGTAGCGGCTGACTATGAGTTCTTGGGGGTGACTGCTGAGAAAAGCATTCACAGCAACTTTTTGAGCAGTCTGATGATTAACTATGACCATCATCATCAAAACGGGACTCATCGAGAATTTTTTAAGTGCAAATCATGCACAGCGGAGTTTATTGAGCAACAAGATATCTATGCCCAGGTCGCTCAAACGGTCGAGAAGGAAGACTATACCCCCGAAGAGATTGCAGCTAATCCGATGTTAGGGGCCATTCCAGAGGTGATGCAGAACGTCTTGGAATATGTTTTTCCCTCCACCCAGTTTTTTTGTCTCAAGTCACCTGATGTTCAAACTTATCAAGGGCACATCCTTTATCCAGAAACGGAGGACCGAACCAAAACCTTCATCTTGCTCTATGCCAAGTTTAGTAACCCAGAGTTAAAAGCAGTGATGCAAGACTCTTTACTCCATGCGGCTTCAGTGGTGGTAGAGCAAGACACTCAATGCCTTGAAAGCTTATATCCCAGACAACAATCGACCATTCGCCTGCCCAATGAAGACATTATGTTCTACGCAGAAGACCTATACCGAAATTGGGAAACGAGACCTACAGTCTGAATCACTATATCGATTCGGTGATAACTAGCCAGTGTTCATACCTAAAATTTCAACCCTAAAATTGATTAGGTATGAAATCACTTTAACCAACGTAACCCTAACCATCCCAGCCCACTCCCGACAAAATAGTAGGGAAAGTCTTCCCAGCTAAAGGTATTGCCTAACACCAGCCGTCCCAGCAAAGTGGCCCGAATCGCTTGCAGCCATGCGGGTTGCCAGAGCTGTAGGAATTCTAATCCACAGGTGGTGAGACAAACTGCGATCGCAATCCACTCAGGCGACACCGCAGGCCAAATATAAGCCCCCACCAATATCCAGAAAATCTCGTGGGGGATACCCGCAAACGCCTTGTTCAGCCATGCTTGTCTGAGTCCCCGATAACGTTTATCCTCCGAATTCTCATACCAAAAAATAAGTGACCTTAAGCAGAGGAAGCAGATCAGACATGCATCACGAATGATTGTACGTACCACTCTACAATTTGTTCGCTTTGCTTCAGATACAAACTGAATGGCAGGGCTGATTCATTGTAGTAGCCGAAAAATACGCTCCACTTGGTTGGCCAGCTCTCGTAGAGCCGATGCTATCGATTTGAATCCATTGAGCCTGAGC
>NZ_JANQOP010000260.1 GCF_028285745.1 Acaryochloris sp. IP29b_bin.137 | reverse complement strand
GTGGATGGGTCCGCTTGATTGCGCTTGACTTTGCAATGGCGAGTCTTGCAGGTTCAGCGACTCTTCCAAAGACCGCTTCCAAAACAGACTCAATCTCATAGGGACTAGGCTGATCGGGGCGCAGTGATTCAATCAGTTCTGGATTGGTCTTGGGGGAGGGGCGTTGACTTTGCTCCCACTCTTTCACCCATTGGGTGAGCTGGTATTCAAACTCCACGGATAGCCAGGTGCCAAAAGCTATTGCTAGATCGGGGTGAATCCAGGTGCCTTGTTCCTCGGGTGTTCCACCTCTGCGAATCATCACAAGTCCCGTTACCGGAATTCCGGTAACGGACGAAACATACTCTAGGTAAGCTTTTGCCCGTTTTGTTTCAAGCCAATGATCGGGCCGCTTCGATTTTCTCGCCGCAATTTTATACGCCTCACAAGCCTTCGTCGCATTCACGTATCCATCGGTTTTCTGTATCCCGATTGAAACCCCATGAAGTTGATGCGCTAGTATATTCGTCTCCATAATTTCCTCTCAATAGATAGTGTTGATTTTTTCAAGATTTTTTTGTGATTTTCTTTCAGGTAATTCCCCGAACGTTTGCTATCAGGGGTTTTGGTCGATAACGGAATTCTGTTACCGACAATCGATTTATCTCCAGTCACTCAAAAAGCCGTAGGGACAATGCAGCCCCCGATCACCCCAACTGAATTGCTTATCCCAGATAAGCCAGGCGCAGGTCACTGAGTCTGAACCTTTGGTATCGCTTCTGAAGCGGATTCTAGGGCTGACAACAATAACCCGCTTCATCTGATCGGAATGCTGCTTTAGCCATTCTTTACGACCGTTACAGGGTTCTAGGTAGCTGAGTCTGAGGAGAAAAGCTACACCCCGATCAGCGTGTTCATAGGCCAAGGGCAATATCTTCTCGGCCACGTTAAACGGTGGATTGGTCACGACCCAATCGACTTTGGGTGCTTCAGCCCAGTACTGCGGATCGGTAGCATCGTTTGTTGTTCGGCCTGGACCGACGGGCCAGAGCAAATCAGAAGAATGGACGATATCGATACTCCCGTAGCTGTCCAACATATCAGAGATTGCATTGCGACCTGCACAAGGTTCCAGGACCGATCCACCGATTGGATTCTTGGACATTAACTGATGGGTGAACGGGGCGAGTTTTGGGGTACATGACAGGATTAAGCGGAGGATCAACGGCCTGCGATCGCGAGCAGAAAAAGTTTGCGGCTACCCAGTTCAGGTTCGGGTCGAATGAAGTCCTGTGAGGGTTGCTGGGTGCTAGAAGCGAAATACTATTTCAAAAAACGTAGGTCACTGCTTGAATTACTTTGAAGGACTCAACCCAATACTGTAGCTGAATTCCAATCATTTTCTGCACTGAATTAGAGTTTACTCTGAACAACAACTATGGCAAATATCAACCTTAATTTCTAGATAAATAAAAAATTCCACTCACCCGAATAGAATATTATTTGGAAGTATAAAAACTCAAAAGCTTTCGTAGTGGGGCCTTGGGTTTGCCAGGGCTTTTTTCTCCGAAACCATTTTTATATCAAGCGCAGTGGCATCTCCCTTCCAAGAAACGGTCACCCTTTTCTTAACGATACCCGCCTCAATCGCAGTAGTTCTAATCGATGAATACTTGCCTTTCTTAGCCCATCCCAGAACTTTGGGTGGGATTTCGCTAGGCGTTGGGATAGCTACTCAGAGCTAGTATCCCCTCCCTGACAAGATGAAAACTTTTTCTGCATCCCGATAGCTTCAATACGGATGTTTATATACTTTTTTCAGGAGACAATTATTGAAGGCCCTTCTGGTGAGATGATTGCACCAGGACGATTTCATCACTGTTCAGCTTCATTGAGCTGAGTGATATCTGCTAAGTACCCCTTCATCCATTGATAAGTCCCCTATTTTTGCTGAGTGTATAGGGGATTTTTAATAAATTGTAACGGCTCTACAAATACGAAAAACCCCCTGCAAACCAGAATCAGAGGGCTCAATCCTTATATGCAAGTGAATGGTTCATTCAAGATTTAGCCTGAACCTAAAGCCTCGGTGATAAGCCTTAGCTGCCCTTAGCATGCCCAATGGTTAGAAAAAGATAACTGCAGAAGAGAAAAATATCAATGTTCGTGTTCAGAGATACACAAATTGAGATCACAATCTAATCTGGTGTGAAGCACCTACCCACTCTCTGAGTAAATGGCATCGATAGTCAGTTGTCATTTAAGTCCATGTGGAATCATGATCAGGATGCCTTCTCAACCCAATATACGTAGGTTCTACACATCCTCTTCTTTGACCTACAGAGCTTATAGCCATTAAAGACAACATTATTTGAAATCATCCGAGGTGCAACCAGAGACGCTATCCGGGACTTTGTTAGACCGACCTTTGTGTGTAATTCAGAAACGCCTACTGGGTTATCAAATTCAATTAAGGCAAGGATGATCCGCTTGGCATCCTTACTGAAAACATTTGAGTTAACAGTGTACTCATCTGTCATTGGAGAACCCCAATCGCTTTATCAGCATTCTTGTCCAAGGGTTACTTGGGTGATCTAGAACGATGACTTGATTGTTGCAGGAGGTTAAATATTTGCTTAGTGTTCAGAATCACGTGTGGGCAGGAATTCTCACATACTCAAGAAAATAGATTGGTATAGCCTGATATGAGAACCAGGCGGGGGGCCATCCTGGCAGTAGAAACCCCAGCAACGTTTTACTGGATAGGCTATGAGTTGGGTCCACTTAACTATAGAAAAGCACCTGTGGATCCACAGGTGCAGTATCTTTGAACGATAAATTCTTCTCAGTTTGCTCCTATTTCAATCACAACCGACTCTCAGCATCAACCGCTTGAGTCAAAGCATTCAGGACTCTCTCAACTTCGAGAGAGTTTTTTGTGTTTTAGGAATTCCACTCATTCTTGAATTTAACGAGTTGCACCCAGGATTTGCGAGTAGATAGGGGCTAAAAATACTTCTTATCTTTTGAATATTTATAGTCAGCTTGCTTCTATTCTGCTTTGTTTGCTTCACAAAAGATAAAGGGAAAGAATGATTATCACTATCGGCAATATAGATGATTCTCTCTTGATTCAAAACTATTAATCTGAGGGAATCATTTCCATGTCTGGGTATAAATTAGCAGAAAAAACTAAATTGAATCCTCCTTGTAGTCACAGCAATCAACCTCCCAGTATGCCTTTGGTTCTTGAGCTTCCTTTAAGAATATCCCACATCATGGCATAAAAATCTCTGAAGGAAAGAATAATTATACTTCTACACCTCATCCTTGTTACATACTGCATCATTGGGTCAAATACTGATGGGGTTTAAAACACGAGAAGATTAGAGAAAGTAATTATTCAGTCTCAGACAACTTTAGTGTGGCGTTTTTAAAGCTTCGTCAAAAATCGCAGAAAAACGAACTTTAAAATCTAAAATAATCATGATCAGTACGATGCTTCGTTGTCTATCGGGGGGCTTTACAGTGACACCAGAGAACTATGAAAGCACTACTACTCTATCCCCAATTCCCCCAGTCTTTTTGGTCATATGATCGCTTTATGGAAATCGCGGGTCTAAAGACCGTGATTCCGCCTTTGGGGATTATTACAGTTGCTGCACTATTGCCCCCCGATTGGGAAATTCGATTTCGAGATCGCAATGTTGCTTGTGAAACCGAAGCAGATTGGGAGTGGTGTGACTTAGTAATTCTTTCAGCAATGCTGGTCCAAAAGCCAGATTTCCTGTTAATGATTCAAAAAGCAGTCCGGCTAGGCAAGACAGTAGCTGTGGGTGGACCTTATCCCACCTCAGTACCTCAGGATTCTTTGGATGCTGGAGCTAATTTCCTGGTTCTTGATGAAGGGGAAATGACTATTCCTCAATTCCTAACGGCCTTGAATCAGGGAGAAACCCATGGCGTCTTTCGCTCCTTGGAGAAGCCGGATGTTACCCAAAGTCCGATGCCACGATTTGACTTGCTTCAGCATGAGAAATATTTGATGATGGCGATACAGTTTTCGCGGGGTTGTCCTTTCAACTGCGAATTTTGTGACATCATTTCTCTTTATGGTCGTAAACCTCGAACTAAAGAACCTCATCAAGTTTTATCTGAATTGCAGACTCTCTATGACTTAGGCTGGCGCGGTTCACTCTTTATCGTAGATGACAACTTTATTGGCAATCAGCGAAACGTAAAAAGGTTTCTCCGTGAACTTATTCCTTGGATGAAGGAGCACCATTATCCTTTCACCTTTATTACTGAAGCCTCGGTAAATTTGGCAGAGGATGATGAATTGCTCAACCTGATGGGCGAGGCTGGTTTCTACGCTGTTTTCCTTGGTATTGAAACACCCGATCAAGATAGCTTACAAGTTACTCGCAAACTCCAAAACACTCGTAATCCCCTTGTAGAAGCCTGTCAAAAGATCAATGATGCCGGACTGCTGATTTATGCTGGATTTATCCTCGGTTTCGATGGAGAGCGTTCTGGAGCAGGTGAACGCATTCAAACCTTCGTCAAAGAAACCAGCATTCCTCAACCCATGCTGGGGATATTACAATCTCTACCCAATACAGCCCTTTGGGAGCGGTTAAAAAAAGAGCGGCGCTTAATTGGAGAGGAAGGTCATCCCACAGGCGATCAAAACACGCTAATGAACTTCGTGCCAACTCGACCTATCGCAGAGATAGCCAAGGAGTATGTCGAAGGTTTTTGGACAATGTACGAACCTCAAAACTACCTCAGGCGATGTTTAGATCAATGTCTCAACATTCGTTCTTTGAGACGTCAACGACAAACAATGCAATTCCCTTTAGGTAAAGGATTAAGATTAGTTGCTCAGATATTTTGGTATCAAGGCATTCGCAGACCCGAAACTCGGAGACAATTCTGGAATCAACTGTGGATCATTCTGCTCAAAAAGCCTCAGATGCTCAATATGTATCTAGGATTATGTGCTGCAGGGGAGCATTTCTGGGAATACCGGGTGTTAGCTCGGGAACGAATTGCTCAACAATTGGATTTAATGAGTGAGCAACCCCCACTCATAGCATCGAATAAATAAAAAACAATTTTAAGGAAGGTAGTTGATGGTGCAATTGCAAAGGGCTAACTCCTGGATTCCTCACAAGCATCTGCTAAATTCTCTTAAAGTCTTTTTTAAATAGGGCTACAGCAGAAATCACTCGATTCGATCCTAACCGTCGTTTGGCCTACCCAAACTTGCCCTCAATCTGGACGTGCACCTATACTTCCCTCACTCGCATGTTACTTCAGTTGGGTTTACACCTATCGCTCTTGTTGAGGTCGCCCTAATGGGGGCCGCTCAAGCGGATGTCGCGATCCTTACAGCGTCGTCGGTTGGCTCGGGTTAGTCAAGTATGTTTGTATTTGTACCAAGAAAGAATGGTCATACCAAGTGTCGTCGGCACTATCGTGTAGTCGAGCGTGCCATGATAGCGAAAATCCCCTAGAGTGAGGCAAAGCACTACCAGCAATCTAGTGAGCCCTGCCCAGAGTATCGACGAATCGCGCCAAAACAGCCTCTAAGCTCTTATCTCAGGCACTAAACGTATATTCATTTTCAAGCAATACATTTCATATCCTTTTTGGAAAGACTTCTTACCACACTAGCCACTTATATTAAAGAACAGTTCGATCAGCAGGGCTTGGCAATCCTGCCTTCCATCTATTCTTCTACAGCCTGCGATTATATTTGTGGCCACCTAACGGATATTGCCCAAGTAGGACCCGGAACCCGACGTTTATTAGTCTTTGAGTGGTGTCGGAGACTGGCAAAAAGCCTGAAATCTTATCCGTCAATCTCACCATTATTAGGACCAGCACCTGTTATCAACCAATGTACATATTTTGAGAAATCCCCTGATCAGAATTGGTTAGTGGCACTGCATCAGGATGTCAGTATTGCAGTTCAACCCAATACTGTTGCCACTCAGTTGGGAATATCTCAAAAAGAAGGGCTGTCCTTCGTGCAACCCCCCGTCGAAATCTTGGAACAGTTGGTTGCGCTTCGCGTCCATTTAGATGACTGCACCCCCAACAATGGTCCCCTCAAAGTGGTGCCAGGCTCTCATCAACAGGGGCGACTCACCGACCCGATAGATTGCAAAACTGCGGGACCACTCCGGTGAGATTGCCTGCTTAGTCCCCAAAGGAGGTGTACTAGCCATGCGACCTTTGCTTTTGCACGCATCCAGTATGATGCCCCTTCCCCAACGCCGACGGGTTACAGCAGAAGCTGAGAGCGAATATCCGTGAGTTTCGATAGGTGAAGTTTGGTGCATTCAAAGTTTAGTTTGATGGGTGAGATCGCATTCTTGTCTGCTGTTTTAAGTTGGGGATGTGTATTGCCTAGTCAGGAGGCACAGCTAACAAAGCATCCCCCTAACCCTACTCCTGCCATTGAATCTTCCACACCAGCTCCTGAAACACCAAGAATTGATGCCACCCAACTGAAACAATTGCAACCCTGCCTTGTCGATCTGGAAGTTCTCCAGCTTTCACCTTTGGAGTTAGCGCCAGCTGCAAATACGTTTGGCGAGACAGCCTATTATGTTGCCTACTCTACGAAAGCGCTTCCTGATCCAAAGGATATCGGCAAGGTTAAAGACCTGAGGACCATTGCCTTAACAGCGGGTCAATGCCAAACCCTGGCCCCAGATCAGGTTCAAGCCCTAGCAACACAGGCATTGAAGAATAATAGAAACTATCAGGAGCAGCTTGCTTTGCATAAAGGCGATCAAGGACTGGCTTGGAGCGCTATTGTTAATCGCTGGGAGCGCGATCACCATGTTTCTGGTCCTGGAAATCACCCCTTGGTTTTGTCAATTGAAGATATTTGGGCTGCCAAAACATTGAACTTACTATTGCCTGATTATGTTCCAGTTTATGCAAAATAGGATGACCTCCTATGCTTCTTCAACAATCAGGTGATTAGACCCCACTAAATTCTTACCATTGTCGATACTTTAGGGCTGGTCCTGATGGTGATTGTCACCGCTGAAAATGTCTCTGACCAACGAGTTTTCCAAAGAATTCTAAAACCTCTCAAACAGCCTCTTAGAGGCGAGCACAATGATCTGTTGAGGTTCCATCAGCTCTTAGTCACATCGTCGTGCTTTTTGAGCTTGCTCTCGCACTTGATTATTGATTAAATATCCAAAGCCAGCTTTTTCTAGTCGATAAATAAAGTTTTCTAGTGGCTCTCCCATCGATAGAGCCGTTCGCTCTAGGTGCCAGCCTTGTGCTGCTAGTTGGCTGAGTAGATAGGTCCGTCGAGCCTGCCCTGCAGACAGGCGATAGGTTTTTAAATATTCCAGTTGCCCATCATTACGGACAATGGCTTCACCAATATGATTCTCGGCTTTGAGCTTGAGATCCGTGATAAACCGCTGTAACGTAAACGGACCTGCTGTATAAATACGCTTAGATTCAACCGGACGTTGGAGCAAATCGCTGGCCATCAGTCCTTGGAAATCAGCCCAGTCTTGTCTGAGGGATGAAATCGCATCCCGCAAATCCGCTAATGTCTCCACTTTTGTTTCATCCACATGGGTCTGTATAGGCACCGTGCCACCATAGAGCCCATACTGGTACAACAGTTCACCATAGAAATCTTGCAGCAAGCTGTGATGCAGCAGACGGTAATCTTCGGGTGTGGGGGTAATAAAGGCAGAAGCCAGTGCTTCTGACACAAACAACAGCATCCCAACCTGATGCTCATGAATTTCAAACACTCGCAGAGCATCTGCTAGTCCTTGAATCGCATGCCCTGAAACCGACCACTCGGTTCGAGGCGATAACCCTTGAGACAGAGCCTGTTTAGAATACTCACTCCATGCAATATCTGGCCCTGAAAAAAACAGCGACAGAAACCCTTCCATTGCCAGATGTAGGGGGAGAAATCGGAGCTGATTGCGAGCCTCCCGTTTCGCCATTCGCGATAGCACCCTGACACTCACAGGACCAGAATGAAAACGTTGTCCATCGGCAACCAATTGACTACCTTTGGCGGCAACGGGCTGGCCCTCCTCGTTCCAGAACGGCACTAACCCGTGGGGAACATAAGAGATGTACTTAAGGCCCTTATCCAGGGGCTTCCCTTGGAGAGACACCACGGTTAGATCATCGTCGTATGTGCGTTTAGCGAGGCGCAGATCTCCTCGAACCTGTCGGCGTAGTAAGGGCACAATCCGAATAGCCCCCCATACTTGAGAGGGTGCAATCTCTATCCCCTTCAGGGAAATGGTGTTGAGTAGAGGCGCTTTAGGAGCCATGATTCAGATGAAAGGTAGCAAGGAACTGCTGGACACGGACTTTGAGATAGTGCTCTAGATCGGTTAAGGAGGATTGACCATCGGCAAATTGAGCAAATCCCAACACCGTGGGCAAGTCTTCTGCATCTCGGAGCCCCACTGTCGGTATTGCAGGACTAAGCGCCTGGACGGAAAAGTCATCAGCATTGAAGACGGGATTGCAATGTAGGATCGAAATAGACGGATCAATATGATTCCGAAACACCCGCAAGACTTCTGAGGCTCCGTTGGGTGGGTCATTCTCCCAGCCATCTGACAAGATCACCACTATATCGGGATTGGTGTCCAGAGCATCTAGCAAAGGTGTGGCGATATCGGTTTGCCCCCGAGACTGCACCAGCAGCGGATCAGAAACAGAGGATGTCCAAAAAGCTTGGTAGTCTGCTGATGCTGCTTGCAAAAGATAGTGAACCGCCAAGGCTACCCCCAAAGGACGTCGCCGTTTTTCGTTGGAACCACTACTCGAATAGCTACAGTCCAGCACTGTTGCCACCTTCTCCAGTCTTAAAGGAGCCCGGTGCAGTGCTGCTTGGGCTGAGTGTTCTAACGCCTTCGTCAATTCGGCATGCCGTTCTTGTCGATCCTGAATCGATAAAGATAGGCAATAGAGAGCTAACTTCGTGATTGGGGTACGTTTAAGATCAACGGTGAGTTTTGATTTGTGATCGTGCTCCGTACTTTGTAGCATCCGCACTTTTTCGGCCTGAGTCATTTGGGCTTCAATCCGAGCCAAAAACCGATCACGGGGAATCTGATGTTTCGCAGCCAATCCCTCCGCTACCGTAAAGGGCAGGTCATAGATTGCGTCTTGACTGTAATAGGCTTTGCGGAACTGCTCAAACAGGGAAGTCTCAAACCGCTGGGGCCAGTTCCGAAACAAAAATGACCCCACTTCACCCGGTAGTTTGAGATGATTGTGAGTTGCGATCGCTCTCACCTTCGAACGATATTTCACTGCATCAAAGTCCAAACGCTGCTGATGCTGAGTGATATAGTCGCGGGTAATCGCCCGAGTCCGACGATTATTAATCCGTCGTTTGCGAATTTGTTCAAGCACTTTCCACGCTCGTTGTGGGGGTAGGGCATTTAAACTTGCGGCAATTAAAGCACCTTCTTCCTCGCGATGTTCTGGCCGTATGTGTTGGCCAGTCGCCAGTAGTTTGAGGATAATCTGGCTCTGATTAAAGTGATTAATTCCTGCGGCTAAGGTACGGGTATAGAGCAATCGATAATTACCCAAAATATAGTCATGCAAAAAATCAAGGGAGAGTTTCTGTCCCCAGGCATCGTCATAAAATTCTCGCTGTCCCGTACAGCTCAGACAGGCATTAATAAACATCACCAGGTCTTCTCGTTCGACCTGTTGCCGACGCTGTATCCAAGTTGAAGCCATTCTCTTAGCGTTAAATCAGCCCGTTTGGGGAGTAGTGGCACGACAGACTTGCGCCATTTTCAAGATGGAGTTCGGAAGTCGCACTCAAGTCCCGCAAACGGAGCTTCCACGCTAACATACTCAAAACTGCTTTGAGCCAATCATCACAGTGATGCTCACAGCTAGTTTAGAACTGACTCAAGGTAATACTGACTAAACGACTAGAGTTATAGCTATTGGTAAAAATTCAATTATCAATAGTCATTCAATATACAAATTCATTGTGCAACATTGCCTGATACCTCATGTCTCCACAATCCTCTCTCAGCATGAATTACAGATGTCATTCAAGATTATGTTCTATGACCTACTGGATGTGACATCTCCCTCTAACCAATCGGGTAAATATTCAGAGTTAAGGTTGTCATAAGTAGGTAAAGTTTCATGCTCATGATATAGATGGGAGCTGAAGAAAAGGGAGTTTTCCAGAAGTTGGCATAGTCTTCTTAGCAGTTTTCAGAGGCAAAGCCTTTCTCTGTGGGGGTGAAGGCTCCTCTACTAGGTCAGCAACTTTGTTCAATCGCTCTTGTCTATATCTCTGGAAAGATAGCTGCGATGAGTCGGTGACACCCACAGTTTTTTTAGCCAAAGTCCGCTGAGGAAGGATCACATTTTGAAATACAAATTCAACTGTTTCAAATTTGAGCCAGCCTCGAGATACCAAGATTTCTCCAAATCGCATTTCCGTTGAGTCTTGATCCGATAAGACCACTTCTACTTGAGCCAGGGACAACAACCCTGCATCAACTAGGTAACTACCAATGCGTTTACTGCCAGGGTAGTGGGCTACATCTGTCCGTCGACGTATTGACTGGCGTTGTTTTGAACGGTTAGAGCGTTTCTTTAACTGAGTTTCTTTAAACTTCTTCTTCGGTTCAGAGGGCAGGGAGAGGGTAGGTTGTTCAATTCTCTGCAACCAGCTCAACATATTCAAAGGGTTTAATCGCATCCGATGACCCGATATTTGAATCGTGATAATACCTCGTTCACAAACCAAATTTTGAATGGGATAGAACGTGCCTCGATATAGGATAAGCAAACTCATTAAATAGCGTTGTTTATTCTCTTTCTCATGCTTCCACCATGTTTGTAATAAATCCAAAGTATTAGTAAAGTGGATGATGTAATTTCTAGGAATATCAATAGGTTTATATTCATAAAAACCTGAAATATTCGACTGGCGAACGGGCAAGCACTTTTGCTTGATCATAGCTTCATGCAACTGAGACCAAAAGCTAGATTTGTAACGAATAGAGCTATAGCGTTCCTCTCCAGCTAATTTAGCTGTAGCAACTAATCCTTCAGTTTTAGCTAACAGTTGCAAGGTATTTCCAATAGGCTCAAATCTAAGCTCAGTATTGCTCTCCAATGCTGAGCACCCTGAAAGATAACTTGATACAAATACCTTTAAAAGCTCGATATTGTTCATAAAGAGTAGAGTATGAACTTTAATTTAGAGAATAGAATTTATCTCATCATATGGTATTTCACCCATGGCTTGAGTGATCTAAATCAGTGACTGTTCAATCTTTTAACTCTCTCAGTAGATAGTTTAGGGAAACGATACGATAAAATTTGTAGCCTACCGTTATGCTTCTGAGTCAATATTGATAATATTTAATCTCAAAAATGTATTGTTTGCTTAAAAGAGGACACGAGGCATTCTTGAGACTCATTGAAAAGGATGATTATGAGCGATCTTGATCATCATGAGAAAATTGCCATCGCTCTTCATAATTCCGCATCACCAAAAGTTGCCAAGACCCATTTTATGGTTTCAAAAATATAAGGTCATATTAGTCTGGCTTGTTCACTTGAGTTTTGCTAGGGAGTAGGATTAACCCTTTAAAGATAAATGAAACTTATCATTTATGCCGAACCTAACGATTTTTAAAGGGTTTCGGGGATTTTTCATTCATAAGCTCAGCTTAATTGAGGGAACTTTCAGGACCCATACCCCCAGAACCCCCTAAAATCGTTCTACAACTGCTTACATTTCGATTGTTTTGTAATCAGTTACGCTGAGATCAGATCCACAAGGACTCAATGGTCATTTGCCGCCAACGAAACGAACACTATCGCAGTCGGGAGTATCTGACCCTGGCGGAAGTGAATCGGCTGATCATGGCCGCTGAGTTGAGAGGTCGTCATCCGATCCGAGATAAGGCGTTGTTGCTGCTGATGTTTCGTCATGGGTTGAGGGTCAGTGAAGCGATATCCCTAAGATGGGATGCGGTGATGCTGGAGCTGAAGGCTATCGGGATTACTCGGCTCAAAGGGTCCGTCAGTGGGACGCATCCATTGCAGGCTGATGAGGTGGAGTCGTTGAGGGATTTACGCGCTGAAGGATACCCCGATCCGTATCTGTTTGTGGGAGAGCGGGGTGGACATCTCAAGCGTCATGCTGTGACGAGTCTCGTCAACCGCTGTGCTGAGTTAGCGGAATTAGGGATTAAGTGCCATCCCCATATGCTGCGCCATAGCTGTGGGTATCACCTGGCAAATCAGGGGTTGGATACGAGGCTGATCCAAGATTGGCTGGGACATCGGAACATTCAGCATACGGTGACGTATACGATGCTGAATCCGAAGCGGTTTGGTGAGATTCAATGGGGGTAGGCTAGTACGACAATAATCGGAAAGATTTTCAGGGAAAGGTGACGGGGGCGTTGTTGGGGTTGTTGGATGGGTAAGACTCGGGTTGATTATTATTGAAGGCAGTCTATTAAAGGTATATAGAGTATTGCTTAAAGTAAGTAGTCAGCTATCAAGCTGGAGGTTATCCCTAAAATTTGGCTACTCACATATGACAATTTTATTGGCGTTGCTTGTAAGATTCTATCCAAGAAATCAGCTTGCTGACATAGACAATAATACCTCAGTGATTGTTAACACAAGTCAATTGAGAGATACATCATTTTCTACAAGTTATAGCTATAGGAATATAAATCTACATTCATCAGATATGAAAAAATAGTGCTCGAAAGAGTTTTTGGAAAAATTCTCATGTTGCATCCTAAATCCAGACATATTACTAATCTTAAAATCCTGTCTAATCTATATGATTATCTATTTCCTACAACGAAGTTTGAAGTAATCAGCCGTTTACCTATTGAAATATCAATGGAACGATTGAAATCATGTTTGGTTATAGGGGACTTATGGGATTTAGGGAAGGAAGGTCTCGTCGGTGAAGTGAATAGAAATCGCGTTATATTAAAGCACTACAAGCCTCGATTCGGATATCTCTACTCGCCAATTTTCTGTGGAACATTTACTCAGAGGGACTCAACAATACTTTTAACTGGAAAATTTGCAGTTCCAGAAACAGCTACAGGTTTAGTTAATTTATGCTTTTTTATGTGCGGATTATGCATTGTTTTTTCACTAAAATCTAATATATCTTTTCTAGGGGTTTTAGCTGTTGGAATATTTCTAACGCTGAACATAGCATGCTTTAAAATACTATACTCGAATTCTACAGCCTATTTGATAAATAGGATTAAACATGCTCTAGAAGTATATTAAATATTGATTTCGATTTTTAGGCCTAATAGACCTGAACAATTAACCTTTAAATCTTAGTTACATAGAGAAATCTTTGAAACAATATTGATTCGGCAAGGCAGGGTTACTTTCCCCAGATCCAATTCCAGTGCTCTTCAGTGAAGGTCTGGTCAAGCTCCGCGATCATGGGGTATGGGTTGCCTAAGCCTGGAAGTAGCCCCCCTTGATAGAGACACAACCTGTGTTAATTCTCATTCAGCATATTCTGTGCCATCAGGCAGCGTAGCTCCAATTAAGAGCGTTTGAGTCAAAATAGCACTACTCCAGTCTGAGCGGTTGAGATTAGCACCTTGCAGGTTGGCTTCTGTTAGATCTGTTCTACCTAAAAATGCTTGAATCAGAGACGCTTCTTGCAGATTGGTTGCCGTAAAGTTTGCTCGACTCAGATTAGCCCGATTCAACCGACTACGAAATAACGTTGCGCCTTGGAAATTGGCTTGGTTCAGCTCACTCTCCACCAATGTGCATTCACTTAAATCACTATTAACCAGTTGAGCATGCTGGAGGTTAGCTCGTTCTAGCTTGGCTCCTGATAAGTAAGACTGATTCAGATTTGCCTTCTGCAGATTGGCCTCAACCAACAATGCTTGCTCAAGATTTGCTCCTTGGAGATTGGCCTCAGCTAAATTTGCTCCACGCAAATTCGCATGTTTAAGATTGGCCCCTCGCAAGCTGACTTTGCTCAGATCAGCTCCTCGTAAATTTGCGCCTTGCAAATCCACCCCATTCAGGACTGCCCCTCTCAGATCAGCACTGTTGCGATTTTCCTCTCGCAAATTTGCTCTGCGTAGACAAGCCCCCGATAGGTTGGTGCTACGGAGTTTCACTTCACGAAGATCAGCTTCCATAAGATTTGCGTCCGTCAGATCCGCTAAGGTCAAATCTGCTTTGAACAAAACTGCCTGTTGCAAATTAGCCCCATGCAAAGAAGCATCTGTGAGGTTCGCTTGGCTTAAATTTGCCTTGGTCAACGTTGCCCCACTCAGATTACTCTGAGTTAGATTGCTAGTCTGTAAATCAACCCGATTTAAGTAAGCTAGGCTCAGGTTAGTACTCCGCAAGTCTGTAGCTGACAGATTAATATCAATCAGCTCAACACCCGCTAGATCTAAACCAACGAGGGACTGGCCACTGAAGTCACAAATGTCCTCTGCATATTGTTGCAGCAGCTCTTGAGCATCCATACGACTCACGAAATCTTGGTGAATAATTGGTTTGAACGCAGATCATCCCCAATCTCTAGGTCATCAACCTCACTTTGGGGAAATGTCTCTACTGCAGATTGCTCTGTCATCGACAGGGACTGCCCCCGGTAATGGGGGAGAACGACACGGAGTAGTGCATGAACAACTTGTTGACTCTGGTCGAGCGATTCTAGTTGCTCAGCGGTTTGCAGCAATTTTAGTTCTAGGGCAACAAAGTTGGGATAAGTGGTGAACAGGTTTTGTAAAAGCTTTTCTAAAGGACGTTGTTTCAAGTTCAACCAATCTTGACGATTGAAACTAAAGGGATAGTAGAGGACAGAGAAGATGAGGATTTTTGCTTTCAGAGGATTGGTTGACTGCATCAATGCCGCTTTCAGGTCAAAGATACTGTACGTTGTCCCGGTTGCCAGCGGAGAAGGGGTGGTTTGATGTGGATAGGTGGAGGGAGCGGTTTTGCAGAGGGGAGCCAAAATTTGACAAATAATATCGGCAATAGGGAGATAAACGTCAGATTTGTTGACTTTGGCAGCCCTAATCGCCAATAGATTGGCTAAATCTTCGGCTGTTGTCACCTGATCCATCAAGATCGGGACTAAATGATCGAGCTGTAGAAGGTCTGGTTGGATCTGCTTCTTAGGCCAGTGCTGGTGACTAATAAAATAGATTAACTTCTGAATGCGAAGTTTCTGGGGATGATGCTCTAAAGCCTGTATAGCTTGCGACAATCGTTCAGAGACCATGAATATTCAGCAGCAGAGGAGAGTAGAAACAACAATCGATACGTATCCATGACCCCAAGCAAGTTTTTCATCAGGGCTTTGATTGAGGATAATGGCATCTCAAATTTGAGGTTAAGCCATATCCTTAAAATGCCCTGAATGCTTCCTTGAGGACTCATAGACGCAGTAGATTTTTAGCTTTCGCCACTATGTTTTATATAGCTTTCAGAGAATTAAGCTGACGAATTATTTCGGCACTGTTCATAAAGAGCAATATATTAGTTAAAAACGTTTTATAAATCAGGCCATTTCATCAATAACCAATACTCCTTATCTACTCTTCTCTAGGTTATTTGAAGCCCTTGAATCTCATCAACTCTAAGTCAGTAGAAATGCACTTCACACTTCCTTAGGGCTTTTGTCTTGCCATAGTTGGTATGTGTCTTTACACTAAATGTCGCATCAGTGAAGCTTGTCGACTTCTCATCGGTGGTGTGGTCAATGCCAGTGGACCCAAGCCATCGGTGTTATTTCGCGTTAGTGTCCCGATTTATTCGCCATGAGCTGGAATTACTGAAATGCTTTGTTAATAGTGATTCCAGAGCATTCCTTGATGAACATTGCCCAGCGCGAACAGCAGATTATCCGCATCCAGTCTCAAAGCCCATATGCCTCAATTAACGAAGCCCTGGAAACAACCCTACGACTGGAAGCAAGCCGAGTCACCCAGATAGC
>NZ_JANQOP010000258.1 GCF_028285745.1 Acaryochloris sp. IP29b_bin.137 | reverse complement strand
ATGCGGGGACTAATGCGTAAATCAGCGGCTTGCGTGGAGGCGTTCGATGTTTGGGCTTGCGTGGAGGGGGTAGCGTCTATGGAGGTGGAAGGATCAGGGGCAGGGGGGGCTACGGTTTGGAGGGTGGGGGTCCATCCTGCTTCATCTAAGGTGCGGGGTGGACGGTGCAAGTTTGGGATTGAAAGGTTAGAGGCTGGGTGAGGGTCTGGGGTAGGGGAAGTAGGAAATGTGAGATCTTGTTGGAGTTTGGAGGGAGGGAGGACTGAAATAGAGGTGGCGCTCAGGGCTAGGTCTAGATCGCCATGTGGGGGAATGGGAGGGGTGATTCTGGCGGGTGGGGCTTTGAGCTGAGGGGGAGTAGCAGCATGGGTCTGTTCTGGAGAGGGTGAGGCAATATCTATGGGTTCAGCAATCGCTGCGAGGGGCCAGATTCCAGAGATAAATAGACTTAAACCTAAAGTCTGACCGACCTCTTTGCAGAAGTTTGCATCGACAATCCTTCGATTGACCATCTTGATTCCTCACCTTGCCTTCAAAGCTGTCTCACTTGCTGGCATCCGTAGCTTGGGATATCCCTTTTCCCGACATGATGCCTGTAAGCGCAACTTACCCTGGGTTAAAGAAAATATTTCAATGCGCTATATTTCTTGATTAATAAAGAAGCGCTCGACACGATTATGATGGGATTCCCTTCGCACTGTTCCTGGGTAGCCTGGTTTTCGAAGGTCTCCCAATGGCTGAGCATATTGGACAGCCGGAGTTGTTTCAAAGGAACCATCATCTGCAATGTCTGGGTATGGTTTCTGATGGTAATCAATGATTAAAACAATTTGGCAGGTGACGACTTAGTTTATTTTATAACGAACATATGTTATAAAATACATGTATTCCAATATGGTGTTCTCCTCCAATGCCCAAGGTTGTTGATCGTGAACAGTACCGCAAAGAATTACTGAATGGCTGTATTGAACTCTTCGCTCACAAAGGCTACGGTTCAATCACTATGCGGCAGATTGCGGAAGGGTTAAAGGTTTCAACCGGGACGCTGTATCACTACTTTGATAGCAAGGAAGCCATCTTTATGCAGCTTGTCCAAGAGCTGTGTGAGCAGGATATCTCTCGGTTCTTTGCCCAAGCCCCAAAAGCCGAAACCCTAGAAGCACGGTTGCAAGCGATCATGAATTTTGTACTGGCCAATATTCAGTACTACCAGCAACAGATGATGCTATGGATCGATTTCTTTCAACAAACCCGATCAGGCAGTGACGAAGAAGTCAATTTCCTGCGCCAGGTTTGGAATCGAAGTCGGGATACCATCATTGATTATTTACAGCTTCAGGATCCCACCGTTGCAGAATTTCTCATCATTTTTATTGATGGCTTAATTCTTCAGTGCATCTACAACCGAGGGATTGAAGACACTGATTGGTACCAATCCCACAGTCAACTTATGATTCAGATGATCCTCAGCTATGAACAGTTGTCCGCTCAAACTTAAACCCAAGCCCTGGTTAGTGGGCACCTTGATTGCAGCGATTGCTGCCAGCGGGGGGATTGTTTTTGTCGGTCTTGCCCAAAGCGGCTGGCAAGCGCCTCACCCCTCAGACTCAAGCGCCCTTAAACCCTCAACATTACCGAGCATCGCTGCCTTGGGCCGCCTCGAACCTACGGGTGAAATTGTCAAAGTTGCAGCTCCGCTGGCCCTAGATGGCGATCGTCTTGCCAAACTCAAGGTCAAACTGGGAGATACCGTACAGGCAGGTGACCCCATTGCCGTATTGGATTCCCGCGATCGCTTGTTAGATGAAGTGGCCCAAGCTCAGGCCCAGCTCCGCGTTGCTCAGGTAAAGTTGGCTCAGGTGCGGGCAGGAGCTAAACCGGGAGCCATTAATGCCCAACGAGCAACTGTCTCCCAAGAGTCAGCAGAATTAACCGGGCAGTTGCGAATTCAGCGACAAACCATTGCCCGACTGGAAGCCCAATATGAGGGCGATCGCAGTGCCCAAACCGCAGCCGTTCAACGACTACAGGCTGAGCTGCGCACGGCTCAAAAAGAACTGGCCCGTTATCAATCCCTGTACAAAGCAGGAGCCGTTTCTGCATCCTTGTTCGATAGCAAACAGCTCAGTGTGGATACTACCCGCCAAGCTTTAAAGCAGGCCACTGCAGAACGCTCCCGCACCGACGGGATTGCCCAGCGCCGCCTCCAGGAAGCCCAGGCTGAACTCGGTCGGCTGGAAAGTACGGGGCAAGCTCAGGTGGCAACGGCCCAATCTCGGTTAGCGGAAGTGGCGGAAGTCCGATCGGTGGATATCCAAATGGCTCAAGCCGAGGTGGAAGCGGCCCAGGTCGCCCTCACCAAGGCCCAGAAAAATCTGGATCGAGCCACCATTAAAGCTCCGAGTGATGGGCAGATTCTTAAGATCTACACCCGCCCCGGTGAACAGATGAGCAGTGACGGCATTGTCGCCTTAGGACAAACAGAACAGATGCTAGTGGTCGCTGAAGTTTACCAAAGCGATATCCACCGGGTTCAGGTGGGCCAAGCCGCCACAATTCGAGGCCAAAGCTTTCCCGGCGAACTGCGCGGCAAAGTGATCGAGCTAGGCCGTCAGATTAGTCGCCAGCAAGTTTTTAGTGGTGACCCTGGCGAAAATCTGGATCGTCGCGTGGTTGAGGTCAAGATTGCCCTTGATCCAAAAGACAGCCAACAGGTTGCGAATCTCAGCAATTTGCAGGTGCAGACGGTGATCCAAATCGCCGATGACTCTTGATTTAGTATTTTTTATAACGAACGTTTGATTTTGGAAAGCGGCCATGAACAGTTGGATCAGGCGAAAACGGCCTAAATTTCTAAAGAGAACTCCTTTGGCTTGGCACCAGGTGACGCGAGAGCGGACACGGTTACTGGTTGCGATCGCAGGTATTGCCTTCGCCGATATGCTGATTTTTATCCAGATGGGCTTTGAGGGGGCTTTATTCGATGCCGCCGTCCAGCCCCACCGCAATCTGCAGGCGGATCTGGTTTTAACCAACCCGCAAATGCAGACCCTGTTTTCCGTTAAGGCTTTTCCCCGCGCCCGGCTGTATCAGACCCTGGCTCATCCCCAAGTGAAGTCTGTGAATGGGGTTTATATTGCCACCGGACAGTGGAAGAATCCTGAGACCAAACGAGAGCGAGCTATTTTGGTCTGGGGCATTGACCCGGCTGAGCCGTCTTTTAAGTTCCCGGAAGTCACAAACAATCAGGATAAAATTCAGCCCCTGCATCGCGTCCTGTTTGATCAGGCCGGACGGCCAGAATATGGATTTACCACCGGTGCGTTTGAGCAAAAGGGGCATTTCGCCGCCGAACTGAACAACACATTGATTCAGGTGGACGGAGTATTCACCAATGGGGCATCCTTTGCTGCCGATGGCAATGTGATTGCCAGTGATTCCACATTTCTGCAGCTGTTTCCGAACCGCAGCCCAGAGCAGATTGAGGTGGGGTTGATTCAGCTGCAGCCGGGAGCTAACCTGGCCCAGGTCCAGGCCGATCTAGAGGCTCTTCTACCCGACGATGTTTTAGTCGGCACTACCGAAGACTTTGCCCAGATTGAACAGGACTATTGGGCTAACGGCACCGGGATTGGCTTTATTTTTGGCCTCGGGGTGGGCGTGGGCTTTATTGTCGGCATCGTGATTGTCTATCAGATTCTCTATTCTGACGTATCTGAGCATTTGCCAGAATATGCCACCTTGAAAGCCATGGGCTACACCGACAACTATCTGTTGGGGATGTTAATTCAAGAAGCCCTCCTTCTGGCTGTTCTCGGGTATTTACCCAGTGTGGGATTAGCTTTAGGACTGTATCAGCTCGCCTTTGCGGCCACCATGCTCCCCATTTCCATGACCGCCCAGCGAGCTATCACCGTCCTGATGATGACCATTCTGATGTGCTCAATGTCAGGAGCCATTGCCATGCGCAAGTTAAGAGCCGCGGATCCAGCCGATATTTTCTAATTCACCCTGACTATGAACCTGATTCCTGTTGCCGAAAATCTTTGGACTGCCACCCAACCCTTCAGCTATCTGGGGTTAGAAGTCGGCACTCGCATGGTCGTTGTTCGCCTCAATCAGGGGGAACTGATTCTGATTTCCCCAATCCAACTCCAGGCTAGCGACTGCTCAAATCTGAATCGCTTCGGCACCGTTTGCCATCTAATTGCCCCCAATCAATTCCATCACCTGTATTTGGGCCAAGCTCAGGCGCTTTATCCCGATGCCACCAGTTGGGGCGTCGAAGGGTTGGCCAACAAACGTCCTGATCTAAGGCTGGATAGTTTGCTCAACCAAGCCGGAACCTTTGGAGAGGAATTAGAATACCTCCCTTTCAAGGGATTCGGAGCCCTGTTACCCCGAGGCATTTGTCTCGCCCATGAAACGGTCTTTTGGCATCGGCCCAGTCGCAGCTTGATTCTCACGGATACCTCGTTTCATTTTGACGAGACGTTTCCCTGGGTCACCCAGTTGGCAGCACGAGTGATGGGCTCTTACAAAGTCTTGAAGCCGTCCTATTTTGAAAAATTGGGCAGCCGCGATAAGGCCCAGGTGAAAGCCTCCGTTCGTCAGGTGTTGGCATGGGATTTTGATCGGGTCCTTACGGCCCATGGCAGCATCGTCGAAACCAATGGTAAAGCCCAATTCACAGCGGGCTTTGAGTGGTTGCTGGACGAAACCTTATAGCCTTTTGTTCTGGAGTGATTCCCATGTCTAACGTCATTATTGCCCACCAACTCAACCATGCCTTTGGCGAAGGCCAGCTCCAGAAGCAGGTTTTATTCGATATCAATTTGGAGATTGAAGCGGGTGAAATTGTGATTCTCACGGGTCCTTCTGGATCAGGGAAGACAACATTACTCACATTACTGGGAGGCTTAAGGGCAGCCCAAAGCGGCAGTCTC
>NZ_JANQOP010000250.1 GCF_028285745.1 Acaryochloris sp. IP29b_bin.137 | reverse complement strand
CGAGTTGATGCTATGGCTGTGTGAACATGGCATTTTGCCTTTGTACACGCCGCTTTCTGGCAGTTGGTTGAATATGGCTGAGTCGATCCAGCGCATCCTCAAGCGACGTGCGTTGGATGGTCAACATCCCGAAACGCCTCAACAGATCATGGACCGATTTGAGACCGCCGCCAAGGTATGGAATCAACATCCAACGCCGTTTGAATGGGGTGGCAAACGAGCGGTACGACGGCAACAAGGGCAAACAAGACGACAAGGCCATCGGCTAGGAGGCTCTGGAGCGGTTACTCAGGCTTTAGTTGCATGAAAAGTAATGGCGATGCTCATACCAAATGACCCACTAGTAATGCAGAGGAATAAGTCATGAACGAATATGACTTTACGCTGAAGTTTAGACTGCAGCCCCCAGACGTTGAAACCAAAACTGTTCAACTCGATCCCAACCACTATATTGAGCAACTCTACGAAAGTGGTTGTGATGATGCCTTAATCGGTGTTGGTAAACAAGGATTGATTTCACTCAATTTCAATCGTGAAGCACAATCTGCTTATGCTGCTATTGCGAGTGCCATCTCAGATGTCAAACAAGCCATCCCCTCCGCAAAGCTAATCGAAGCAAGTCCTGATTTTGTAGGACTTACGGATGTGGCTAAGGTTTTAGGCTGCACTCGACAAAATGTGCGGAATCTCATTATCAATGGTGTACCCAAGTCTCCGCTCCCGGTCTATGAGGGAACGCCTTCACTGTGGCACTTAGCAGACCTCTTGCTTTGGTTACAGACGGATAAAACCTATGAAATCGATAATGTTTTACTAGAAACGGCCCAAATGACGATGAAATTGAATGCGGCTAAGAGTTGGCAAAGAGTCGGATCAGAGCTTCAAGAGGACATCAAGTATTTAGTGGCCTAGGTGATGCTGCGGTAGAGATTGATCCTCAACAGCATCAACGGCTATTGTCAGCCTTTATGGCATGTCTTTAATTTTTACTTGTAGGCGTTCATCTCATCAAAGATGGTTTCAAATCAAACGATACCCGCTGCTCTGACCATTGCTGGCTCCGACAGTGGGGGCGGAGCAGGCATCCAAGCTGATCTACGAACCTTTGCCTTTCACCAGGTTCACGGCACGAGTGCCCTGACCTGTATTACAGCCCAAAACACAGTCGGTGTTAATCGCGTAGATGCCTTACCCCCAGAAGCTGTGGTGGCTCAAATTGACGCGGTAGTATCCGATATCGGTGTGCAAGCGGCCAAAACGGGAATGCTGCTTAATGCAGAAATTATGGCGGCGGTGGCGGCGGCTGTTCAGCGACAGCATATTCATCAATTGGTGGTCGATCCCGTGATGGTATCGCGGGCTGGGGTGGTACTGATTGGAGACGATGCGATCGCAACTCTCAAAACCACCCTTGTCCCCCAAGCCTTAATCCTTACCCCCAACCGCTATGAAGCCCAAATTCTCAGTGGGCTGGAGATTCATACACTCGAAGACATGCAAGCCGCTGCCCGAAGAATTTACGATCTGGGGCCAAAAAACGTCTTAGTTAAAGGCGGTGGAATGAACGATACGCTTTTAGGGATGGATATCTGGTTTGATGGTCACCAGATGGAGACCCTTAAGACGGAAACCGTTGCGACGACGAATACCCACGGCACGGGTTGTACATTATCGGCTGCGATCGCAGCTAATCTTGCTCTAGGCAAACCACCCCTCACGGCTGCCAAAGCCGCAAAAACCTACGTCACTCAAGCTTTGACACATGCCTTAGACATCGGTCAAGGACAAGGCCCCGTCGGCCATTGGTTTCCACTAGTATCTAAAGCACCAGAAGCTTTAGACTTTTCTCGCATCTGGAATTAAGATTTAAAGCTAGAATCACATATAATTTATCATTGAAAATGATCTCAACAAAGACCTCTCAAGAATAAAAAAATAAGGTGTTTATAAAAAACATTCATCTACATAAGTTTTATTTTTTATCCAGGGAGACAATTTAAAAAGTACTCAATACCATTAAGAATCTTACAAAAGATCATGAGTAAAAGTTCGACTTTTAAGTGGTACTATTCTCAATTCAGTCCTGTCTTTAGATGTAACTGTTTTACTACACTTGGCGCGATGATAGGACTCTCCATTTCTAGAGGTGGTGTATCTATTAGTCTATTTCTAAATTTCATAGCACTGGCACTTGTGTTGTCGTTCATCATGACACAAATTTCAATTTATTGCTTTCCAGTAGGTATCAATTCTGTAGAAATTAGGTCTTTTACTTTCAATTTACTTCACTGGAATCAAAGGATTAACTGGCATGACATTCAGAAAGTTAAATCAAGAACAATACTAGGGTTGCGTTACTTAGTTATTTCTGGCTCTAAAAAATGCCAAATATATGTGCCATTATTCTTATCTAAACAGCATCAATTTGAGCAAGAGCTAAAAGATCTTTTAGAAGACTCAAATCCTTTATTTCAAGCTCTTTTGTAGATTTGATACGTTCGTCGAAGCATAATTGAGAACAGACGTTATTGAGCTAAACTCCAACCGTCTCCAGATACACTAGGTCATGATCAGCGGGCCTGCTAGCCTCTGTTCACTGCCAAACGTTTGCTAGTCAGCTGTCCAAACCATGCCGCTTCAACTCCAAGCTTTGCTGCTAGCTATCACCACGATTTACCAAATCATTGCTTGCCTACTTGAAAACCGAACCTCACCGCCAGGGCAGCGCATTGATATCGGTGGCTATGCTCTGCACCTTCAGACAATGGGTACGGGCCAGCAAACTATTGTGTTAGACCACAGCTTAGGGGGCCTGGAAGGTTATCTGTTATTAAACAAACTCGCCCCTTTAGGCCGAGTCTATATCTATGATCGAGCGGGATATGGATGGAGCGATCATAGCCCTTACCCCAGAACTAGCAACCAGGTGGTTAAGGAATTAGACCTGCTATTAACCCACGCCAAAGTTGAACCACCCTATCTTCTAGTGGGAGATTCCTTTGGCAGCTACAACATGCGACTCTATGCCCATCGTTTTCCCAAAAAGGTGTCGGGATTAGTGCTAACCGATGGCCTCCATGAGCGAGCCATGCTGAACATGCCGTTTCAGCTCAAGGCCTTGAAGCTCTTCTTTATCTCCGGTTTTTTGATGTCAATTTTGGGGTCAGCCTTTGGCATCATTCGCTTGTTGCGGCTTTGCCAAGTATTTATGCTAGTGAAACCAACGTTAAAGAAGTATCCGCCTGTAGAGCTAACGCCCGTCACCCGATCCTTTTGCCGTCCCAAACATTGGATTACCATGTGTCGAGAGCTGTGGAATTTAGACCAGAGTGGACGCCAGCTCCGGGTAGCGGAGAGCTTAGGCACTTTACCTCTCGCTAGCATCAAGTCCCAGTCGTTTTTCAAACCGTCGCTGCTAACGAGGTTGGCACCACTGCGGAGTGCCAACCGTTTACGCGACAAAATCCATATCGATTTGATGCAGCTCTCTGCTGTTAGCAAACAGTTCCCTGCCAGCCATAGCAGTCATTTTGTGTGGGTCGATGAGCCTGAAGTGATGGTGGCGGCGGTGGAGTGGGTGCTGGCGAATCAGCCTGGAGCATGATGCTTGAACTCGCCCCTTGGCGTTCGGATTTAAGTCGAGCCTTACATCGGAATCGGTCGTTAGTCTATGCCCGCTACGCCCAGTTGGCAACGGTGCAGGCGAATCACCGCCCCGCCAATCGAACAGTGGTATTTCGCGGTTTTTTAGAGGACAGCAATACCCTTAAGTTTGTGACGGATCGGCGCAGCAACAAGGTTGAGCAGATTGCAGAAAATCCTTGGGGGGCATTGTGTTGGTATTTCCCGAAAACCCGTGAGCAGTTTCGGATTTCTGGAGAGTTGGCGGTGATCACGGCATTAGAGAAGGATGCAGCTCTGCTGCGCTTGCGAGAGACGGCTTGGCTGGCGTTGTCTGAGGGGGCGAGAACTCAATTCGCATGGCCTGATCCAGGACAACCTAAAAATAGGTCTGAAGTAGCTTCTCAGGAACCCACTGATTTCTCTATTTCCTTAGAAACATTTTGTTTGCTACTACTCGCTCCACAGACAGTTGATCACTTGGAGCTGCGGGAACAGCCCCACTGTCGCTGTAGCTATACCCTGAAAGCCGATGATACCTGGCAACAACAAGCACTCAACCCTTAAGCAAGGGCTGTTGCATATTTTAGAACTTCCAACACTTGAGCTGGATCACATCCATAGATTCCAGCACCCCTGCCGCATTTTGCCTGACTACTGCCCAAATCACACCCGTATCAATTCCCCTCCCTACAGGCAGTTGACCCCTCGTCTACTGGCACCGTATCCGCCTGATATTCTTGATAATCCTGGCGATCCTGAACTCTTTGGCTTTAGCTTGCCCATGGCTAAAATCTGTTGATTGGAACGGGTTACTGATCCAAGGAAGCCGATCTTAAGATTTGAACTTTAATAGGAGACCGTCCCACTATGCTTCCAGTAACAGCGAGGACTTGAGGGATCGGCAAAACGTACTGATTGCAGACAAGCCCTGACTAGGGCTGCCTTCACTCAACCGATTCACAAACGCACTGCCCACAATTGCAGCATCTGCTCCCCAATCCATCACTTGGCGAGCATGTTCGGTGCGTGAGATCCCAAAACCAACGCCGATGGGTTTGTCCGTGACTTGTCGTAAATCAGCGATTAAATCTTGGACGCGGTTTTCCACTTTGGTGCGCATCCCCGTGACGCCAGTGGTGCTGACTAGGTAGATAAAGCCTTGCGATTGCAACGCAATTTTCTCAATTCGTTCCTTTGAACTGGTGGGGGCGACCAGCAGAGTCACTTCAATGCCCAAGTTAGTCGCCTGCTGCAAGAGGCTCTCTGACTCTTCCAAGGGGAGATCCGGCACCACCAATCCCCGCACACCTGCCTTAGCGATTTGCTGTAGAAATTGAGTAACGCCTCGGTGGTAGATGGGATTGTAGTAGGTGAATAGAATCATCGGGGCACGAATCTCGGAGGACAGCTCAGTCACCATGCCTAAGACCTGATCGAGCCGGGTTCCCCGCTGTAAGGCCCGAGTTGCGGCTGCCTGGATCACAGGTCCATCCGCTAAGGGATCGGAATAGGGTACCCCTAATTCAATCAAATCCGCACCACTTGCATCCAGTTGGCGAAGCGCATTCGCGGTGGTTTCTAAATCTGGATCTCCAGCCGTTAAGAAGGGAATCAATGCGCATTGGCCACGATCGCGCAATTGGGCAAAACAATCAGAAACAGAAGTCATGACTATTCAGTCTCATCGTCAATAGAAGCTTGTAATGCTTCGAGTTCTTCCGGCGTCATTTCTTGCAGACGCTTTTCTAGCAGGGCATTCTCATAGTCCTCCCGCTGTTGGTTATAGGTCATATTGCCTGTCACCACCCGTAGGAAGTAGGACGCCACCCAGCCGACTAACCCCGCGGCAAAAATAACTTGGCTCCAGACCCCTGCACTTTGGGGTTCGATGCCGGCATATCGTAACCCGCCATAAAGTAGTCCCCCGGCCAAAAACACACCGAGGCCAATTGCGATCGCATCTATTCGGCGCATGGGCTCAAATTTTGCGAGGTTGGGGACGGAAATTCAAAAAAGGGCTGAGCAAAAGCAAACTGGGGAAGAACAAGAACACCAGAAAGTACATAAACCCACGCTCAAACGAACTGGCAACATACCAGCGCTTTTGGAGATAGAAATAGGTAATGGCAGGCATCACCAGCAGATAGCCCCCCAATAGTCCCAATAAGAGGATTAAATTGACAACCATAGAAATTGGATTTTCACTCGATTCCAAGGGATTCAGAATAGGCTGGCATACAGCCTGAAGGAATTGATCCTTCACATTTCGTTTTCTTATTCTACCGTGCAGGTTGCCTCCCCCTCAGAATTGAGGGGAGATCCCGGGGGGGTCCGCCACTTTAGGCCTGGACATTGTACTTAGGGTTACTCAGAGGCAAGCAATTTGGCAATTTTTTGCTCCAGTGCCTTCACCCGCTGGCCGAGTTGGGGGAGTTGCTTTATCGCAGCCATTGCCCGCAGCCACAGTCGGTGGTTTATCGCTGGATAACCCGCTACTTTCGAATCCGGCGCTAAAGACTGGTGGACCCCACTTTGAGCCGCAACTGTGGTGCGATCCCCCAGAGTGACTTGCCCGGAGATGCCCACTTGTCCCGCTAAAATCACCTGTTTCCCCAACGCCGTTGCCCCTGCTAACCCCGTCTGAGCACAAATGAGACTATCGGCCCCGATTTGGCAGCCATGGCCAACCTGCACCAGATTATCAATTTTGGTCCTAGCCCCGATGCGAGTCTCGCCCACTGCAGGGCGATCAATGGTTGTATTGCAACCGACGACGACCTGATCGTCGAGAATCACCTGGCCGGATTGCGGCATGGGCTGCCAGCGACGCTCCTGATCCGCAACCGGGACAAATCCAAAGCCTGCGGCCCCAATCACGGCCCCACTGTGAATCACACAGTCAGCCCCAATGATGGTGCGTTCATGAATCACACAGTTGGCATGGAGCACGGTGCGATCACCAATCGTTACCCCTGGGTAAAGGACAACATGGGGATGAATGTGCACCCCATCCCCCAACCTGACATCCGCTTGTATCACTGCATAAGCGCCCACCCCAATCCCCTGCCCCAGTTCAACCGTTGGATCAAGCACTGCGGTGGGATGGCAGCCCGGCGGTAGTTGCCAAGGTTGATAGAAATAGCTCAGGGCCTGGGCAAACCAATAGCGTGGGGATTCGGTGGCAATCCAGGCAATCCCTCTAGCGGTCGCTTTCCCTTGTAAGTCAAGATTAGGGGGCAGGATTAAGGCACTGGCCTGAGTCATTGCCAGTTGTGCCGTCCATTGGCTGCTTTCCACAAAGCTAAGCATCCCTGGTTCAGCCTGAGCCAGCGCGGCACAGCCTTTAATCGTGGGATCGGTTTGCGCAAGATTTGTAGCGATAGGGGCAAGGGCAAGCCGTTGAACCAGCTCACTGAGTTTCATTTTTTAGTTGCAAACTTGAGGTCATCCGTTCCCTATCATCCGGCATTTAAGTTTCAACTACAGTACCCGCATGCGCTTAATCTTCCACTGATCTTGTTCCCGGACCAGCTCATAGCGAACGCGATAGGTATCATCCTTATAGACATCTGTTCCCTGTTGGTCTCCTGCAGAGAACGTCTTGGCTGTCTCAGTGACCGTGGCCTCTACCGTCGCTTCAGTTGGGCTCTTTTGCTGAATGGCATTAATTTTCAGATCATCAAAGGAGTATGTCCAATAAACTTGATTCGCTTGCTCGGACTGAGCACCCGCTTTCCACTCAGAGAGGCTGGGCTCTGCCAAAATTTTGTCTAGGGAAGTAATTTGGTGATCTTGGCCCATGGCCTCGGCTTTTGCGGTTTGCCAAGATTGAATAATCTGCCGAGCACTCGTAGTGGTGATTGCATCGGTGGCGGCAGGCGCAGGTGTGGGGCTCGCGACCGGAGGGCTCGCTGGTGCAGTTGGGCTTGGACTCGCAGGTGACGGAATAGGGTCGGGACTGGCGGGACTGGGTGCACTCGGTTCAGAGGGGGGATTATCTGCCCCGGAAACCGGATCGTCTTGACGCGAACATTGGCTGATCATGCCAAATAAAGCCAGTAAAACTAGGGCTACAGCGCCTGCGGCAAAGAACCATCGACGGTATTGTAGTTGCGATCGCGGGCGGCGAGTTCGTTGCGGAGCCTCATTCGAAACATCACTACGATTCCCATCACGATCGGCAATCGAAGCACCGGCCCTTGTCGGGGAAGATGTAGAGCCGTTTCGTACCTTTGTAGGCCGTTGTTGAGGACTGCTATTCTTATCTGCAGACGGGAAAGCCGTAACGTTTGGGATGGCAGGTTTTGTGTTGTGCGGGGATGGCTGCTGCCTGGAGACTGGACGACGGGCTTTCTGCGCAGAAAGCCGACCCTCCTTCGCCGAACTCAACGTCTCTCGGCCTTGTTGCGCCAGCAGCGGTAAATCTGCAGATGTCGTAACAGCAGGCATCCGCGGTGATACAGGTTCAGGGGCTAGGGCATTGAGATAGTCTTGAATATGCTCGTCATTAAAATAATTTTGGAGAGATACTTGGACTTCAGCTAGATCCCTAAAATAGGGATAAACTTCCTGTTGAAGCCATCGCTCAGTATATAAAAACAAACCTGGGACTAAGTCCTCTGACCCTTCTGAGTATTGATGAATAAATTCCAAAGACTCCTGATCGCGGCTAAGAGGCAATGTTTGAATCGCTGCCCCAGGCTGGCCTAAGAGCAGGTAACACATTGATTTTTCAACATGAATATCTTGCCGATCGGCCAGTTGTGTAAAAGTCGTTTTTGCCTGTTGTATATATTCCGGTTGACCTTGAGAACAGCCTCGAGCAACTAGCGTATAGGCCCATAGATACCGAGCTACCGCAGAGGGTCGGTCGGTTTCTCTTTCAAACAGCTCTTGCTGCTCTTGAACCGTCAAATGGCATCGTAATTGCTGAATAAACCGTAGAAAATCGTCGACGCTTAATCCTGATCGGTCATCCTGGGCACCATCAATCCCCCCCCGCTCATCCAGCATTGTTTGCAACAGAGTAAACCCTTGTTGGCGCTTTGCTGTATCCGTCTCTGGGACAGCGAGTAACTCTAAGATCCGGTAAGGACGAAGTTTGTAAAGATCCTGTTCTATCTCAGTTTGAACGGAGGGGAATAACTGCTCTTGAGTCAACAACTTAAGTCCAGACTGTAAAACATCGGAAGCCTTCTCAAATTGTTTTTGTTGCCAGCATTCGCGCCCTGCTTCCATATTAGCCAACGCCATGGCCAATATGACATCCTCATCCGTACTGCCATTCGACGAGGGCAAACGATTGAGATCAATTGTCCGTTGCAAATAAGCTGACCCCAGCTGGGCAATCCGCTCATAGTCACTTTGTTCCTGGAGCAACAATAAAGCCCCCACGAGTTGATTCTCCTGCAGTTCCATGCCCTCAACTTCGGAAAGAGCAGGCTCCGCTAAAATAGACTCATCGTAGGCAGTGCGCGCATTGGAGTCGGAAAGTACTGCATGGGCATCCTGAAGAAGCTGAGTTCGGGCCGCTATGGCTGCTTTAGAATACTCTTGGCGGGGGAGTTGCTGGCAACGATCGGCAAACGCCTGTTCAATCTGTTCTGGTGTCGATTGAATTGGCACACCCAAAATTTGATATAAGTCTAAAGGAATACGCACTATTCAGTATCCTTGTGAGCCATTTACCGGAAGTGAACAACAAACAGAGTCAAGAAGAATCAAGACAGCAAAGCATTTGAAAATATCATAACCTGCTGCTTGTAAACGTATACTCAATAGAGGTTCAGTAACGTATATTCATAGCAGCTTAACAAGAAGGTTGACAATTCACCTGCAACCGCTTGCCCGTTATGATGCTGGATTATTGAGATCTAAGCATTCCCTAAAAGCTAGACGTTGCCTACTGTCTCACCCCAACGAGTTTAGTTTCGGCGACATCACCCCAACTGAGGACACTATACATCAATGGTTCAAGAAAGAGTTCTACCCAAATTCCCTACTCCTAAAATCACCATCACTCGTGATGAAGGACTGATCCTTTATGAGGATATGGTTTTGGGACGGGCCTTTGAAGATAAGTGTGCCGAGATGTACTATCGGGGCAAAATGTTTGGCTTTGTTCACCTTTATAACGGCCAAGAAGCCGTCTCAACTGGGATTGCAAAGACCATGCGACCAGATGATTTTATCTGTAGTACCTACCGAGATCATGTTCATGCCCTGAGCGCAGGCGTTCCGGCTCGGCAAGTGATGGCAGAACTCTTTGGCAAAGAAACCGGCTGCAGCAAAGGACGGGGCGGCTCCATGCACTTGTTCTCATCCGAACATAACTTGATTGGGGGGTTTGCCTTTGTGGCCGAAGGAATTCCAGTTGCCACCGGAGTGGCCTTTCAAAGCCGTTACCGCCGAGAGGCAATGGGCGATCCATCATCTGATCAGGTAACCGCCTGCTTCTTTGGAGATGGAGCCAGCAACAACGGTCAATTCTTTGAGTGCCTCAATATGGCATCTCTCTGGAAGCTCCCCATCCTTTTTGTTGTGGAAAACAACAAATGGGCGATTGGTATGGCCCATGAGCGAGCCAGTTCAGAAACTGAGATTTACAAAAAAGCCAAAGTCTTTGGCATGGCAGGGGTTGAAGTCGATGGTATGGACGTCTTAGCAGTTCGGGAAGTTGCCCAAACCGCTATTGCTCGTGCCCGGGCTGGAGAAGGCCCGACTCTGATTGAAGCCCTAACATATCGGTTCCGGGGACATTCCTTGGCCGATCCCGACGAACTGAGATCAGAAGCAGAAAAGGAAGAATGGTTAGCCCGCGATCCCATTCAACGGTTTCAAACCTATCTTGTAGAGCAAAAGCTGGTGAAAAAAGAAGAATTGGCTGACATCGACAAAAAAATACACGGTGTTATTGAAGATGCCGTTCAGTTTGCAGAAGAAAGTCCAGATCCCAAACCAGAAGATCTCTACCGTTATATTTTTGTAGATGACTAAACTCAAAAATTCTGAATAGATAGATATTTTGAGGACTTTCAGCTTAACCACAGCCCATCAGCCAAATATAGCCGCCTGGTGACCAACAAGGTTTGATTCAGATGCTTCCTCGCAACCCTATCCCCACCGTTGATATCATTATCGAAATGTGGGATCGGCCTCATCGCCCCATTATTTTAATTGAACGTCAAAATCCCCCTTTGGGTTGGGCATTGCCAGGTGGTTTTGTTGATTATGGCGAATCTGTAGAAACAGCGGCAATCAGGGAAGCAAAGGAAGAAACCTGTTTAGATGTTGATTTACTGAAACAATTTCATGTCTATTCTTCCCCTAACCGTGATCCGCGTCAACATACTCTAAGTGTTGTATTTATTGCCAAAGCCATCGGTAACCCGCAAGCAGCAGATGATGCAAAAAACCTGAATTTGTTCGGGCTGTGGCAATTGCCTAGCAAATTATCCTTCGATCACGATCAAATACTGAATGATTATCAAAATTATCGAAACTACTCTTGGAGCCATTCATTGTAACTGGTCTATTTACTGGCGACAAGCTAGTCTTCTTTGGGAGGGTGGACGGTAACCTTCCCGTTCTTTCCAAACGATATTTCACCACCTAAGCGTTTGATATTTTTAATGGCTCGCTGACGCCCATCGTCATCTACTGCATTTACAAGTACTAGCAACCAACCATTGATTTGTGCATTCTTGCTATTAGGTTTATTAGCTAAAAACTTTACTGTTCGGGCTGATAAGGCACTAAGACGTTGACTATCAGGATCACTATTTTCTTGAGACCATTCCACAACTTTTTTATATGAATTTTGTGCGGACTGGTTGTCCCCTAAAAAGAGTAATTCATCAGTTGCTTTATATAGCCATACTAAATACGCATTGGGATCCGATGCGGGCTCAAGAGATTGCAACCCTTTATCTAGTAACTGGATACTACGCTGAGGTTGACCAGCTTTAAGAGAAACAGAGGTTGATAGAAACAAATAGGGTCGAATAAAGCGAGGATCTCGTTTGATAATTACCTCAAAAAAATCTGGACTTAGACCATAGCCCGTTCTCTTACGAGCTGCACTATCACCGAAATACTGAAGAAAGTTGAGGAAGACCCAGTCAGAAACTAGGTTGTCAAACCCAAAATCTGGCAATTGACGTAGAAGCTTTAAACTAGCTTGTTGATGTCTCAAATCAGTTTCATACTTTAAAGAATTCTGAATCTGATCCGCTTGAGTGCTCAATTGGGCTAGCTTAGAGGTTTGCAAAAATCCAATTGCGGATAAGCAGCCCAAAGCAATGGCTACAGGTACAATTTTATGGCTAATTTGTCTGCCAAACATGACAATAAGAACTTCAATATCTAAAGTATTTTAGACAAAAAATTGATGTATATCTCTAGAGCTTCCTATAGAATGCC
>NZ_JANQOP010000245.1 GCF_028285745.1 Acaryochloris sp. IP29b_bin.137 | reverse complement strand
GCAACTGAAACCCCATAAACGACTCAATTACCAGAGAGGCATGAGGGCGCTATCACTGATTCAGAACACATTGTGAAACCCTTGTCATCCCCAAAGGGTGGCTGGGAACCACCACTAAATCTGCTGCCCTCATCAGAGGAACAACCGTATGATTGGGGATGATTCCTGAGAGCTCAACGCAGTCATCAAGCTGTAATTGATGGATCTGTGCAGCCCAGTAATGGTTCGTGTCTCGCCCGATGATTTGTAAGTGAATGGGCCAGCCTGTGGTTTTGAGAAAAGACGTTGCGATGAGTAAGTCGCCGATACCTTTACCGATGCAAAGGCTACCAATCTACCAATATAGAGGAGGTGCCAGGTTTGAGCCTGATGGCGTAAACGCTTGGGAGAAAACATCTGTGAGGAATCTTCTACACAAAAGTCCCAGGGAATAACCTTGTGAGGGCAAACACCGATGCGCTGCAATGCTCGGGAGGCTGTCAGACCGTAACTGCCCACCCAGTCCACTTGAGGATGGTTTAGGGCTCGACTCAGAAAAAAATTGCGAATTTTCTGTTTAAGGCTTTGGGTCGGGAGGGATTCAGCAAATAAGGCCAGAGTGCTGAGTTGATGGCGAATTGCCCAGGTTAATACTCTATAAATTGGGGTCCGCAGAACTAAATGGGTGGGGTGGTAATCAATAATGATGTTGAGCAACTGGCGAACGTTGATTTTATCTTGAAATCCAGCCCCAATCGCTCGGACTCGGCTCGCGACTAGCTCGTTGTAAGGTTGTTCGGTAAAACAGCAAAGGGTTGCCACTTCCCCAATTTGAGCGCCCAGAGCTGCCACCGTATCCACTGAATATTTTTGGGCATAGTAAGTTTCTTCACCACCCGTTGCCAGGCGAAGGAAGGCTTCTTGATAGTCCCCGGCATATTGAACAATCAGTAAGCGAATGTCTCTCATAGCAGCCCTGCCGACTGATTGAGGAGTGATTGGATAGGCAAGTCAAGATGCAAATGGAGACGGACCGCAATCGTTAGCCCTAAACACCCCAGTAACAGAAACGTTGCCAGCAAGTCCTGCAGGATGCCGTTCAGCCCTTCTTTTAGTAGACCATAGTTGACGGCAAGATAATAAAACAAATCATTGAGGGCCACGCCCACTACTGCCCCTACATTGCCAAAATAGTGGAAGCCGATCCAGATGCCCATGATCGTACAGGCAAGACGCAAGACATTGCCGCAAGTGGTGTATTGAAATTTGCCCAGGGCGAATAAGTAGGGTTCATTGGTTTGGGAGAGCAAACGAGGCCATATCCCCAAAGCCAGGATGGGAAGCATCCAAGCGGCATCAAGATAGCGGGCGTCATAGAGCGTCGTGATCAGTAGATCCCCAAACCCAGCTAAAACCAGCACCAGGAACATAGAGGCGAAAAGAAAGGGACGGCGGTTTTTGAGGATCTTTTGGAAGAGGATATCTTGGGGTTGATCCATACTTTTGCTGATGGCGGGAAAAATCACCTTATTGCTGATGCTCATCACCACCTTATAGGGCATATCGCTGAGGGTGAAGGCAATGCCGTAAATCCCCAACAACCGCAGTGAGAAGAGATCCCCCAACATCAATCGGTCTGCTTGCTCAGCAGAAAAAGTGAGCGCTGTATTAATAAAAATCCATCGACCGAGATTAAGTAAATCGTTTAGAGCATCCTTATCCCAGGCCAATTGGTTGCTGGAACCTGGAAAAAGAAAGTGACTCCACACCATTTTGAGCGATGTTGAGGCTAGCCCCCCCACAACTAGCGCCCAAATGCTCGGGGCAATGGTTGCCCAGAGAATCATAATGATGAGACCCACGGCTTGGGTTGACAACTCAAACGTGACTTGTTTCTGGACATCGAGATGCCTTTCAAGCTGGGCCTCTGCCGTAGATTCAAAGCCCGAGAAAATGGTGGTGATGCCGACGATGGGAATAAGCCACTGTAGGTCAGGATAGTTGTAAAGGGTCGCAATCGGCCAGGCAATGACTAGACAACCCAACCAGAGAACAAACCCACGAATAACGTCAAGGGTCCAAGCAGTATTCAAAAAGGCAGGATCATCGCCTCGCTTATTTTGGACGACGCTCCAGCCAGTGCCCAGATCTGAAAAGAGTTGAAGGCCAATAATAAAAATATTGGTGAGGGCCATCAACCCAAAGAGTTCTGGGGATAGCAGTCGGGTCAGAATCAGATTGCCCCCAAACCGGAGACCTTGGCTGCCGCCATACCCGATCAGCGTCCAAAGGGTGCCATGAATGACCAACTTTTTGAGGGATACCATAGGCTGGTCGTATAGTGATGAACCCGGAGTCTATAATTCTAAACTCTAGCCCACTTTTCCCATACTCTCAGGGATGCCCAATCTGTTTACCATTAGGGCATTTCCAAGGGAGTATTGAGCCCTAGACACAGCTTGTCCAAGGAAGCTTAAGGATACAGCGTTCCTTCAACCGGCTGCAGGTCGGAGGTTGTGATGGAAATGGTTGCTGTTTTGGCCTCATGGATTCCCGTGAAATCGATTGATGCAAAATCCCTGAGATAGAATGAATGTTGGAAACAGTTGTTTATATTGATTTGCAGAAGGAATAGGTAAAACCATGGCAGAAGCAACTCAGTCTCAACAACGCGGCATTATGATGACTGACAACGCTCTTAAGCATGTTCTGGAATTGCGAGAGAAGCAAGGTAAGGATCTGTGCTTACGAGTGGGGGTCCGGGGCGGGGGCTGCTCTGGTATGTCCTACACAATGGATTTTGAAGATCCCAATAATATTCAGAGTACGGATGAAGTATTTGATTACGACGGATTTAAAGTCGTTTCCGATCCCAAGAGCATGCTATATATTTATGGTTTGGTTCTCGACTACAGTGATGCCTTGATTGGGGGGGGCTTCCAATTTACCAACCCCAATGCAACGCAAACCTGCGGTTGTGGAACGTCTTTCTCTGCCTAGGATAATTTGGGAATGACTGACACTACCCTTGACGATGTCTTTAAGGAAGCCTTAGAACGCTATCAAGCTGGAGAGCCTGCTGAGGATTTGATTCCAGTCTTTAAAGACATTTGCGATCGCGCCCGTAAAAGTAGCCCTGCCTGGACCTGCTTAGCCTGGCTTTATCTGTTAGCAGAAAAGCATAGTTCAGCTTATAAAGCGGCCCAAAAAGCGGTGAAGCTCAATCCCCAGGACCCGCAAGCGCGGGTTAATTTGGCGGTTGCCATGCTAGAAACAGGGCAAAAAGGGGTTCGCAAGCATGTGGAAATTGCTCAGCAAATTGCCTTAGCTGTGCCTGAATTGCGAGATGAACTGAAAGAAAGTTTTGAGGATGGCTTGAAGCGAAAGCCCAATTGGGCCAGCTTGGAGCGGGTTCAAGCTTGGGTGTTCGAAGGGTAGTTCCGCTTTATGAGTAGCTACCCTTTATAAAGGGGAAAGGCACTTGCGATCGCACGTCTTTTATCGTTGCAGCCAGAAAAAGTTAGAGAGGGCTATGTGGGAAAAACTGATCAATGGCATAAATACCGTCCTAATGATCGACGTGTTTTTCGTCATCTTCTGTTTTGTCTGGTTTCTAGTAGGGCTGGCAGGACGGCAGATGGGCATTCCATTGGGGTTTGATATCTGGTATACGCTCTGGCCCAAAATAATTCAACCTGCCATTGGCCTAGTGATGGCAGGCTCCATCTTTACAGGCATTGTTAGCCAGATCCGCAAACGGATGCCGTCTTCTCAAGAGTAGATGCGCGTGGCTGGAGTGCTAGAGACGTTCGAATTCGTCGGGGGACAGCTCGTCTAAATCGTCTTCGTCATCCCACTGATCATATTCAACTACAGGATCGGTGAGTACGGCTTGTTGGGTTTCATACAGGGTTAACCATTTTCCCGTTGCTCGGATGCGTTTGGGAGGGTCCTGGTAGCGAGCGAAAAACCAGGGAGGTGAGGTGGGTTGAGTGATTTCAGCTTGAACACGGTAGGGATCAAGATCGGGAAAATCTGGATCCCGCTCAACCTTCACCCATACTTTTTGGCCAATTAATTCATCTGGAGACAGCATGATGATGGTTTGAACTTGAGCGCTAACATTCTCTTAAACACTTTTATTGTACAAAAATCGCGAAGCTTGGCTTTGTACCTAAATGGATTCTCAAGGTTTGGTTTTTAATAATCTAATCGTTCCCAGTCCAAATGGCAACTTGACTTCCCGGATTGAATTCCCTGGGGGATCAAAAGGTGAGGATTGCGGCGCAAATTGCTTGAGCCCCCTCTTACTCCTGGTCGGCAAACCCACAAGACTAAAAATTTAGGGTATGCATAAAAAAGAGGGTTTTATGTCAGCATTGCAGTAATGCTGGATCGTCATATTCCCAATATTTCGATCCACCCCGTGGTGGCATCAAACCGATTCAATCAACACTTTCAAGGACCAAGTTGTGACAGTTGCATTAGAACAGACTCCAAACGCCCAGTATTGGCAGTGGCGGGGATGGCGGATTCATTACGTACAGAAAGGAGACCAAGGCCCCTGTATCGTCTTGCTGCATGGCTTTGGTGCGTCCACCGATCATTGGCGCAAAAATATTGAGGAACTCTCCCGTTACTATCGGGTGTGGGCCGTGGATATGTTAGGGTTTGGTCGCTCGGAAAAGCCGAATATGGATTACACCGGTGACCTATGGCGCGCTCAGATACAGGCCTTCTGTGAAGCGGTGATTCAAGAACCCGTATTTATTGCCGGGAATTCCTTGGGGGGTTACGCCAGTCTATGTTTTGGGGTCGATTGCCCTGAATGGACCCGTGGCGTGGTGCTACTGAACTGTGCCGGATCGTTTACAGAAGTTGAGGCCAAGCTAGAACTGCCGAAATGGCGACAGCAATTGAAGGCCCAACGGCAAAAGGTGATGCGATCTCGTCCTGTAATCAACGTCATGAGCTACTTTTTGTTTAACCGCATGCGTCAGCCAGAAAATATCCGCAAAGCCCTGTCCCAAGTGTATAAGGATCAATCGGCAGTAACGGATCGGCTAGTGGACGAAATCTATCGACCTTCCCTCGATAAGGGCGCACGGGGCGTTTTTGCTGGGGTGTTTAAATCACCTCCGGGACGCAAGCTTGATCAGTTGCTGCAAAGCTTGGATCGTCCGCTGTTCTTACTGTGGGGATCGGCCGATCCGTGGATGACGCCTCAGAAAGCCGAAAAATTCCAACAGTTCTATCCAGCGGCTGAGCTAGTCTTAGTCGATGCCGGGCACTGCCCCCATGACGAGCGCCCAGAGGTGATCAATGCTGAACTCCACCGTTGGATTCAGCAGCAGCTCGCAGAGTAGCGTTATGGAACGCTCGCAGTGGGAATGATCAAGAACTTGAGAGTTGCCTTAGCACGCTGTTTGAAGAAGAGGCGGGAGTAAAAGTTCTCCCGTTTCTCCCACTATTTAGATTTTCCTAGCCACTGATGGATAACAACTGAATACTAGCAACTGCTGCATGGGCCAACATATTGGCGAGCAAATCCCGCTGCCACAGGTAGAATAACGTGAAGAGGCTTCCTCCTAACAGGGTGAAGAAGACGCCCCCTAATCCCCAAAAGGGTAAATGAGATAATGCAAACGCCATTAACGTTATGCATCCTCCAAAAGCTAGCTTTCCAGTGAAAGTTCCCAGGCGTTCTGTAGCGTATCCTCGATAGCATAATTCTTCCACGCAGCCAGATATAACGCCTAAAGCCAGTAAATAGGTCCTGGGAAGATCTTGTAGTTTGTCAATGCCCGCATTGAAACTGGGTAATTCTAAAGCCGTGACCCAGATAGTGCCCACAGGCGTAATGACATAGAGCTGAATACAGACCATCACCAATCCCCAAATCACCGTTCCAATGGTAGGTGGTTTCAAGCCAATACTGGTTAGGGGTAGTCGTTCCCACCAGAGCACTAACGCCAGGACACAACTCCCCACCAGGGTTAAGCTGAAGAGTCCGATGGTATACCCGAACCAGCTATCTGGAGGCGTCCTTTGAAGAAGAGTCAAACAGGGTAAGCTACCCAAAGCAAAGATGAGTCCAACGGTCGTCTGTATGGGCAAGGACTGGATTCTCATCGTCATGGTTTGTCCAGAATTGGTAGCAACAGCATGGATTCCCTGCGACTCTACCCCTCAAGTTTATCGGTGCTCTACTGAAACAGAGCAAAAGATCGCTCCAGTCACAATGGCCTACTATCAAATAGGTATTGTGATTGAATGCCACTATGATCACTAAGATGGCTGGTCTAAGACGCTTGATTGGGTAAGGGTTACCAAAGTTTTAAAAGCTGGATAGGTGTGTTGCAAGGAGAGGATGTTGCGATCGCACTGCCCCAACCTAGCCAGCCACCTAAATTTCTGGAACAACTGAGGTAAAAAGTGAGGCATTTTTTCGGTGGATCGGGTGTAACAAAATCAAATAATCATAGATCCATGTTTTTCTTTATATAAATAAAATAATAGCGGGCTTCTTCCTGAATGGGTCTGAGTGATACCTAAAGCCTAAATGAAAGCAATCTGAGAAAGCTGAAAGCTTTATGAGAAGGATATTTCAGAAAAACTAAACCTTGACTACCTGCGAAAAACTGAGGCAAAAAGTGGGACATTTTTGCTTTGCAGGTCCGTTATTGTCAAAACAGTAAGGTCATTGAAATCAAGCGCATTGATTTGAATAACGCTCCAAGCCCTGCGTAACGGCTTGTGAGTTGACGTCTTTTTCAAATCCAGGTTGGAGTTCTTTTATCCGTTGAACCCACCCACCTGAACCATCTAGTTTCAGCATGTCCTGCAGGCATTACTTCCTTGGGCGACCTGTTGGCTTGTGCTGCCTTGCTTTGCAGTGTGACGTATCTGTCGGCCTTACTTCCCTGCTGATGAGCGATAGTCCGAGTTCTGACCACATGCAAACCATTTATCTAGGAAAATTCTGGAGAAAAAACCATGTCTAATATCAACTTCATCAATAATGATGATCTGGGAAATCCTGTCGTACTGGATGAATTCCGTGAATCTCTGCGCGTCCGCTCAGGTCAACACTTACAAACAGGTGATCAAAATAGCGTGGTTACGGAGGGGGGCCTCAACAAGGTTGTTGTCGAACAGAACGCCTCTATCGACAGCAATCAAACCGCTATTGAAGCCAATGGTGTGGCCAGCACCGTCTTTAATCGGGGCCTAATCGATGGGGGATTCAATGGTGTCAGTGCCACTGGCAATCGCTTTCGGCTGATTAATCGAGGCACCATTGAGTCTGATAGCCGTGCGGTGGATATTAGCGATGGGGATGACAGCACTGTCATCAATTCTGGCTCGATTCTCGGCACTGACGATCAGCGGAATGGGACCCTATATGTCGATGGCACGGTGGATAACTTCCGGCTTCTCAACCAACGCCCAGGGATTATTGATGCGGGAGAAGGCAATCTTGGAGATGCTGTATCGGTGCAGGTGGGGGCTGCGGGTGATCCCACCAGCGAGCGCATTAATATTATCAACAATGGATTATTCCAAGGGCGAGGCGATGGGCCTGATGTCTTTGCCAATGGAGGCCGAGTAACAGCCAATGGTTCTAGTGGTCTTCGCTTTTTTAATGGATCAGGGCAGCCAGCGACTTCTGTTAGTGGGTCCGTCATTAATAACGGTACGATTACCGCTGAAGTCAATGTGGGTTTCCTCGGCGGCCTAGTGGTCGAAGATGGGGTGGGCTTTGATGGGCAAATTATCAATGGCCGGGATGGTCTGATTAATGGTCCTCGGAATGGTCTTTATATTGGTAATGCAGATCATGATCTAACAATTCGCAATTTTGGCACGATTCAAAGTGGCAGTCGGGCCGTCAATATCGATGGTACAGGTGTAGATCTGCTGAATAATGGCACCATCGTTGGGACTGGCAATCAGCGCAATGGCACCGTCTACTCAGATGCCACCGCAGACAACTACCGTATTTTTAATGGTCCAAACGGCGTTATTGATGCTGGTGAAGGCAACCAAGGTGCAGGAATTGCCCTACAGACGGGAGACGTTGCTGGCGATGTGGTTCATTCGACATTAACGAACCTTGGTACGATTCAAGGTCGAGGCCAAGCAGCTGCTAACTTAGGCTTAGCAGGTGATGGTCTAAGAATTTTCTCGGGTGTTGATGGTGGAGGCACAGTCTATCGAGGCAACATCTTTAACCGAGGCGACATTTTATCCGAGAGTCTCCAAGGGGCAACGGCTGCGGTTCGCTTTTCAAACGGTCTGGCTTATGAAGGGACTTTGACTAACGCCAGAGGCGGCCTCATTGATGGTGCTCAAAATGGTTTGTATTTTGGCGATGCTGAGCATGATGCCACGGTCATCAATCGTGGCACGATTCAAAGCAGGAGTCGAGCGGTCAATATCGATGGTTCGGGTGTTGATCTGCGTAACTTTGGCCAAATTCTGGGGACAGGTGATCAACGTAACGGTACTGTTTACGCCGACTCTACCGCAGAAGCATATTCCATCTTTAATGGACGCTCAGGGTTGATTGATGCGGGTGAAGGCAATAACGGTGCAGGTGTATCGTTACAGACAGGCGATGAAGATGACGACATTGTCGAGGCCTCTCTCCGAAATGACGGTATCATCCGAGGTCGAGGCAATGGCGTGGGTAATCAGGCTGGCGATGGTGTTCGTCTGTTTACGAGTGTGACTGGATCTACAACCTTTGCAGGTGACTTGGATAATCGAGGTCAGATCTTAGGCACTGATGATGGCATCGATATTCAAACTGGGGTGACGCTAGATGGCGACATCAATAACGCTGGTTTGATTGCCGCAAATGAGATTGGGGTCAACATTAGTGGAGCGCTTAATGGTGAATTGAATAACCAAGGCGCCATTACCGGGGGAACTGCTGCCATTAATGCGAGTGCAGCTACTGCTGGAGTCACCGTTAATAACCAAGGTGAGATCAATGGTGATGTGATCCTGAGTAACTTTGACGATATCTTTAACGGTACTGATGGAACCGTGAATGGCGTCATTGATGGGGGTGGAGGTAACGACCGTTTGATTGGGAGCCGTCAGAACGAGAATTTCGTTGGTGGCAATGGCCAAGATACGTTCGTGTTTGGAAGAAATTCAGGAACTGATTTCGTCTTAGACTTTTCAACGGTTGGCGAGATTGATGCTCTTGATTTCAGCGCTGTTTTTAGTGATATTGACGAAATTTTGGGTGTTGGCGGCGCTGCTACGCAGGTGGGCACTAGCACCTTGATTGAGCTGGGCAATAACGATTCGGTCCTCCTGATAAATGTCTCTGTGAATGACCTCACAGCGGATAACTTTATCCTCTAGACAAGTTAGCGGCAGGCTTGAAGCCTGCCGCTGATCCTATCAGTTAGCAGCGCTGATGCTAGCGCAAGTGTATTGAGAAACTTATGGACTTTGAGTTCTAGCTGTTTACCTGACTAGATGGCTAGAGCATTAGGTCTCTGTTCGTTTTAACTTAACGACATCGTTATTGGACACGGGACGGTGATGCTCCAAATATTCTTCCACCATTTGCTCACTGATATTGCCCGTACTCCAGGCTCCATAGCCTATGGCCCACAAATGTTTCCCCCAATATCGCTTCTCTAACTCTCGATACTCTTGCTGAAGACGTCTTGATATTCGTCCTTTCAACTGCTTGACAATATCACTGATCGATTTCGACGGGGGATACTCAATCAGCATATGAACACGATCTTTACTGACCACCCCTTTTAGTATGCGGATATCCTCTGCATCACTTATCTGGATGAGCAATTCACGACATCGTTTTTGCACTTCGCCTTTGAGAAACTGATAGCGATACTTGGTGACCCACACG
>NZ_JANQOP010000188.1 GCF_028285745.1 Acaryochloris sp. IP29b_bin.137 | reverse complement strand
CGGTTGTTCAGAATGTGCCTCAGCACGGTGGTTTTACCGGCCCCAAGGAAACCTGAAAGTACGGTGACGGGGAGTTTGTTTGTATGTCTCATTGATTTCTATTACATTTCAATATGGTTCGTCTTTGGTTTGGCCAACTGATTGAATATTGAAAACAAATGATATGATACATCGTATCATTTTATTCTTTTGAATTTCGTGGAGCAGCCTAAAAGTCACTGTCTGTAACCATTCGTTGGCCCAGTAATCAGTAGATGGAGCATGATAGCCCTCTCGTTTAGGCTTAAAGATCGCGAATCTGCATCCAAGTACCACGTGATCGTTGAAAGCTATATCTAGTAAGCATCCTTGGAAAATTTCCAAAAACTTTCCTGAGAACGGCAATTTATTGGAAAGTTTTTATTTTTTGATCCAAGCCGTGTTGTTCTATCACAGGCATTTCTCAGAATAAATCTTGTCTAGAAGTTATTAGGTAGCATTTATTACTTTGATTTTTGATTAATATTTAGATATGGATACTTACAGTTATGGATACTAGTCTTCACATAGCTATTTTTTGACCCCAGATGTTCCTTCTTAGAGATGGCTAGCACTTTTCTGTAGGTACTTATAGATGCAACAACAAGCAGATAAAATTATCCAAACTTTAAAAGCGAAAGGCTTGCGAGTCACACCCCAGCGTTTTGCAGTCTATGAAGACTTACTAGCTCGTTCAGACCACCCAACTGCGGAGCAAATTACGAATCATCTGAATCAAGATGGACCAACCTCTTCCCAGGCAACGGTCTACTCTTCACTCCAGGCTTTACGCGAAGTGGGGCTTATCCGAGAGGTTCTCTTAGAAGAAGGCGTTTGTCGTTATGATGCCAATATCGACCCCCACCATCACTTCCAATGTCAGTCTTGTGGAGCGATTGAGGATATTGCCTGGGACCAGCTTCAGGATTTAGATTTTAAGGCGCTTCGCCCTGGGTTACAAGTCACTCATTATGAGATCACGGTGCATGGTGGATATTGCAATCGCTGCCGCCCCGAATAAAGGCAAAAAGCGTCGAGAACATCCCGTTAATCTTCTGTTCTGCGATCGTTGAGTGGATGACCCATTATCAATGATTTGCCCAGGACTTTTCGCAATTTTTCTCAGACCTAATTCACCATTGTCAAACCCTTGATCAGGTGGGTAGTATAGACCGCTGACACTCAGGACAGATGGCATGAATTGATAATTGACAATCTAACAGATGAAATCCCAATTTCTTGGTCGTCTTGGAACTGATTTTTAGAACGGCGTCACTCTTAAACTCAATGGTTTTATCACATTGAACACAAATTAGATGGTGATGATGGTGGGGATAGGGCTGATTCAGTTCATAGTGTTTATGACTTTCAGCGAATTCTAATTCCCGCAAAATACCCATGCGAGCCATTAATTTCAATGTTCGATAAATGGTCGATAAACTAATGGGCTCACCTTGTTCTTGCAGGAGAGTATGTAGATCTTCGGCACTCAAATGTTTGCCTTCTTCAAGGTCTTGAAACACATGAAGAATGGTTTCTCGCTGAGGGGTGAGGCGCCAACCTCGGTCATTCAGCTCTGCTTTGAGTGAGTTAGCAGTGTACATAGTCTTTTCTCAATAACACAAGCTTATTGAAAGTCTAACTATAAATGGATTAATTTGCAACAAGAAGATTTTATTGAGAAAAGTATTGTGGATTTTTTGCTCTCTTTAATTGCTGATCACCTGCATTAACAGGGTGTTTGAGCGATCAACCTTATCCTTGCTCAGCGATATGAAGCGCTAGTCCAGCCCCATTTAGAGTCCCAATCTGACTGATGGTGACAGATTTACTATGCTAAATCTCGGCTCTATGGACTTCCCCTAGAAATTAGTCCACTAGCTTATGCTTATCCGTTCTGTATCAGATGGATTGGGGGCGTTGGCTGATTTTAAAAATTATGATAATGATAATCATTATATTAAACTCTTGCTGGCAGCAAGTCTATCCATGAAAGAGACAAATTCTTCCTATGACGTGGTGATAGTCGGTGCAGGGCCAGCCGGGGTAGGTTGTGCAGTCGCGCTTCAAGATCTAGGCCTGAAAAACTTTATTCTGTTGGAACGGCAGCAGGTTGGAGCCTCCTTTAGCCGCTGGCCAGCGGAGATGAACTTGATAACCCCCTCATTTCCGAGTCATGGTTTTGGCCTACTCGATCTCAATGCCATTACCTTGAAAACATCGCCAGCGATTGCCTTTCGAAGAGAACATCTCAATGGCCAGCAGTATGCCCTCTACTTGCAAACGGTGGCCGATCACTTCCAGTTGCCTGTGAAGACAGGAACGGATGTTTTAGCAATTGAACCCCTTTCTCAGTGTCGTGGCTTTATCCTCAAGACTTCTGGCGGAGACGTCAAAACCCAGTTTGTGATCTGGGCTGCTGGAGAATTCCAATACCCAAGGGTCAATCCATTTGTGGGA